>DASQVO010000559.1:0-12120 GCA_035640715.1 Streptosporangiaceae bacterium
GACATCGGCGCCCGGCATTTCCCGTGACAGTCCCGGCGGCGGCGCGTCGGGTGAGGCCCCGACGACGGCCAGCACGCAGCCGTCCATATTACCCATGCCGGTTTCATCCATGACCGCCTCACCTGTGCCCATACAAACCTATGCCCGTATCAACCTAACCGCATCGGATGTCTAGCCGACGCCGTATTCCGTGCCCGAGAGCGCGTCGTCCGATGGCCACCGCGGCAGCGTGGTGCCGGGTGACGCGCATCTTCGTGGTCTGGCCCCGCAGGGGCTTCTTCCAGTGCTGGGCGCCCCATCTGCTGGTGCAGGCCGGGCCGGCCGCGACCACGATCAGCCCGGCGTGGCAGGCCATGCCGCACAGCCGCTCGCGGAACCGGGCGGTGGGGAGGCCGGCTACGGTGCGGCGGAACCGCCTGCCGCGCCGTCCGCGGCCCATGGTCTCCCGGCCGGTGGCGCGGGCATCACCGAAGCCCAGGTTTTAGCTGTCAGGAGCCGAAGTGAGGTGCTGGGGTCCGGCCGGCGGGGATGCTGTCAGGGAGAGGCAGCAGGGGATCCGGGCCGCGGGGAGCACGGCGCGGGATGGTCGGGCGGCGAGGATTCCGACCTCGCCGCCCGATCTGGGATTCTTGCCGGTCTGGTGCCCGGCGCCTCGCTTCCGGCTTGTGGTTGCGGGGGCAGCGCCCCCCTTTCCATGCAGGGAGGGGGGCCCTGTCCGGCGACGCTGGCACCGGCGGGGATCCGGGCTGTACGTTGGCGGAGCCCAGACTGCGCCCGCACCCGGAGGTGGCCATGCCACAAAGTGAGCCGGTTGACGGGTTCCGGCTCCATTACGACCGTTCCGGGTCCGGTGAGCCGGTGATCCTGCTGCATGGCTGGCCCGGTGACCGGACCGATTACCGCATCCTCGGCCCGGCGCTGACGGATTCATGTGAGATCGTCGTCCCGGATCTTCGCGGATTCGGCGAGTCCGGCAAGCATCCCGCCGATCCCGGTGAGCAGTATGACGCGGCCGCGCAGGCGCGCAGCGTGGCCGGGCTGATCCGGGAACTGGGGCTGAAGCGCCCGGTGCTGGCCGGTTACGACATCGGCAGCCGGATCGCGCAGACCCTGGCGCAGGAAAGCCCCGGCCTCATCCGGGCGCTGGTCATCGCGCCGCCGCTGCCGGGCATCGGGCGCCGCATACTCGAGCCGCAGGCCCAGAGCGAATTCTGGTACCAGGCCTTCCACCGGCTCCCGCTCGCCACGGACCTGATCGACGGTGCGCCGGCGGCGGTCCGCGATTACCTGTCCCATTTCTGGGCCCACTGGTCCGGCCCGTCGTTCACCCTCGACGACGCGGCTCTGGAGCACCTGGTCTCCGTCTACAGCCTGCCCGGCGCGTTCACCGCCTCGATCGGCTGGTACCGGGCGGGCTCGGGCTCGGTAGCCCGATCCGTCACCGAGCAGCCGCCCGCCAGCGCGGACCGGATCGCGGTCCCGACGACGGTGCTGTGGCCCGAGCATGACCCGCTCTTCCCGCGGGCCTGGTCGGACCGGGTCGAAGAGTTCTTCAGCGACATCACCGTCCGCTTCGTCGATGGCGCTGGCCATTTCGCGCCGCTGGAATTCCCGGCGGAGTTCGCCGCCACGATCCGCGCGGCCCTGGAGAAGACGAGCGGGCAGGAGGCATGAGGGCGGCCGGCTGTTGAGCACGTGTCACCGCGCCTTCGTTCGGCGCCGTTCTTATCTCTTTTCCGTGCTCAGGCCGCCTGCAGACGGTGCACCCTGCTGGCGCATGCTCCGGCGGCATGCGAATGTGGAGGTAAGGCACGCAAAGGGTGGCAAGGTCTCCCTGTCTAGTGAGCGGAGGCCGCATGGGCCGGGACATTGAGGCGATCAAGATTACTGGCGAGGACCGCCGCAGGCACCGGGAGAAGGTGCGGCGCTCGCTGGACGTGTTCGCCCGGATGCTGCGCGAGCGGCGGTTCGAGGAGGAACCGGCGCAGGTGGGCGTGGAGATCGAGCTGAACCTCGTTGACGGGCGCGGTGTGCCGGCCATGCGCAACGCGGATGTGCTTGCCGCGATCGCCGATCCGGCGTGGGCGACCGAGCTCGGCCAGTTCAACCTGGAGGTCAACGTGCCGCCCCGGCGGCTCTGCGGCGACGCCGTGGCGGATCTGGAGCAGGAGATCCGCGCCAGCCTCAATGCCGCGGACGCCAAGGCCCGCGGCACCGGCAGCCGTCTCGTCATGATCGGCATCCTGCCGACGCTGGCCGAACACGACATGCACGAGGGCACCCTGTCGGCCAACGAGCGTTACCGGGTGCTCAATGAGCAGATCTTCGCGGCGCGCGGGGAAGACATGCGGATCGCGATCGAGGGGGCCGAGCAGCTCCTCACCCACGCCGGGAGCATCACCCCCGAGGCCGCCTGCACGAGCGTGCAGCTTCATGCCCAGGTCAGCCCGGACGCGTTCGCGAGCTACTGGAACGCTGCCCAGGCGATCGCCGGGGTGCAGGTCGCGGTGGCGGCCAACTCCCCGTTCCTGTTCGGCCGGCAGCTCTGGCACGAAACCCGGATCACCCTGTTCGGGCAGGCGACCGACACCCGGCCGGATGAGCTGAAGCGGCAGGGCGTGCGGCCCCGCGTGTGGTTCGGCGAGCGCTGGATCACGTCAGTGTTCGACCTGTTCGAGGAGAACATCCGGTACTTCCCCGCGCTGCTGCCGCTGTGCGAGGACGAGGACCCGGTGGCGGCGCTCGACGGCGGCGGCTGCCCGCAGCTCGCCGAGATGAGCCTGCACAACGGGACGATCTACCGCTGGAACCGGCCCGTCTACGACGTCGTCGACGGCACGCCGCACCTGCGGGTGGAGAACCGTGTCCTGCCCGCGGGCCCGACCGTCGCGGACGTCATCGCGAACGCGGCGTTCTACTACGGGCTGCTGCGCGCCCTCGCCGAGGCGCAGCGGCCGATCTGGACCCAGCTGTCGTTCGCTACCGCGGAAGAGAACCTGCACGAGGCGGCCCGGTACGGCATGGACGCGCGGCTGTACTGGCCCGGCCTCGGCGAGGCCGGCGTCGCCGAGCTTGTGCTGCGCCGCCTGCTGCCGCTCGCCCGCGACGGGCTGGCCCGGTGGGGTGTCCTCCCCACGCACGCCGACCGCTTGCTGGGCATCATCGAGCAGCGCTGCCTGACCGGCCAGAACGGGGCTGCCTGGCAGATCGGCACGGTTCAGGCGCTCACCGAGCGCGGCGGGGCCGATCGCGCGGAGGTGCTGCGGCAGATGACCCAGCGCTACATCGAGCACATGCACACCAACGAGCCGGTCCACACCTGGCCGGTCGGGTAGGGCGCCCGGCCGGCCAGGGGGAGCGCGTTGACCATGATCGTCACCGCGGTGTTCTCACCGCGGCGTCCGGGCGGATGCTCGCCCGGTGGGTGTCCTGCGGGTCCGCCGGGCCCGGCATTCCCGGCATCGGCTACTGGTCAGGGTCCGCATCCGGTCGGCTGGACCTTCGGGCCGTCGGTCAGCAACCTGCGGACGCCTACTCCGGCCAGGCGGAGTCGCGGATGACGTCGACGAAGTCGATGTGGCGGTAGCCGGGAACGAAGTGCTCGAGGACGTCGGCGTTGACCGTGCCGAACGTGCTGTCCGGGCGGTGGCGGAACCTGTCTGCGAAGGCGGCGAGGATCTGCTCCTTGAAGTTGGGCCGCGGGTGCGCGGCGGTCACCTCGGCGATGTCCTCCTTGGCCAGCAGATCACGGCCGATGCCCAGCACGTCGGTTTCCACGCCCGCGGTTACCAGGGCCACCTCGGGCTCCAGCCGGTAGGGCACCTCCGGCGTGGTGTGCAGGGCGATCCCTTCCCACACCTTGCGGCTGGCGGCCTCGTCCACACCGCGGGCGCGCAGGAAGCGGCGGGCCTCGTCCGCGCCGTCCAGTTCGAAGCGCTGCTCCTGGCCGCGGTATTTTTCTGTAAGGCCCAGGTCGTGGAACATGGCGCCGACGTACAGCAGTTCCGGGTCCGCCGCCAGGCCGAGCCGGCGCCCTTGCAGCAATCCGAACAGGAACACCCGGCGTGAATGGTGGAAGAGCAGGTCCGGTGCCGCGTCGCGGACCAGTTCCGTGGCCTCGGCGGCGAGGGATGAGTCGGGAATGGTGATCCCGGCGATCTCGGTGGTCATGCTGTCTGCCTTTCTTTGCGGCTACTGCCGTACTTAGAGCCTGCCGCCGGAGGCGGTGACGGCGCCCCGCAATACCAGCCACATTTCCCACAGTTGCGGACCGGGGAGGAGGCGCTATGGGACAGCGGCGTCGCGTCGGTGTGCTCGTCTTCGACGGGGTGAAGCTCCTGGACGTGGCCGGGCCGAGCGAGGTTTTCAGCGAGGCCAACCGCTTCGGCGCCGACTACGAGCTCGTGCTGTGCTCGGCAGATGGCCGCGACGTGACATCATCCACCGGGATGCGGATCGCCGTCGACGCGGCCGCCGCGGATGCCGGGCCGCTCAACACGGCGCTCGTGGCCGGCGGGGACGTCTTCCCCGCCCATGCCGTGCGCCCGGAACTCGCGCGGGCCGCCGCCGACCTGGCCGGGTCGGCGCAGCGGGTCGCCTCCATTTGCACCGGCGCGTTCGTTGCCGCCGCGGCGCGACTTCTGGACGGCCGCCGGGCGACCACACACTGGCAGCACGCCGAAACCCTCGCGCGCGCCCACCCGGCGATCGAGGTCGAGCCCGACGCGATCTTTGTCGAAGACGGGGGCGTCTTCTCCTCGGCCGGTGTCACCGCCGGCATTGACCTCGCACTTGCGCTGGTCGAACGCGACCACGGCCCCGGGCTCGCCCGCGACGTCGCCCGGTCGCTGGTGGTGTTCCTCCAGCGTCCTGGCGGCCAGTCGCAGTTCTCGCCGTCCCTCCGGGCGCCGCTGCCGCACGGCGCGCCGCTGCGGAGACTGTGCGACACCGTGGCCGCCGATCCCGCCGGGGACTATTCGCTCGCCTCGCTGTCGTCGCTCGCCAACGTGAGCCCGCGCCACCTGACCCGGCTGTTCCGCGACGAGCTGGGCACAACACCCGCTAAGTATGTTGAGCTCATCCGGTTCGACACCGCCAGGGATCTGCTGGACGCCGGGAGTTCGGTCACCGACGCCGCGTACCGCAGCGGGTTCGGCAGCTCCGAGTCCCTCCGCCGGGCGTTCATCCAGCACCTCGGCATCTCGCCGCGCGCCTACCAGCAGCGGTTCCGCAGCGCCATCCGGACGTGAGGGCAGATCAACTGGGGAGCGCCGGGATAAACCGGCTTGGAGAAGGGACATGAAAACGTCCTGCATCGAAGGAGTAGCGATCCACGGTGACCTCGAGTCATGCGCCGGTGCCCGTGAGGACGCAGGCGAAGCGTTGACAGAGGGAGACGTAGGCTGCGTTATTGAGCCGCGAAATCATCTGTCCGGGGTGCCGACGCCGTCCCAGTGGCCGGGGCTTGGGTGAAACCGGCCGCCAGATGATCAGGACGGCAAGAGCCGTATGACGGGAGACGGTTACGTACGGATTCTGTGGGAGCCCGGGAGTGAGATTCCCCCGGGCCACCCGACCCCGCCGGTGAGATCTCTGTCTGGTTTTGTCGGTACCTCCCGGCATAGTGGTCCTTGCCGGTGATCCGGAGCAGTTCCCTAGGAGGATCCATGTGCTGGGCGTGCGACCATCCCGATGGCACCAGACTTGACTATCTCAACCATCTGCGTGACGTGATCGAGGACTGCGGTTGGGCCGTCCAGGGGGTTCAGCGCCGGGGGATCCGGCCGCCGTGGGTGTACACGGCCGGGCTGACCGCATATGGCAAACCGGAGCTTGTCGTGACCGGCCTGCCGCTTCGCCGTGCCGCCGCGCTGGTCAATGACGTGGCCGCGCACGTCATGCACGCCAGCGTCCCGGCGCCGGGAGAGCAGGTGCGCCTGCGCCGGGGCCCGCTGATCGAATTTGTCCGGGTGGCGGTGCCGACCGCCCATCTGACCATCTGCGTTGAGCTGTTCGGTCCCGGCGTGCACGCACTGCAGGTGGTGCACGCCGACGGCCACGGCCACTGGCCGTGGGACCGGGGATACCGGGGTATCCGCGGCGGCCAGCCCGTCCTCGGCCCCCGCGCCCGCGCCACCGCCCCGCGCACGAACGTGTAATTATCCCTGCGCCCTTATACACGTGCCACGTGTCATGCCATCAGAAGGCCATAGTTGGACACGCATACGATCCGCTGTGTTGCGTGAAGGGAGGTTTTCCCGTGCGGGAGGACCGCGCCACGATCGAAGAGATACGCGAGGCTCTGGGAGGGGACTGCGCGTGGGTGACGCGCCGGGTGCTCAAGCGTGCCGGTGCGCAGTTCCCGACCCGGGAGCAGGTAGCCGGGTGGGCCCGGCAGCCGCCCGGCTGGTTTGAACACGAGAAGCGCCGGCGCCTCGAGCGGCAGGCCGGGAAGGTCACCATCACCTGCCCCGGATGCGGCTTTTCCATCACGGTCAAACCGGCGACAGCCCGCGAGCGCGGGCACTGGGAGGGCTTGTACTGCGGACGCAACGCCTGCGACTACCAGCCGCCCGAGGCTGAGGGGATGGTCACGGTCATCGGCTGCCAGGCGGTCGGCTCGTTCACCGGCTGGCGGCACGAGTTCCCCACCGCCGAGGAAGCCGCCAGTCTGGAGCGGGCGCGGAGCATCGCTGCCGCCGCGTTGGCCATGCAGGCTGGGAGCCCCGTCCAGGCGCCGTTGCGGGCCCTGATCGCCCCGGCCGGGGAAGGACACCACCTGGTCACGTTGAGCAACGGCTGGAGCACGGGCGTCACCGTGGCCGGTGACGGCTCGCTGGAGATTGAGAACCCGATGGTCGCCGCGGGGCTGCACCGCATGGTCACCGGCGGTGAAACGGCCGGCGTCATCGTGCGGACGTTCACCGGCGAGATCTCCCACACACTGCCGAACGGCGTGAACATCCCGGTCAAGCAGATCCGCTGCTGGTACCTGAACGAGGGCGTCTTCCACCCGCTGGACGAGGGCCAGGCCTTCGCACCCACGTCCTCCACCGGTCATGAACCGGATTACGAGACGCCGCCTCACATCCGACCCGAGCGTCATCAACGTCATAAACCGCAACACCTAGCGATCTTCACTGCTACGGGCTGACGGCTTTCGTCAGGCCGGCGAGCCCGCCGGGTCTATCCGTTGGAGGGTGACTGCCCGCCGCTCCGGTGCCGGAACCCTCCGGCGCCCAGGTACTGATGGCAGGCCTGGATCGCCGTGGTCCGCTGCGACGACGAGAGGTTCTGCAGCGCGCTGCGCACGGCGCTCGACCCGCCCGAGGCCGGCACGTTCACGCCGTGCGATCGCAGGCACGACACCAGCTGGGAGGACCCGCTGCTGCTGGGGGACGCGGCCGCGGCGGCCCCGCCGCCTGAACTGCCGCAGGCCGTCACCGCGGCCAGCAAGAGCGCTGCGCCGCCCGCGATACGGCCAGCCTGCCGCCTGCTCATGGTTGTTTTCCTCCGCACTGCTCTGGGGCTGCCGTGCTGCGGCCCGCACCGGCATGACAGTTCACCAGGCCGCCCGTCAAGCCAGCGTCAACGCCCGCCGCGTGTTCCGGCCGCCCAGGCGGCCCTCAGCAAGCCCAGGGCAGCAGTTGACGTGGATCTGACCTGGCCCGGCCCAGACTAGATGCGGCCGTGGTGGGTCGGACAGCAGGAGGTGCAGGTGCGGGTTCTGGTGGTGGAGGACGCGCGGCCGCTGGCGGATGCGATCGCGGACGGGCTGCGGGGCCAGGCCATGGCCGTGGATGTGGTTCTCGACGGCGGGGCGGCGCAGGAGCGGCTCGCCGTGAACTCCTATGACGTGGTCGTCCTGGACCGGGATCTGCCCGTCGTCCACGGGGATGACGTCTGCCGGTCGCTGGCCGGCAGCGGCGCCGCGGTCCGGATCCTGATGCTGACCGCCGCAGGTGACCTCTCTGACCGGGTGGCGGGGCTCAATCTCGGCGCCGATGACTACCTCGCCAAGCCGTTCGCGTTCACCGAGCTCGTCGCGCGGGTCCGGGCCCTGGGGCGACGGGCACGGCCGCCCGAGCCGCCCGTCCTCGAGCGGGCCGGGATCCGGCTCGATCCGGCCCGTCACGAGGCGTCCAGGAATGGGTGCCCGCTGGCCTTGCGGAACAAGGAATTCCTCGTTCTGGAGGAACTGCTGCGCGGCGCCGGGACCGTCGTGTCCGCCGAACAGCTTCTCGAGAAGGCATGGGATGAGAACGTCGACCCGTTCACGCACGTCGTCCGGGTCACGATCATGACCCTGCGCCGCAAGCTCGGTGACCCGTCGCCGATCGAGACGATCCCCGGAGCGGGGTACCGCATCCTGTGAGGCTGCTGACTACCCTGGGACGTCCCCGGTTGAGCATGCGGGCCCGGCTCACCCTGCTCTACGGCGGGATGTTCCTCCTCGCCGGCGGGGTGCTGATCGGCATCTTCTACGCCATCTTCACCAGCAACTTTCCCGGCGGCCACCTCGCCGACGGGCTCCGCGCGCCGAACGGGACCACGCCTCGGCTGCGGCCGGATCAGCCGGTCACGTTCCGCTCGGGCATCCAGCTCAGCCCCGCCGACGTGCAGGCCATCCGCCAGCGGCTGGACGAGCATCGCAGCCGGATCCTCCGCTCGCTGGTGTGGGAATCCCTGCTTGCCCTGGCGGTGGTGGCGGTGGCCGCCGTCGCCTTCGGATGGCTCATGGCCGGCCGGGCGCTCCGGTCGGTGCGCCACATCACCGACACCGCCCGCCGGGTGGCTGGCAGCAACCTGCATGAGCGCATCGCGCTGGACGGGCCCCGGGATGAGCTGAAGGAACTTGCCGACACGTTCGACGCCATGCTGGAGCGGCTGGATGCGTCCTTCGACGGCCAGCGCCGGTTCGTCGCCAATGCCTCGCATGAGCTCCGCACCCCGCTGGCCACCAACCGGACGCTGCTCGAGGTCGCGGTGGCCCAGCACCGTGTCCCGGCCGAGCTTCGCCAGGTCATCGACACGGTGCTGGCTGTCAACGCCCACAGCGAACTGGTCATCGACGGCCTGCTCGCCCTGGCCCGCAGCGAGAGCCAGGCCATCGACCGGGTGCCCGTCGACCTGTCCGACGTCGCCGCCGGGGCCGTGGAGGAGACGGCCGGCGAAGCCGCCGCCGCGGGGATCACCGTGGACGCGGCGCCGGACCCTGCCCCGGCCACCGGTGACCCGATCCTGCTCGAGCGCCTCGCCCTCAACCTGGTCCGCAACGGCATCCGGCACAACCACCCGGGCGGCTGGGTGACGGTGAGCACCCGGCTGGCCGGGCCCGGCCTGGTCGAGCTCGTGGTGGCCAACTCCGGGCCGCCTGTCCCGCCGCAGCAGGTCGAGACACTGTTCGAGCCGTTCCGGCGGCTCGGCGATAGCCGGACCGGTCACCCGCAGGGGGCCGGCCTCGGCCTGTCCATCGTGCGCTCCGTCGTCCAGACCCACGGCGGGTACCTGACCGCGTCTGCCCGCGATGGCGGCGGCCTCATCGTCCGGGTCTGCCTGACCGCCTCCACCTCATGCCCGGCTGGTTCATACCCGGCTGGTTCATATCTGGCTGGCTGGGGCCCGGCTGGCCACACGCCACGTTTCCCGGAACCACTCAGGACTTTCCGCATAAAGAGTTTACCCAGATTTTATGCAGCGCTCTTTCAGGAACGGCCGACGGAACCCGATTTCCAGCTTCGCTGCGGCCCTCATCAAGAAAGTGCCGGCAGAATCCTAGTTGGTATGACGCACACGGAAATGCATCCGTGCAGCGGGCAGGCACGCATTTCGCATCGTTAGCAGAAGAATCATTAAGGAGCCCATATGTTCCTAACATATCTATGGCGTGAGCTGCGCCGAAGAATGCGCCAGGCCATCTTCATATCGCTGGGCCTTGCCCTCGGTATCGGCCTGGTGATCACGGTGACGGCCGCGTCTTCGGGTGTCAAGGACGCCCAGACGACGGTACTGCACGCGCTGTACGGGACGGGTACCGACATCACCGTGACGAAGGCCCCGACCGCGGGCTCCGGAGCACCGGGGTCGTTCGGCTTCCGCGGGCAGGCCGGAACCGGGAGCAGGCCGGCCGCGGGCGCCAAGATCAACATCGACACTCTCCGCAACCTTGGCCTCGGCACGATCAGCTCGTCGTCGGTGACCAAGGTCTCTCAGCTGAGCGGCGTCGCCGCCGCCGCGGGCGGCCTGACGCTGACCGACACGAAGATCACCGGGACCGTGTCGGATAACACTGGCTCGGGCGGCTTCGGCGGAGGCGGCAGCGGATCGCTGACCCCGATTTCCTTCAGTGTGGACGGGGCGGATATCGGCACCGGTGAGCTCGGCCCGCTCAGCGCCGGGAAGCTCACCTCGGGGCGGACGTTCGCCTCCTCCGATTCCAATTCCAACGTCGCGGTGCTGGACTCCAGCTACGCGACCCAGAACAAGCTGTCCGTGGGCTCGGCGATCACGATCGCCAAGACCAGCTTCAAGGTGATCGGGATCGTCAGCGAGCCGTCCGGGCAGAACAACTCCGACGTCTATATCCCGCTGGCCCGGGCCCAGTCGCTGTCCGGCCTGAAAAACGACGTCAACACCATCTATGTGGCCGCCAGCAGCGCCGCCAACGTGAACACCGTCTCGAAGGAGATTTCCAAGGCGGTCCCGTCAGCGACGGTCACCAACTCCAGTGACCTGGCGAATGAGGTGACCGGCTCGCTGTCGAGCACCTCCAGCCTGGCCAGCAACCTGGGGAAGTGGCTGGCGGTGGCGGTGCTGGCGGCGGCCTTTCTCCTGGCTAGCCTGCTGACGATGTCGGCGGTGTCGCGCCGGGTGCGTGAGTTCGGCACGCTGAAGGCGCTGGGCTGGCGCAGCCGGCGGGTCATCCTGCAGGTGATGGGCGAGTCCATCGTGGTGGGCATCATCGGCGGCGCTGCGGGTGTCGTGCTCGGTTTCGCCGGCGCGGGAGTCATCAACGCGATCGCGCCCTCCCTGTCGGCCTCGGTGGGGACGACGACCGGGTCGGCCACGCCCGGCGGCGCCCGCCAGTTCGGCGCGGGCAGCGGTCCCGGCGGTGGGGGCGGTGGCGGGTTCCGGCAGGCGGCGGCCAGCGCCACGCACACGGTGGCCGTGCACCTGACCGCGCCGGTGACCGTGGGCGCCATCGTCCTGGCCGTGCTGCTGGCGATCGCGGGTGGCCTGATCGCCGGGTCATTCGGCGGCTGGCGGGCGGCCCGGCTCCGCCCGGCCGCGGCCCTGGCCAAGGTGACCTGAGGCGGCGAAGCGACAGGCTGCGGGCCCGCGGCCACGAGATGGGGTGGGCCCACAGACGGCAAGGTGACCCAGGCCTGCGGATCTGAACGAAGTGCTGGTGCGAAGTCAATAACCCATGGCGACGTGAGCGCTGCTTCACCTCGCCCGGAATGTGGAGTTGTGGTTGTGTACAAGCTGACTGGTGTGACGAAGAACTACCGCAAAGGGCAGGGCACGGTGGCCGCGCTGCACGGGGTGGACCTGGTGATCGAGGACGGGGACTGGCTGGCTATCCAGGGCCCGACCGGGCACGGTAAGTCCACCCTGCTGCAGATCCTCGGCGGCCTGGACCGGCCGACCGCGGGGATCGTGGATTTTGACGGGCAGGATCTGGCGGCGATGCGGGAGACGGCGCTGACTAAGGTCCGGGCGGCCTCGATCGGGTTCGTGTTCCAGACCTTCAACCTGATTCCCACCCTGTCCGCGCAGGAGAACGTGGAGACGGCGCTGGTCCCGCTCGGGATCAGCGCGGCCGAGCGCGGTGCCCGTGCCGCGCGGGCGCTGGCGGATGTGGGGCTGGGCGACCGGGCGGCGCATGTGCCGTCGGAGCTGTCGGGCGGGCAGCAGCAGCGGGTGGCGCTGGCCCGGGCGCTGGTGAAGGAGCCGAAGGTGCTGCTGGCCGATGAGCCAACCGGCAACCTGGACGAGGACACCCGGGACGAGATCATGGCGCTGCTGGAGAAGTCGTGGCGGGACCATGGCCTGACCATGGTGGTGGTCACCCACGACAGCTCGGTCGCCCGCCGGGCCCAGCGGATCGGCGTGATGAAA
>DASQVO010000560.1:0-4349 GCA_035640715.1 Streptosporangiaceae bacterium
TGCGCCATCAGCTGGCTGTCGCTCAGCGGGACCGGCCGCGTGCTCATGCCGGGCTGACGTGGCCGGACCGGGCGTGGCTGGCCTTGCTCGCCGGGACGCTGCCGAGCGAGCGCTTGGCGGCGATGCGGCTCATCGTCACCCCGGCCACGATCTTGCGGTGGCACCGGCTTGGACCAGTTCCGGGTCCGGCGGCGTGACCGCGCGGGCGGCGTCATCCGCGAATATCGACTGGTGGCATAGGTTTTCGGCACCCACAGGATCGTGATCTGCACGCAGATACCTGACAGGAGGTACCGAATGAGCTGGAAGGGCCGGATGAGCCGTAGGGACCTGCTCAAGCTCGGCGGGCTGGCCGGGGCGGGGGCGATGGTCCGGTTTGAGGTGCCATCGCTGTTCCAGAGCGTCAGCGCGGCCGTCCAGGTAGCGCAGACGGCGCTGCCTGGCGCGAGCATCACGCCGTTCGTCACCCCGCTGACCACCTTCGTGGGTCGGCGGGTAACGGGCACCTCCCTGCAGGCGGGAATGTTTGAATTCCAGCAGTTCGTCCTGCCGGACTCGTTCTACAGCCCGCTGGCGGCCCCGTTCAGCAAGGGCACCTACCTGTGGGGGTACGCGGTCGGGGCCGTCGGCGCCAATCCCGCGGCGTCATACCCTGGCGTGACGGTCGAGGCAAAGAAAGGCACTGCCATCACGTTCAAGTTCGTGAACAACCTGCCCGCGAACCCCGTGCTGCGGAAATACCTGACCATCGACCAGACCATCCACTGGGCCGACCCGCTTCAGCAGGGAATGCAGTTCAGCCCCTTCACTGGGCCGATTCCCACCGTCGTCCACCTGCACGGCGGCGAGAACCAGTCAACGTCCGATGGCGTGCCTGAAGGCTGGTTTACCAGTAACGGCCTGCACGGAAAAGGGTATTCCACTGCCGCTTCCACCAGCGCCAATTCCACCATCTACGCTTACCCAAACAACCAGCAGGCGACGACGCTGTGGTTCCACGACCACGCGCTCGGGATTACCCGCCTCAACGTCTTCTCCGGGCTCGCCGCCTTCTACTTCATCCGCGACCAGTACGACACCGGGCTGCCCGGCAATCCGCTCGGCCTGCCGGCCGGCAATCAGGAAATCGAGCTGATGATCCAGGACCGGCAGTTCGACACCAACGGGCAACTGCTGTTCCCCGACAGCGCGAACAATCCCTCGCTGGTCGACGGGCCGCCGGGTAATCCGAAGATCCATCCCTTCTGGATCCCTGAATTTTTCGGCGACGCGATGCTCGTAAATGGCCGGACCTGGCCGTACCTGCAGGTCGAGCCCCGTCGCTACCGCTTCCGGATCATCAATTCCTCCAACGCGCGGTTCCTGCGCATGGGCCTGGCCGACGCGTCCAGCGGCGCGGTCGGCCCACCTATGTACCAGATCGGTACCGACGGCGGGCTGCTGGACACCCCGGTCAAGCTTCTCGGACAGTCCGAGCAGGTCAGCAACGGAACGCCGACGCCGTCGACGCGGCTGTTCCTGGCGCCGGCCGAGCGCGCCGACATCATCATCGACTTCGCGAACCTGCAGGGCAGGATCTTCACCCTCACCAACGACGCGCAGGTCCCGTTCCCCAGCGGGTCGGCCCTCGGCCCGGCCGACCCCACGCGGCGGGTCATGCAGTTCAAGGTCACGCTGCCGCCGTCCAGCCCGGACACCACGTACAACCCGGCCAGCGGCGCCCCGCTGCGAGGCGGGGCGAACCAGGAGCCGGTCATCGTCCGGCTGGCCAACCCGGCCACCGGGGCCCTCGCCGCGGGCGTAACCCCCAGCGCCGTGCGCCAGCTTGTCTTCTTCGAGTTCGAGGATCCCTTCGGCAACGCAGGCAACACCGCGGGCACGCCGGTCGAGGACCTGATCAACAACACCAAGTGGAGCGGCAAGCGCGACGGCGGCGGGAACAGCCCGATCCCCGGCTCGGGATCAGACCGGTACGGCCAGGGCATGTACCTGACCGAACTGCCGCGGATCGGTTCGACCGAGGTCTGGGAATTCCTGAACACGACGATGGACGCGCATCCGATCCACATCCACCTGATCCAGTTCCAGCTCATCAACCGGCAGGCGGTGGCCATCAACCCGAGCACGGGCCAGCCGACCTACCTGGCTGCCTGGGCGGCCCAGTTCCCCGGCGGCATCTTCAACGGCGAGGCCGCGGATGGGTCATGGAGTCCCGTGACGTACCAGAAGGGCACGATCATCCCGGGCTACGGCCCGCCCAACAACTACTTCAACCCCAACGCCGACGGCGCGCTCGGCGGCAACCCGGCCTTCTCCCCGTTCCTGACCGGCCCGGTGATACCGCCCAACCCCAGCGAGGCGGGCTGGAAGGACACGGTCAAGGTATTCCCCGGCTACGTGAACCGCTTGGTGATCCGCTGGGCACCGCAGGCCACCGCGGTCAACGGCGTCAGCCCCGGGCAGAACCTGTACTCCTTCGATCCGACCACAGGTCCCGGCTACATGGTCCACTGTCACATCCTGGACCACGAGGACAACGAGATGATGCGTCCCTACATCCCGGTGCGGTAGCGGGACGCGGCCATGCCAGGCATGAATCCAGGATTGGACCCGGCCAACCCGGCGCTGGTCGCCGCGTTCCGGTCCGTCCTGCTCCGTCAGTTGGGCATCGTCACCGCGATCTTCATCCTGCTGCTGGCCTACGGCGCGGCGCGGACGTGGCGAGCCGCGGCCGGATCCCCGCCCACGGCTAGGCCACCGCGGCCCGCGCTCCCGGCCGAGCCGAAGGCACGACGGTTCCTCCGCATCGCCTTCGGCATCCTGTGGATCTTCGACGGGGCCCTGCAGGCGCAGCCGAGGATGGCCGGCGGCCTGCCCTCCCAGGTCATCGAGCCGGTCGCGGCATCCTCGCCGCGCTGGGTGCAGCACCTGGTGAACGTCGGCGGCACCGTCTGGTCCTACCACCCGGTACAGGCCGCCGCCGCTGCGGTGTGGATCCAGGCCGGGCTCGGCCTTTGGCTGATCGCCGCGTCGGCCGGCTGGTGGTCGCGGCTGGCCGGGCTGGCCAGCGTGTCCTGGGGACTGACGGTCTGGGTGTTCGGCGAGGCCTTCGGCGGAATCTTCGCGCCGGGCCTGACCTGGCTGTCCGGCGCCCCCGGCGCGGTTCTCCTCTACGTGGCGGCCGGGATGCTGATCGCATTGCCGCTGCGGGCCTGGGCCGGGCCGCGGGTCGGGCGGCTGCTCTTTGCCGGGATAGGACTGTTCTGGACCGGAATGGCGGTCCTGCAGGGATGGCCAGGCCGCGGCTACTGGCAGGGCGGCGATTCTGGGACGCTCGCCGGGATGGTCCATTCGATGGCGCAGATCTCCCAGCCGCACGCCCAGGCGGCCATCGTCTCCGCCTTCGCGTCGTTCATCGCTGATCACGGGTTCGCGGTCAACCTGTGCGCGGTCATTGTGCTCGCCGCACTCGGCGTGGCGTTCGTGAGCGGCCGGCCCCCGCTACTGCGCGTCGCGGTGCCCGCCGCCGTCGTGTTCTGCGCCGCGGACTGGGCGCTGGTCCAGGACCTCGGGGTCTCCGGTGGGCTCGGCACCGACCCGAACAGCATGGTGCCGTGGGTGCTGCTGCTGTGGAGCGGCTACCTCGCCGTAATCCAGGCTCCAGAATCGGCCGAACGGGCAGTAGCATCACCTTTGCGTACCCGCTTCTCGCCAGCGGCGGTGCGCGCGGCGCTGCGCCCCGCGGCGCTCCGCCAGGCGGTGGGCTCGGCGAGCGCCCGCTCGATGACCGCCCTCGCCGCGGTCGGCGTCGTCCTTGTCGGCGCCGCCCCGATGGCGGCGGCCACAGGGGACCGCAACGCGGATCCGATCATCGCGCGGGCCATCGCGGGTGCTTCCATACCACTGGACCGGCCGGCCCCGGGTTTCCGGCTCATCAGCCAGTCCGGTCGGCCGGTCAGCCTCGCGTCATTGCGCGGCAAGGCGGTGCTGTTGACGTTCCTGGATCCGGTGTGCACTGACTGCCCGGTCATCGCCCAGGAGATGAAGGCGGCCGGCACGCTGCTCGGAGCCTTCGGCCAGCAGGTGGAGTTCGTCGCGATAGCCGCAGACTCCACCCACTCCGATCCGGCGTTCATCCGGGCATTCGACCGGAAAGAAAACATGACCACGATGCCGAACTGGCTGTTCCTCACCGGGACAATCGCCCAGCTGCAGCAGGTGTGGAACCATTACGAGATGGTCGCGCCCCGCATGATGGCCGGGATGACCCCGCGCAGCGATATCACCTTCGTCATCGACCACGCCGGGCAGATCCGGCAGGAAATAAGAGATAGCCCCGGAGGCACCAC
>DASQVO010000561.1:0-21100 GCA_035640715.1 Streptosporangiaceae bacterium
GAGCTCGCCGAGCAGACCGAGATCAACGAGAGCACCCTGTCCCGCCTCGAAGGCGGGATCCGCAAGCCGACCCTGGAGCTGCTGCTGCCGCTCGCGGAGGTCTACGCGGTGCCCCTCGACGAACTCGTCGGGGCGCCACGCACCGGAGACCCCCGCATCCACCTGCGGCCGGTCACCCGCGGCGGGATGACCTTCGTGCCGCTCAGTCGGCCCGGCGGCATCCAAGCCCACAAACTGCTGATCCCGCCCAGGCCCGGCACGGAGCTGGAGCTGAAGACTCACGAGGGCTTCGAGTGGGTCTATGTGCTTGCCGGGCGGCGCCCGCCCCAAGGCCACCGTGAACGCCGCATGTGCAGACCTGGCCAGCATGCTGCACGAGGGACAGGAAATGGTGCGCCCCGTGCAGCGGTCCGCGCGTGATGCCATGTGGAAACATGCGGGTGTCGTCCGGGACCCCAACCGCCAGGTTGAGGTCCCGGCCCGGGTAGTGGTGTGTGTACCTAGGCCCAGGGCAGACCCGCGGCTTCGCGCCTGCGGGGAGGACGGGAGCAGAGCATAAGACCAGTGGACCATGGTGGCCGGGGGAAATCGGCTGGCGCTATCGAGCGCCAGCCGATAGGACTAGGGCCTGTCCCGTGGATCATGGGACCGGCTTAGATCGGTCATCAACAACGGGGACGCGGGCGCGCCACAGCTTCTGCAAGTCGCCCGGACTGCTGCCAAGCCGGTAGCCAACGACCGATGCACGACGACAGGCCTGGAACATCGGCCCAGCAGATAGCCGCTAGTGGGCAGCCCTGGAGAGAGGAGCCTTGACGAGGCATGGCCATCCTGTATGAAACCACGTTGGTCCCGAGCAAGCTGGAGCTCTTGACCTCCTGGCTGCCCGCTCAACCGTGGTACCTCGGTTCGGGGCATGAGCCAGAGCTGACCAGGGTCGGCGGGTTCCGGCTTGACGATCCGGAGGGAGAGGTCGGAATCCAGTTCATGGTGGTCACCGACGGGTCGGGGGAACGAGCCACCACTTATCAGGTACCGCTCACGTACCGTGCGAGCGCTTGCGCTGATGCCGACGATGGGCTGATCTGTACAGCTGAGCACGGGGTTCTTGGGCGCCGCTGGATCTACGACGGGACCTGTGACCCGGTCTTCGCCGCTCAATTGGTCGCACTCATCCAAGGTGGCACGGAGGCGCAGTCGGAGAGTGTGAGTAATACGCCGGACCCCACAGTAATCAGCCAGTCCGTGGCGAGTGGTCACCTGACAGCGATCGAATCTGCGGTAGCGGTCAACGGTCCGCACGGCACCGATCTCCGGATCACGACAGCCGACGCAAACGGCACCCGGAGGCACGATCTCATCGTGCAGGTGAAGAGGGTACTCCAGCCCGGCGACAGCGATGCGGCGGGCCGAGGTGGGGGGGCATATGTAGCCGCCCCGTGGCGGCTACCTGACAGCACGCAAGTCCGCAGCATCTTCGCCACCGCGCAGTAGGCGTAGGTCAGAAGGAGGATCACCTCATGCCCGGTATGACCGACCTCGCGCAGATGCTCCGCAGCCTCGAGCCGACCGTCCGCGACGGCGAGTTCGTCTATGTAAGCCTTTCCGGCCGGGCTATCCCCGCCGCCCTCAGACCCGAAGTGACGATCCGCGAGGACGAGGGCGTGGCCGTCGTTCTCCGCCGCGAGGACGCCGACGCAGCCAGCCTCTTCTACGACCTCACCTTTGCCTGGATCACGCTCGCCGTGCACTCCTCGCTTGAGGCTGTCGGCTTGACCGCCGCTTTTTCCGCAGCGCTCGGCGATGCCGGCATCGGCTGCAACGTACTCGCTGGCTACTATCACGACCATCTGCTCGTGCCGGTGACGCAGCGCGATGCCGCGATAGCGGTGCTGCGGGAACTGGCGGAAGCGGAGGGATGAACACGGACCGGTGGCCGGCCCTGCTGATCGTCGGGCATCACCATCTGCTGGCCACCGACACCAGTCCCGCCGCTCCGGCCATGACGGCTGAGGCGGCCTGACCGCCCTCTCTCGGGGTGCCACCCGTCCGGACGGCCGTGGTCATCGCTGCGTGCCCGATCAGGCGGTCGGAACGGGGAACTCACGGTCACTCGCGGATACGTCGTCATGCCCGCTGATCTGCGGCCAAGCAGGCCACGGCGGCGTCGCCCCACCCCTGAACCCCCAGAGGCTGTTCAGGCCGCGCTGCTCATCGCGCAGCTGTCGCCGCGCGCTCCAGCTGCTCCGTGAAGTCCCGCGCGGTCATCACCTCGGAGAACATCGGGTAGTCGAACTTGAGCGCGTTCTCGTGCTCCTCGGCCGACATTGCTGCGACGCAGTCCGACAGCGTAATGACGTGGTAGCCCTTCTCGTAGCCGGTGCGCATGGTGGACTCGACGCAGCAGTTCGTCAGGAAGCCGCAGAGCGCGATCGTCGTGATGCCGCGCCCGCGCAGGATGAAGTCGAGGTTCGTCGTGGCGAACGAATCCAGGCCGCGCTTACCCTCGAGGATCACGTCGTCCTCCTGCGGCGCGAGCGCATCGACGATCTGGGCTCCCCACTCGCCCTTCACGAACGCCGTTGCGTCGACGACGCCCTTGAGGATGCCGTAGGGGTGGAGGGCAAGCTCGCGGTAGCCCGTTACGTACTCGATCGGCGCGTGGACGATCATCGCCCCGGCCGCGCGCGCGGCCTGCACGAGCCGGAGCGTGTTCTCCAGCATGCCGGTGCTCTCCATCACATCACGGACCGCGTCATGCAACGCTCCGCCGTCTGAGGTGAAGTCGTTCTGGTACTCGACCAGAACGATGGCAGTGTGCTTCGGATCAAGCAGCACGGGAGCCTCCTCATGTCGGGACGGGCCCAAGGCTATGACGCTTCCCCGTGCCCGGCCAGTTCGTGCGCGGATGAGGCGGATGAGAAAGCCAGCCTCGTCGGCGTACCAGTTGATGCCGGTCCCGTCCCGACGCGTGCTGCCCCGGGGAGCCGGCTGTAGGGTCAAGAGCCGGAGGGCGATTGTTCGTGAAGATTCCGGCGAAGTATTTGTGCTTGTCAACCTCGCCGCCGGGGAGGCCGGGGGTGCCCTGCCTGACCGGGCTGTCTTAAGGTACCTCAGTGCCCGGCGTCATCGCTGACATGACCCGCGGCAGGGGTATCCGCGCGGCGATCGGCGCGCCGATCGCCGCGCGGAGGGCCGGCTCTGGGGCGTGATCAGTGCCGCCTGGAGCGGCGGGAAGTCACCGCCGGCCGACATGGAAGAGCGGATGGCGCAGTTTGCCCAGCTGCTCGGTACCGCGATCGCGAACGCTTAGCGGGTCAGCGTCTTGACCGACACCTGCCACAGCCTGGCGGCCGCATCAGGGTCGAGCGCGTACTCGGCGACCCCGTTGCGGGCGCTGAGCTTGCCGACCTCGGCTTCGTTGCAGTCTTCGAAGTAGTGCCCGCCGACGCCGTCGAGCAGCGGTGACGTCGCGACCAGGATTGATGTAGCCGCGCCCTGCTCGGGCGTCTTCCACTTCAGGTCGGCCCCGCCCGCGGCGGCGCGCAGCCGCTCGATCTCCTCGTCCGGCACGTACCGCTGCAAGTTGGTGCGGATGCCGCCGGGCACCAGCGCGTTGGCGGTGATGCCGGCGCTGGCCCATCGCTTGGTCGCCTCGACGGCGAGCAGCACGTTGGCCGTCTTGGACTGCCCGTAGGCCGACCACGGGTCGTACGGGCGGTGCTCGAAGTGGATGTCCTCGAAGACGACCGGTGAGCGGTGATGCGCGCTCGAACTGACCGACACGATGCGGGCTCCGCCGGCGGCGGCCAGCGCGCGGTGCAGGCCGGTGGCGAGGGCGAAGTGGCCGAGGTGGTTCGTGGCGAACTGCATCTCCCAGCCCTGCGGTGTGCGCATAAGCGGCGAGGCCATGATGCCGGCGTTGTTGACCAGGATGTGCAGCGGGCCGTCCCATCCGGCGGCGAACGCCGCGACGGACGCCTGGTCGGCGAGATCGAGCGGGGCGATGAGCACCTGCTCGTTGCCGGTACTGCCGGTGATGTCGGCGGCGGTGCGCTCGCCTGCCTCCAGGTTGCGGACGGCCAGGGTCACCTCGGCGCCGGCGCTGGCCAGGGCGCGCGCCGTCTCGATGCCGATGCCGGACGCGCCGCCCGTGACGATGGCGCGGCGGCCGGTGAGGTCAATCCCGGCGATCACCTCGGCGGCGGTCGACTCAGCGCTGAAGGGGGTTGTGATGCGATCGGTCATGACGTGTCCCGTCTCGGTAGACTCGAACCGGAGGGTTCTCCGGTCTCTAGGATAACCGGAGGTTCCTCCGATTAGTTCCCGGGAGGCTCCGATGGCAACCGCACGGCCGCTGCGCGCCGACGCGCAGCGCAATCGAGACCGGCTGCTCGAGGTCGCCGTCCGCGCGTTCTCGCACGACGGTCCGGACGTCACGCTCGACGCGATCGCGAAGGAGGCGGGCGTCGGCATCGGCACGCTGTACCGCCACTTCCCCACCCGCGAGGCACTCATCGACGCGGCCTACCGCAACGAGCTCGCCCGGCTCTGCGACTCGGCCGGCGACCTGCTGCATGACATGCCGCCGGACCAGGCCCTGCGCGCCTGGATGGACCGCTTCGCCGACTACATGACCACCAAGCGCGGCATGGGCGACGCGCTGCGCGCGCTCATCGCCTCCGGCGGCGACCCGTTCTCGGAGAGCCGCGACCAGCTCACCGCCGCGGTCACGACACTGCTGCGGGCCGGAGCGGCTGCTGGCACGTTGCGCTCAGACGTGGAACCCGACGACGTGCTGGTCAGCCTGAGCGGCGTGTCGCTCGCCACCGCCGGCCCCGAACGCCGCAATCAGGCCGGCCGTCTGCTCGACCTGCTCATGGACGGACTGCGCCCCCGCCGCTGAAACAGCTAGCCAACTGGCCATGACTGACGTTCCTTGGGCCGGGCAGTTCTGCGTGTGGTTCGCGGCGGTAGGCGAGCGGCGCGAACACAACGATGATGCCAACCGCCCACAGTGGCGGCGTTCCGGGGGGAGCAGATCGGCGGAAGCCAGCAGTCACATGCTCGTTCTGTGCCGCCGGGGCCTCGTTACGGCCGGCGAGGTGCGGTACAAACAAGAACGAACGGGACGATAACGTTGTCATCGATTGGCGCCGTCAGGCAGCGCGGCAAGAGGGGATCAACATGCCTCTTCCGGAATGGCATCACCCAGCTTCTGTGAGCCGGAGCCCGGCTGGCTGGTGGCACTCGGTGTCGCCCCGGCGGCGGTGGCGAAGATCGCTCGCTGGCGTAGCGGTGACGGCGCTGGCCCTCGCCCCGCTTGTCAGCACCGGGACCACGGCGGCTGGGACGACCAAGGTGGCCGCGACCGAGACGAGCAACGCCACGCCGGAGCTGTGGCCGAAGCTGGCGCCGTTCAAAACGCTGGTTGTCGCCGATCTCAGCAATGGCACGTCCGACGAGCAGCTTGCCGCGACCACGCTGGAGGGCGCGTACAACCAGCTTCAAGGCCCGAACCGCCTGTATGTGGTGCAGAACCCCAACGACCAGCAGAACCCCGAGGACCGGACGTGGCTGAACGACGGCGTGCTCGCCAGCGTCCGCTGGACTGCGCTGCAAGGCCAAGGCAGCGGGCCGGCAGGGCAGCTGGACGCCCTGCTGGCCACCTACGGCCACGACATCAAGGGGGCCATCCTCATCAACCCGTCGGATCCCGACACGATCAATCTGGCCACCACCATGGCCGGGATCGATGATGCCATGGTGGCCGACCCGAGCCAGGTCCCGCTGCTCCAGCAGTATGGCATCCCGGTCATCTACAGCTTCGCCAACCAGACCTTCTCGAGCCCGACTGCCGCTTATCAGTGGGAGTTCACCAACCTGTTTCCCAAGACCAACCCTGCCGATCTGGTCATTTTGAAACCGACGGACTACGGGGCGCTGCGCGACTACATCATCGCCACCAAATCGTTCGTCTTCTACCTCACCTCGACCGACTCGGCGGAGGTATCGCTGATGAATGAGATCATCAGCTCCCGGCCGGCCAGCACCCCGATCCTCGGCTATATCGCCGACGAGGCGGCGGACGTCGCGGACCTCAGCTCGCTGGGCCATTTCCTCAACGCCTCGGACTACTTGGATAACGAGAGCGACTGGGCAGCGGTGCCCAGTCCACCTCGCCTGGTCCAACCCCGGCCGCAGCCAGTAAAGGCCGACTCGAACACGGTGTACGTGGCATTCCTCGTGAGTGACGGCGACAACGCCCAGTACGTCGAGCACCACCTCTTCGACGTATGGACCGCTGGCACCGATCTGGGCGCGGTCCCCGAGGGCTGGAGCATGGCACCCGGGATGGTCGGCTTTGCGCCGAGCCTGATCAGCTGGTTCTACCGCCATCTCCCCCGTGACAGCGAGCTGCTTGCTGGCCCGTCGGGTGTGGGCTACGCCACGCAGGCGACCGGAACCGATCTTCAGCAGTTCGCCCAGCTGTCGGGCGCGTTCATGAGGAAGGACTCCATGAGCACGGTCGACAATTGGGAGACGCCGAACGAAATCGCCACCTACGCGCAGTATTCGGGGGTGCCGAGCATCTCGGTCGACGGGCCGTTGGCTTACCTGCAGGAGGGCAAGACCGCCGTCGTCGGGCAGACCAGCGGCTACATCGATCCGGCCAGCGCGCTGCTCACCACCATCGAGCAGGATGCGGTGGCCCAGCCAACCAGCACCCCCATCTTCCTGGAGCCTCTGGTCAACGGCTGGAACCTTGATCCCAAAGACGTGCTGGCCATCGCCCAGGCCCTGGCCAGCTGGGGTCAGACCGTAGGCAAGAAGTTCGTGTTCACCACCCCGAGCGAGCTGGCGCTCACCGAAGAGGCATACCACCAGGGCTCGACGACCCCACTGCCCCAGCTCAACGCCCAGGCGGTCTCCGGCGCGTCGCTGTTGAAGCTGCCGTCGGCCGGTCAACTCCAGGGCTACACCGCTCCCACAACCAGTGGCCCCAATCTGGTCGCCAACCCGAGCGGCCAGGACGGAACCACCGGCTGGACAGACACCGCGGGCACGCTGAGCGCGGGAACGTACCAAGGCAGTCCGGATATCACCTGGACGGTGCCGACGACCGAGTCGAGCCAGCAGTGGGCCCACACCTATCCGGCTGTCACCAACGGTGACAGCTACCAGTTCTCGGTTCAGGTGGCCGGCTCCGGCCAGGTGTTCATGGACGTGTACAACGGGAGCCAGGACCTGCAGAGCCCGGCAATCAACCTCGGATCCTCGTATCAGACCCTCACCTGGGTGGCGACCATCCCCTCAGACGCGCCGGCCGGCCAGAGCGGGAATGCGCCCCAGCTGCAGGTGCGGGAGGTAGGCGTCGGGCCGGTGACCGTCCACATCAAAGACGCCACCGTGCAGCTGGCCTCGGCAGCAGCGTCGCCGGCCATGACGCATGCCACCGTCCGGCCGGCCAGTGCGCCGCAATCATCTCGCTAGGCCGGCCGGCCTAGCGAGATGATCCAAGCGTTCCGACGGAACGCCCGGGCAACGGTCACAGCGCTGCTGCCAGGGCACGGCCGGCGGCGCGGCCGGTGAACAGGCAACCGCCGAGGAAGGTGCCTTCGAGGGCGTTGTACCCGTGGGCGCCGCCGCCGCCGAAACCGGTGGCCTCCCCGGCGGCGTACAGGCCTGGGATGGGCTGGCCGCCGACGCCGAGGGCGCGGGAGTCAAGGTCGGTCTGGATGCCGCCGAGGGTCTTGCGGGTGAGGATGTGCAGCTTGATGGCGATGAGCGGTCCGGCGGCGGGGTCGAGGATGCGGTGCGGGGCGGCGGTGCGGCCGATGCGGTCACCGAGGTAGCGGCGCGCGTTGCGGATGCCTTGTACCTGGGAGTCCTTGGAGAACGGGTTAGCCACCTGCAGGTCCCGCGCCTGGATCTGGGAGCGGACGGTGGCAGGGTCGAGCAGGGGCTTGCCGGTGAGGCGGTTCATCCCGGTGACCAGCTCCTCCAGGGTGCGGGCGACGGCGAAGTCGGCGCCGCGGCGCTTGAACGCCTCCACCGGGCCGGGTGCGCCCTTGCCGAAGAGCCGCTCGCGGAGGAACCCGACCCGGTCGCCTCTGGTGATGTCGGGGTTCTGCTCGGAGCCGGAAAGGGCGAACTCACGCTCGATGATCTTCTGGGTGAGCACGAACCAGGAATGGTCGTAACCGGCGATGTCGGAGGTGGTGCGCAGGTGGCGGAGGGTGGACAAGGTGTCGTAGCCGGGCAGGCACGGGTCCGGGAGCCGGCGGCCGAGCGCGTCGAACCACATCGACGACGGGCCGGCCAGGATCCGGATGCCGTGGCCGGGCCAGATTGGGTCCCAGTTCTGGACGCCCTCGGTGTAGTGCCACATGCGGTCCCGGTTGACCAGCCGCACCCCGGCCGTGGCAGCGATGTCGAGCATGCGCCCGTCCACGTAGGCGGGCACGCCGGTGACCATGGTGGCCGGCGGCTGGCCGAGCCGGGCGGGCCAGTACCGGCGGACCATGTCATGGTTGGCGCCGATCCCCCCCGTGGTGATGATGACCGCCTGGGCGGACAGCTCGAAGCCGCCGGCCCGGTCCCGGTTGGACGCGGCGCCCCGAGGGGAGTCATCAGGGGCCAGCACGGTGCCGCGCACCCCGGTGACGGCCCCGCCGGTGACGATCAGCTCGTCCACCTGGTGACGGTGGTAGAAGCGCAGCAGGCCGCCCTGGGCGGCCTGATGGGCGTAGCGGGCGAACGGCGCCATCACGCCGGTGCCGGTGCCCCATGCGATGTGGAAGCGGGGCACGGAGTTGCCGTGCCCGTCGGCACGCAGGTCCCCGCGCTCGGCCCAGCCGACAGTGGGCAGGAGCTTGATGCCGTGCCCGTCTAGCCAGGTGCGCTTCTCCCCGGCGGCGAACTCGACATAGGCCCGGGCCCAGCGGACGGCCCAGGCGTCCTCGTCGTCGAGCCGGTCGAACTGCGCGCTGCCCTGCCAGTCGTTCCAGGCCAGCTCAAGGGAGTCGTGCACGCCGAGCCGCCGCTGCTCGGGAGTATTGACGAGGAACAGGCCGCCGAACGACCAGAACGCCTGGCCGCCCAGGTTGGCGGGATTTTCCTGGTCCACCAGGGCGACCCTCTTCCCCGCCCGGGTGAGCTCGTGCGCGGCGACCAGGCCAGACAGCCCGGCCCCGACGATGATGACGTCAGCATCCATGATCGAACTGTCCTTTCGGGGGGGCGGCGCGCTTGGTGTCGCGCATAAGTGTGCACGATGCCATCCAAGCGCCACCAGGCAACCAGGGTGTGCCCGCCGGACGGAAGCATGAGTTCTGCGTTCGGCAGGTAATCAGCGCGCGCAGCGTGGCTGGCGGGCGGTCAGCCCGGCTCAAGCGGCAGTTCGATAACGAGTGAGGTTCCCTCGCCGGGCGGGCTGTGCAGCATCAGCTTGCCGCCCAGGGCGTCCACCCGGTCGATGAGGCCGATGATCCCGGAACCCCGCGCCGGATCGGCCCCGCCGTCGCCGTCGTCATTTATCGAAAGGCGCAGCGTCGTGTCCTTGATGTCGAGATCCACATGGACGACGGTTGCGTTCGCATGCTTCGCGGCGTTGGTCAGCGCCTCGGAGACGATGTAGTAGGCGGCGGCCTCCACGGGCTGGGGCAGCCTGCCTATCGCGCCGATGTCCAGCACGGTCGGCACGCTGGTGCGGCGGGCGAGTGAGCGGAGCGCCGGGCCGAGGCCGCTTTGCGACAGGATCGCGGGGTGGACGCCGTGCGAGATTTCGCGCAGTTCGTCGAGGATGCTGATGAGCTGATCGCCCGCGTGCGACATGGTTGCCAGCAGGTCCGCCTGCCCGGGCGGGACGGCGCCCTGGACCGTCCGCAGCTCGAGGGCCAGGGTCACGAGCCGCTGCTGGATCCCGTCGTGCAGGTCGCGTTCGATCCGGCGGCGGGTCTCGTCGGCTGTTGCGACGATCCGGGCGCGGGATGCGGCGAGCTGCGCCTGGCTGGCCGCGTTGCTGATGGCGGTGGCCACGAGCTGGGTGAACTGCGCGATGCGGTCTTCGGTGCCGGGCGGGACCGCCTGGGCGTCCCGCCAGTGCGCGAGGATCACGCCCCACAGGCCGCCCTCGACGACGATCGGCGCGCCCGCCGCTGAGCGCATCCCCAGGTCGCGGAAGGTGCCGCCCACGGACCCGGGCGGCCCCTCCAAGTCGTCGGTGCGGGCCGTGCGGCCGCTGCTGAGCACCGCGGCGGTGACGCTCCTGCCCTCTAGGGTCAGGTGGGACAGCAGGGGGACTCTGATGCCCGGGTCGCTGCTTGCGGCAAGGACAGTGACGGTCCCGTCGGCTTCGTAACGCATCAGGCTGGCGGCACCCGCGTTGAGCAGCAAGCGCATCTCGAGGGTGACGGCATCGAAGAGCTCGGCCGGCGGGACGCCCGTCGCCACGAGCGTTGCCACCCGCCGCAGCGCCGCCTGCTCCTCGGCGAGCCTGGCGAGGTCGCTGCGCGCCTGCGCGTTGGATATCGCGGTCGCCAGCAGCTCGGTAAAGTCCGCGAGCCGTTGCTCGGATCCGGCGGGCAGGGGCCCGGGCTCGGGCCGTGAAGAGAGGACGCTGACGCTCACCAGCCCCCAAATGCGGCCACCGACCATGATCGGGGCTCCGATCGTCGAGCGGAGGCCGAGCCGGTCCCTGAGCTTGGCGAGCCTGATTGAGACGCCACGGTAGGTGTCCCGCCGCGACGGGCGGCCAGATCGCAGCACCTGGGCCGCCATGCTGCCCTCCTCGACCGGGAGTCGTTCCCCGACGCGAAGGGGAAATTCCGCCTCTGCCTTGGTCCAGATGGCCTGTATGGCCTGTACGGTCATGCACCCTTCCGGGCCGAACTTCACGACCATGCCCATGTCGGCCTGGAGGAGCCGCCCCGCCTCCTCTGCCACCGCTGCGAAGATGCGGTCGGCAGCGGCCTGGGCCGCGACGAGCGTGGCGACACGCCGCAGGGCGGCTTGCTCGCTGGCTAGCTCGGTGAGGCGCTCCTGCCGCTGCGTCAGCTCCGTCAGCAGCCGTGCGTTCTCGGTGGCCTGACGATCGCTTTTCTCCCGGGCCGCGCGCTCGTCATCGAGGAGGTGCTGGGTCCGCATCGCCATCGATGTCACGCGCGCCATGCCGCGCAGCAGTGCGCCTTCGTCCGCACGCAGGCCCGGCGGCCCGGAGCGCGCGAGGATGAACGTCGCACCGGGCGGGTAGTCCAGCGATACGCATGCAGCCGGGCGGGCGCCGATCCCTGGGATCGTGATCTCGTGGACCGCACCGTCGAGGACGACCAGGCTCAGCTCCCCGGCCGGCGCGGCGCCTTCCGGGTACCCGACCGCGGCCACCACGTGCTCCCCGCACACGATGGCGGCAACTTCCGCATCGAGCGTTTCCGCGGCTCGTTCGACGGCCGTTAGCCCCGCCGATGCCTCGGTCCTCGCGGACCAGACGGCCCCGAGAAAGCCGACGAGCTGCTGCGTGAACCGCGCGGACATGGGAATCAGGCGACCGAGAGGACGACGAGGGTGTAGTTGTGATGACCGCGCATCCCGTGAGTGCGGGCGATCTCGCCGTATGAGTAGAAGCCCGCGAGAGGCATGTCGCCAGTGACGTCCGTGACCCTGCTGACCTCCTTCACGATTCCCTGATCCCCGAGTACCCCGCGCCTGGCCACGCAGTCGAACGCGAGCATGCCGAGCGGCGGGCGGCCCTCTAGTGGCGCAAGTGATGAGCTGCAGGCGGCATCGGTCGCCTCCAGCACCGCGCCGGCATCCCCCTCCATGAGCCACACCAGGCTGCCCTCCGGGACCTGCGCGTTGCATGTCAGCGAGCGCCGCTCGAAGTCGGCAGAGGTGATGAAGCGCACCTGCTCTTCGCCGCTGTGGCGGCTGAGACCGATGGGATTGGTGAGAGCCAGGCCCGTCAGCACATCCGGATCTGCTCGCCCGGGCTCGACGCCGAGATGCTCAAGGTAAACGTCGAGCGCCGGCCGGTCGTCGAGGCTTTCCACCCGGGCCGGGCCGCTGCCCGTCACGAGCATCGGCTCGCCAACCGCCCGCCAGCCATGCCGGACGCCGATCCCGAGCGGGCCGGTGGACGCGATGCCCGCAGCGACAACAGAGTCCGCCAGAATGTCGTCGCCGTGGAACTGCAACGTTCGTGTCATCTTCAGCCCGTCGCCCGCGCAGCCGCCCACCATCGGGACGCTGGCGCCGAGAACCGAGTACGCGCCGCGGACGATCTCGTCCTGGTCAGTGGTCAGGCCATCGGTGAAAAGCAGCAGCACCCGGTGGGGATGGTCCGGCGGCGAGGGCAGGCAGCGGGCCGCGCGGGCTCCGGCGCCGCGAAGATCCTCTGACGCCCCCGCCACGGCCGCGGTGCCGATGGCGAAGCCATCCCCGCCCAGAGCGGTGACGACGAGGCTGCTATCGCGCGGCCCCTTGGCAGTGATCTCGCCCGCCGTCGTGCAGCCGATCAGCGGTACGCCGCCGGATCGCGAGCGGATCTGGCCGATCAGGTCCGGGAGGTTCTCCGCGGGCGAGCAGAAGACGATCAGCAGCTTGGCGTCGTCGTGAATGAGTGCAGCGTCAGCCGCGTGCCCGCCAGCGTCGCCCGCTGACGTATCGGCCGTTCCCACGGCGAACCAGCGATTAGGCGGCATGACTGCCCCCCAGTGCTCCTAGGATTTCTCAGCGTACCGGAGGTCGCTGCGGCCGGGTAGGCAACGATGCAGGTGGCTGCCCGTTCAGGCGCGCTGGGTCTGCTCGGTGACGGATGCCCGCCAACATGTCAGGCACTCCCCGGTCGGCTACCGATCTGGCGGGCCCAGGCCTGGGCGCCGGCCTGGATAGCGTCCCACGGGCTGCCCGCCCGTCGACGGTCATGGCGTGGAAGATGGCGGCGGCAGCGATGTCGATGCGCTTGGCGACTTCGGCGTGGCGGTGGCCGAAGAGCTGGACGCCGAGGAGCCGGCCGGTGCGCCGGTCGCCGGTGAACCGCATATGGATGCGGTGGCTGCCGGGGTAGTAGGCCTTGTGGTCGTCGGCCTCGGAGGCGATCGTGACCGGGTCGAACCCGGCCGCGGCGGCCTCGTGGTCGCGGAGCCCGGTGCGGGCGGCGGCCAGGTCGAAGATCTTCACGACCTGGGTGCCCAGGCTGCCGGCGAACTCCCTGGTGCCACCGGCGGCGTCCTCGCCGGAGACGTGGTAGGGGATGCCGCAGATGGAGAAGTTCGGGTAGGCGTCGCCGACGACCAGGGTCACGTCCGCGGCGGGGTCCAGTTCGCGGGCGCGCAGCCCGGCGCTGATGCCGGCGTCGCTGCCGCCCACGATCAGCAGGTGCGTCATGCCGGTCCCCTTTCAGCGGCCCCGATGGGGCGGCCGGGTTGCTCCTGGCCGGGCCGGGGCCGGAACAGGCGGCGGCCCCACAGCGAGACGTAGACGAGGGCGACCAGGACGGGGACCTCGATCAGCGGCCCGACGACTCCGGCGAGCGCTTCCCCGGAGGTCACCCCGAACACGCCGATGGCGACCGCGATGGCCAGCTCGAAGTTGTTCCCGGCAGCGGTGAACGCCAGCGTGGCGGTGCGCTGATACGGCAGGCCGATGGTCTTGCCGAGGGCGAAGGATCCGGTCCACATGATGGCGAAGTAGGCCAGCAGGGGCAGTGCGATCCGGGCCACGTCCAGCGGCCGGGCAATGATCGTGTGCCCCTGGAGGGCGAACAGCACGACGATGGTGAACAGCAGCCCGTACAGTGCCCACGGGCCGATCCGGGGGAGCAGCTTGTTCTCGTACCAGGTGCGGCCGCGGGCGCGTTCGCCGAGGGTGCGGGTGAGGTAGCCGGCGGCCAGCGGGATGCCGAGGAAAATCAGTACCGAGACGGCGATCAGCCCGATGGACACGTTCAGGCCGGTGGTGGGCAGGCCGAGCCAGGAGGGCAGCACCCGCAGGTAGAAAAAGCCCAGCAGGGAGTAGGCCAGGATCTGGAACAGTGAGTTGAGGGCGACCAGCACGGCGGCGGCCTCCCGGTCCCCGCAGGCCAGGTCATTCCAGATCAGCACCATCGCGATGCACCGGGCCAGGCCGACGATGATCAGCCCGGTCCGGTAGGCGGGCAGGTGCGGCAGCAGCAGCCAGGCCAGCGCGAACATCACCGCCGGGCCGATCAGCCAGTTCAGGGTCAGGGAGCTGGCCAGCATCCGCCGGTCGGCGGTGACGTGGCCGATCCGGTCGTAGCGGACCCGGGCCAGCACCGGGTACATCATCACCAGCAGCCCGATGAAGATCGGCAGCGACACCCCGGAGGTGACGTGCAGGGAGTCGAGGGCGTTGCTGGCACCAGGCACCAGCCGTCCCAGCAGCAGCCCGGCCGCCATCGCGGCGATGATCCATACCGGCAGCAGCCGGTCCAGTACCGGAAGGCCGCCGATCACCGCAGCCTGCCCGCGCGCGGCGGGCGGCTGCGTCACCGTCACACCCGCACCCGGGCCGGAGTTGCCGGGCATCAGCACGGCTTCCGCCGCCCGCGGGCGGCCCGGGCCGCCGCGGCCAGCTGACCGAGGTCAGCGGACATCGCCTCCAGGGCCTCGGGGCGGAGCCGGTAGTAGGTGAACCGGCCGCACGGCTCGGTCTCCACCACGCCAGCTTCGCGCAGTACCCGCAGGTGGTTGGACAGGTTCGTCTGCCGGGCCCCGGTCGCCTCGACCAGGTGACAGGTGCACAGTTCCTCGCCCGCCAGCAGCGTCACGATCCGCCAGCGGAGCGGGTCACCCAGCACCCGCAATAGATCAGTATTGACTGATGTCATCACGCACTGATGTATACCACGGTCAATACCTGGTGGCCAGGGCCGTCTGGCACCCAGAACCGTGTCCTCGCCGGGCATGCGGAAGGACCGGCGCCAGCGGGCGCCGGTCCTTCCGCCGTGATGTCAGCAGCAGCTCGTCGCGCCCGCGGCTGCGGCGGCCGCCTCGGTGCCTTCGCCCTGGCCGCCGGGGGTGCAGCAGGCCGAATCTGGGGCCTTGTCCAGGGTGTCGGCGTCGGCCTTGACGACGTAGACCTCCCAGGGCTCGGCACCGGGGCCGTGCACCCAGACCTTGTCCTGGACGGCGTAACAGCAGGTGGTGTCATTTTCCACCTGGGTGAACAGGCCGAGCGCGGCCAGCCGGTCCGTGGCGGCGGCGACCTCATCGCTGCCGCCGACCTCGACCCCGAGGTGATCGAGCGCCGTGGCCTGGCCTGGCTCGCCCTCCAGCAGGACGAGCTTCAGCGGCGGCTCCGCGATCGCGAAGTTGGCGTAGCCGGGCCGGCGCTTGGCCGGCTCGGTGCCGAACAGCTTGCTGTAGAAGCTGACCGAGCCCTCCAGGTCGGCGACCCGCAGGGCGAGTTGTACCCGTGACATCCCGTCTCCTTGCATAGATAACTGTCTAAGCAGCGGTCACGGTTAGATTGCCATCTGAATAGGAGGATGTCAATATAGAAGCATGTCGAATCAACTAGCGTCCGAGGTGACTGCCTGCTGCCCGCCGCTGGCGAGCGAGCCGCTGACCGCCGGGCAGGCCGAGGTGCTGGCGAAGGCCTTCAAGGCGCTGGGCGATCCGGTCCGGCTTCGGCTGCTGTCACTGATCGCCGCCCGTGGCAGCCGGGACGTCTGTGTCTGCGACCTCACCAGCGCCTTCGACCTTACCCAGCCCACGATCTCCCATCACCTGAAGGTGCTGCGGGAAGCCGGGCTGATCACCGGCCAGCGGCGCGGCACCTGGGTCTACTACCGGGCCGAGCCGCAGCTGCTGACGTTCCTCTCCCGCATGCTGGAAACCAGCGAGCGGGGAACCCCGATTCCCGTGGCGGCACCGTGAGGCCGTAGCACATCCTGCCCATTCAGCTCCTTTTGATTGTTCTGAGATTCGCGATGTGCGCGCTGGACGGCGCAATTCCGTAGGTGTTACTCAATGTGACGGCGCGCCAGCCCGGACTTCCGGAGATGATGGGCACACGAGAGCGCCAGATAGTGGTGCTGAACTGGGGAACGGGCATGGTCGGCCGGGAGGGCCGTATTACTACGCGAGGCTGTGGGCTGGGACTCTACTCGGCAGGCTTGGTGTAACTGGATAGGTCCCCGGTTTGGCTTGGGGTGGTCGGCGCTGTTGTAACTGGTTATCTGGCGGATGACCTCTGCCCGGGCGATCAGCAAGGTCCGGGAAGGAGATGGACACCTTCCCGGACCCGCCGGCCCACTGGGCTCTCAGCCCTGACGTGCCTTCCAGCGAGGGTTTTTCTTGTTGATGACGAGGACCTTCTTCCCGCGCTGGACGATCTGTGCCCCGGGCATGGACTTCATGGACCGAAGAGACCTGCGAACCTTCATGACTGGTCTCCTTCCGCGCTCTGGCCAGCGCCGCCATGGCGACTAGCGCTGCAGCCAACCCCCTCGGAGCTCTGCGAATTCCCGCAGGCTGACTTGGCCATGCTATAGCCAGGAGTGTAGCCTGGCTATAGCATGGCATAGTCAGATCGATCCGCGCTCCGGTGACTGAGCGTGGGGGTCTTCCGCCACCTGGCGCGACAGTCTGACCGATCACCACCACGAACGCGGTGTCGCACGAGCACTGTGAGGTTCCATGGCCGCCAGCATCGACACGCCGCCCCGGACCGGAGGGCAGCCCGCCGTGGTGCTGCTCGTGGTCTCGGTGGCGGTCTTCCTGGCCAGCCTCGACCTATTTATCGTCAACATCGCGTTCCCGGACATCCGGCTGGCCTTTCCCGGCAGCAATCTGGCCACGATGTCCTGGGTCCTCAACGGCTACACCGTCGTGTTCGCCGCCCTGCTGGCGCCGGCCGGGCGGCTGGCCGACCGCTACGGCCGCCGGCTGGTCTTTCTCGCCGGTCTCGCGGTGTTCACCGTTGGCTCCGCCGCGTGCGCGGCCGCCCCGTCGATCCCGCTGCTGGTGGCGTTCCGCGCGCTCCAGGCCGTGGGCGCGGCGCTGGTGATGCCGACCTCGCTGGCGCTGCTGCTGGCTGCGTTCCCGCCCGCCCGGCGTGCGGTGGCGGTGAGCACGTGGGCGGCGGTTGGTGGGGTGGCCGGCGCGCTGGGGCCGCCGCTGGGCGGCCTGCTTGTGGAGTTGTCCTGGCGCTGGGTGTTCCTGGTCAACCTGCCGGTCGGGGTGCTGGCCCTGGTCTTCGGCCCGCGGGTGCTGGGGGAGAGCCGGGAGTCCGGCTCCGGGGTGCCTGATCTGTTCGGCGCGGTCGGCCTGGTCGCCGGCGTCGGCGCGCTGGCATGGGCGCTGGTGGAGGCGCCCGGCCACGGGTGGGGCAGCCGGGGCGTGCTGATCGGGTTCGGGGTGACAGTGGCCGGCCTGCTCGTGGTGGTGCTGCGTTCGATCCGGCATCCGGTGCCGCTGCTGGACCTGCCGTCACTGCGCGTACCGACGCTGTGGCTGAGCTGCCTGGCCATGCTGCTGTTCACCGCCGCGTTCGGCAGCATGCTGTTCGGCAATGTGCTGTTCTTGACCGGGTTGTGGCACGACTCGGTGATCGTCGCCGGTCTCTCGCTGTCACCCGGGCCGTTGATGGTCGTGCTGGTGTCGTTGACCATTGGGGGCCGGCTGGTAGGCCGGCTGGGGCCGGGACCGGTGGCCGCGCTCGGTGCCCTGTCGTTCGCGATCGGCGCGGCGGTCTGGGTGTGGCGGATCGGTCCAAGGCCGGACTATGCCGGTGCGCTGCTGCCCGGCCAGTTGTTCACCGGTGCGGGGGTCGGGCTGGTAATGCCCAGCCTGTCCGGGGTGGTGGGCCTGGTGCTGCCGCCCGGCAGGTGGGGCGCCGGCTCATCGATGATCAACACGGCGCGGCAGATCGGGACCGTGCTGGGCACGGCGGTGGTAGTGGTGATCTACGGTGCGGCACCCAGTCTCGACGCGTTCCGGCACGGCTGGCTGTTCCTGTGCTCTGCCGCGCTGGCCGCCTCGCTGGCCGGCTGGGCGATCGCGGCCCGCCGGCACTCCGCCGACGCCTACCGGCCGCCGGTCGCGGCAGGGGAGAGCTTGCTGGCCGGCGGGGTGCTCGACCAGGCCGGCGTGCCGGTCAGTGCCGCGACCGTGGTGCTCACAGATCCGGCCGGCGCGGTGGTCGCCGGCGGCCGCACCACCGAGGACGGCCGCTACGAGTTCGGCCGGTTGCCGTCCGGGCCGCTGACACTCACCGTGGCCGCCGGACCCGGGCGGATCGCGGTGCGCAGTCTGCGTCTCGACCCGGGGGAGCGGCTGCGCCGGGACGTGATGCTGCCGCCGCCGGGCCGATTGACCGGAATCGTCCACAACGGGCACCGGCCGGTGGCGGGGGCGCGGGTGACGCTGTTCGACGCGCAGGGCAACGCCGTCGCCAGCCGGGAGACCACCGACAGCGGCCGGTACGAGTTCGGCGATCTGGCACAGGGCGAGTACTGGCTGGTCGCGACCGGATTTCCGCCGGCCGCCAGCACGGCCCGGCTGACCGGTGCGGCGGGTAGGGCCGACTCGCACGACATCGTGCTCCGCCACGACTGAGGCGCGCACGCGCCGCCACATGCTGGCTATGTGGAAGTCAAGCCAGGGGTAGCCTGAAGAGATGGCGATGAAGCTGGATGGCCCGCTCGCCGACCGCGACGTGTGGCGGGCGGCGCGTTGTTCGATCGACCTGGCCCTGACTGTCGTTGGCACCCGGTCGGCCATGCTGCTGCTACGCGAGGCGTTCTACGGCACGACCCGGTTCCACGACTTCGCCAGCCGGGTGGGCATCACCGAGGCGGTCGCGGCCAGCCGGCTGAAGGACCTGGTCGAGATCGGCGTATTCGAGAAACGGCCCTACCGTGAGGAAGGTCAGCGCACCCGGCACGAGTACCTGCTCACCGACAAGGGACGTGCGCTGCTGCCCGCCATTCTCGCGCTGATGCAGTGGGGTGACGCGTACCTGCAGGACGACGGCGGTCCGTTGCAGGTGGTCGAGGACAGCACCGGAGCGCCGGTGCGCGTCCAGGTGTGCACGGCGGACGGTGCAGAGGTGCCGCTGGACGAGTTGCGCGTCCGGAAAGCACGGCGCCCCGATCGGCTGGCCGCCAAGGACCTGTCGTACACGCCATAATCCCGCACCCGCTTCACAGTCTTTTCACTGTGAGACTGCATCCTTGGCTGGGTGCTGAGAAACAAGCAGGCAGCGCACGGCGTGCGGGCCGCAGCCGCCGTGGCCGCCATGTTGCTGATGGCTGCGTGCAGTTCCTCACCGGCGCAGGGACCCGCAGCCGGCCAGGCCCGCCCATCAGGCGCTTCCGCTGCCCGGGCTGGCTCTTCGGCCCCTCCTGGCCGGGGCGCCGCTGCGGCCGGGCCGCCGCATGTGGTCATCTCCCGGGTGCGGTCCGCGGACGGCTCGGTGGTGACGGTGGCCATCTTCCGCGGCCCCGTGCAGTTCGTGCTGCACTACGGCGGCGCGGACCCCGGTGATAGATATGCGGGCCTGCTGCGCGCGGGGCCGGCCGTCACCGGTACCGAGCGTCAGCGGCTGCTGGCCGCCTTCAACGGCGGCTTCCTGCTCAGCGCGCACGTAGGTGGTTACGTGCAGGAAGAGCATGTCATCCGCGGGCTGCGCGCTGGCCTGGGCACCTTGGTGATCGATCGTTCCGGCCACGCCCGGGTCGGGGTGTGGGGTGCAGGCCTCCCGGTGCCGGGCGAAACCATCTACAGCGCCCGGCAGAACATGGGGCCGCTCGTTATCAACGGGCAGCCCGCCGCCAATGTCGCCCTGTGGCACCAGTGGGGCGGCACGCTGGGCCATGCCGAGTACGTCGCCCGCAGCAGCGTTGGCCAGGACGCCGCTGGCGACCTCATGGTCGCCTCGGGCATGTCGACCATTCCCGCCGATCTGGCCAGCGCGCTGGTGCGCAACGGGGCAGTCAGCGGCATGGAACTCGACATCAACCCCGAATGGGTCCAGCTCGATACCGCCCGCCGCCCCGGCGGCCCGCTCACCGCTGCGATACCCGGCCAGGTTCGCCCGGCCAATCAGTACCTCACCGGCTGGACCCGGGATTTCATCACCGTCCTTGCCCCTGCCGCAAAGCCGTAGGCACGCTGGCCATCTCCTCGATATCCGGCGTCAGCTGACACCACCTGGCATCCGGATCACCGGCCGATGAACAGGTACTCGGATACGGCACGGCGCTGTGCGGCGGCGTGCGTGCCGAAGGAATAGGTGTGGTCGATGGGGCATACCTGTACGTCGTCTTTCACTTCCCGTAGCAGCGCCTCGATGGTGGCCGCATCCGGCACGGCGTTGGACGAGTAGGACAAGACGATGACCGAGTCCTGGAACTGCTTCAGGGCCCGGCGCAGCGCGTCGGTAACGGTGTGCTTGTAGGAGAAAGGGGTGTAGCGCTTGGGGAGCTTTTTTGTCCGGGTGTTCTGCATGATCTGCTGGCCGCGCCAGTACGTGCTGAGCCCTTCCAGGAAGTGGTAGCGCTTGATGTAGCAGTTGTCGTCCCTCGGCGGGGCATATGGAGGGTCCAGGTAGACGACATCGAACGGCTGTGGGTCCAGATCGAAGACATCGCCGGTGAGCGCCGTGCACGGCTGCCCGCTGTCGAAGACCACCCGGTTGTACTCGGCGGCCCGCTCCCGGAAATGCTCACGCAAGGGCAGGTGCAGGTCCCGGCGGCCATCGTCGTAGCGCAGGCCGGTGACGGTGAAGACACCGCGGGGCTGCTTCCGGGCCGCCGACAGGACAAGGGCCGCGATTGCCACAGCTTGCTTATCGCCGGTCAGCCTGTCGATGTGTGACCAGGCCGAGTCGAGGAACCGGCAGTCTTCGCCGGTGAAAAACAGGCCACTGAACGTGCGCTGGATGAAGTCCCGGTCATCTGCCGCCGGGCCGCAAATGGTGTCGATGTCATCGCCGGTGAGACGGACGTCCTGGTTGACGACCGTGGCCCGCGCGATCGTGGTGGGAAAGGCCAGGAAGTCGTTCGCGGTGACCTGGTAGCCGAGCGCTTTCAGCAGGTAGGACACCACACCGCTTCCCGAGAAGGCATCCAGTG
>DASQVO010000562.1:0-2207 GCA_035640715.1 Streptosporangiaceae bacterium
TCCTGCACAACGCCTCCTCCGTGGCCGTCATGGGAACAGTTCCCGCCTCATCCACTACCGGGTTCCCGGTAGGAGCGGCAGCCATCGCTCCGGAGTGAAACCGCAGTCCGTCTGGCTGTCCCCGCCGCACGGGAGGTGCACCGCGACGATGCATCCCCGCATCAATTGAAATTGATTGTCATTACTGTGTACCCTGGCGGGGTGCCCTACCGGCTACGCCCTGCCCGGATCCGCCTGGGACTAGGTCCCATGACATGAGCCGCCGCCACCCTTCCACGACGGCCCTGGAACAAGCCCAGGGCATCCCCGGGCACCGATGCGCCGGTCGCGGCCCGTTGAGCGCGACCACGACGTGGATTCTCGCGGCCGGGGACGCTCGGCAGGATCACCTGCGGTGACTGTTGGTCATGACCCGGCCCGCGGCCTGGACGGGAGCACCCCGGCAGGCAGCGAACAGTCCGCGTTCGTCCGCGTGCTTGATGTTCAGTTCTGGCTGATGGGCCGCGATGTGGAGCATCCGGACGGCAACCTTCTGCTGCGACTGGGGTTCACCCGCCAGACGGTGCCGGATCGCCCCTGGCCCAGCCGCTACCGGCGGGCCGAGGCCAACGGCCACGTCGTCATCTGGCAGTGCGGCATGTTCCTCCAGACCCCGGAGCACGGCTGCCTGCTCCTTCGCGGCATGACACCTGCTGCGGCCACCGATAGCCAGCTGGATGACCTTTACGACCTGGCGGAGGTTCTCGCCGTGCTGCGCCGAGGCGGGCCCTGCCCGCCCGCGGCGCTGATGCGGGCAAGTCACTGGTTCGCAGACTACGAGACGGCCGTCGCGGCAACCGCCGGTGCCGGGCACCGAGTGCCGCGCCCGGGGTCCAGGCCGGCGCTGGCGCCGCCGGAACCATGCTCATTGGAACGGGCATGGCGCGAGCTGGCGGTGCGGCTCGGGAATCCCGGCTCGCCAGAAAGCCGGGTGGTGTAGCCCAGTTCGGTCCCGGGCTAGTAGCTGAGCCGACGGTGATGCTGCAGCCGCCGGTAGCCTGCCGCGCTCGCGGTCCCAGCCGGCTCGAGCGCGTGCTGCAGCATGAGGTAACCGCGCACCCGTGTGGTCACGCGGTACCTGCGGGCCGGTCGTCGCGCCACCAGGCGCCTGCTGATCGAGAAGATCAGCGGCACCCCGGCAGCGTGCGGCCTGTTCCCGCTGATCGCGGTGCCTGGCTGCGCAATCTGGATCATGGCCGGGCGCCGGGCGGCGGAGCAGGGCGCGCGTCACAGTCGGCGCAGGACGATGATGTTGCCGGTGACGGTCGCGGTCTGCCCGTCGGGGCCGGTCGCGGTCCGGTCGGCCTGCTCGCAGATCTCGGTTTCCCAGCCGGGGCCGGGGCTGAGGCCGGCGAGGGTCATCGTTCTGCCGCCATGATTGCATCTTGAATGTCGCATCGCATGCCATGCACACTGACCCGTCCGGAGCCAGGATCGCAAAGGTAGGTGCCGGATTGGCAAAATCGGCGGCCGGTGAACGAGCCCGCGCTGGCGCCGGTCACTGGCCGGGCCTGGAGGAGCAGGGGAGCGGGGCCATCTCGCGCTCGTTCTCGATGGCCCGGGCCATCTCGCGTTGCTGGCGCGGGGTGAGCCTGGTCACGCGCCGGCTGCGGATCTTCCCGCGGTCGGAGATGAACTTGCGCAGCAGGGCGGTGTCCTTGTCGCCGATGTAGGTGATGCCCGCCGCGTCCAGCGGGGTGGGGTGGGACTTGCGGTCCTGCCGGCGGGCGGCTGGCCTGGCCATGATCGGTTTCCTCTTACCAGCTCGACTTGCGGACGCCGGGCAGCTGGCCGGCGTGTGCCATGCGGCGCGTGTTCAGCCGGGACAGGCCGAAGGCCCGCAGGTAGCCGCGGGGGCGGCCGTCGATGGCGTCGCGGTTGCGGAGCCGGGTGGCGCTGGCGTCGCGGGGCTGGCGCCGCAGTTCCCGCCCGGCCGCGGCGCGTTCCTCCGGGCCGGTGGCCGGCGAGGCGATGATCCGCTTGAGCTCTGCGCGCCGGTCCGCGTACCTGGCGACGACCGCGCGGCGCTGCTCGTTCCTGGCGATCTTGCTCTTCTTGGCCATGCTCGATCGTCCTCAGTTCTTCTCGCCGCGGGCGCAGATGATCGCGACGGCCTTCTCGACGCCGATCCGGTCGATCGTCTTGATCGCCTTCGTGCTCAGGGTCAC
>DASQVO010000563.1:0-2875 GCA_035640715.1 Streptosporangiaceae bacterium
AATCTTCAGCACGCCGGCCGCGAGGATGACGGGCGCGGACAGCAGGAACGAGAACCGGGCCGCATCCTGGCGGGACAGCCCGCGGAACATGCCGCCCACCATGACCACGCCGTCCCGGCTGATCCCTGGCAGCAGCGCGAAGACCTGTATGGTGCCCAGCACCACGGCCTGCGCGAAACCCATCCGTGACAGCCGGCCGTCGGCCTCGATGGCCTCGCTGGCCTCCTGCTGCCGGACCGCGCGCTGACCGGCGGAATGCCGTCCGGCGATCTGGCTCCGCGGTCCGGCGGCGCGCGGGCTGGTATCCCACCCGCTGGCGTAGGCCATTGGCTGCCCCGGCAGCGGCCCGCCTCGCGGCGTCATCACGGCGCTGCCCCGCGCCATCGGATGGCCGCCCGGTGCCAGTGCCGGGTCCAGGCCGCTGGCCCGGCCTCCGCCTGCCGACGGCTGGTTACCGGCGGCTTCCCGGCGGCGCAAGCGCTCGCCGCTGAACAGCACGAGGCCGTTGACGGCCAGGAAGATGGCCGTGAGCGTCGGCTTGCTGAACGTCGTACGGAACAAGTGCTCCAGCGCCAGCCCGGCGACGCCGACCGGGATGGTCGCGATGACGATCATCCACGCGAGCTTCTGGTCGGCGGTCTCGATGCGCCGGCGCCAGATCGAGGAGAAGAACCCGCCGATGATCCGCAGCCAGTCCCGCCAGAAGTAGATGATCATCGCGATCGCCGTGGCGACGTGCAGGCCCACGATGTACGCCAGGTACGGCGACTCCGGCTTGGACACGTTCAGGTCCTGCGCCCACTGGCCGCCGACCAGGGCCGGGATCAGCACGTTATGGCCGAGGCTGGAGAGAGGGAACAGCTCGGTCACTCCCTGGATGAGACCGACGACCATTGCCTCTGGATAGGTCAGGGTGGGGACCATGTCAGCCTTTCGCTCCCGCAGGACATCTGCCCTGCCCGTGCCAGCCCGGGGTAATGATGCCAAATGGCAGCCGCAGCGGGGCGGCGTTTGCCGCTTCTTAATTCGTGATCTCGCACTCACCGCGAGGCGCGGCCACAGGCGGTACCCGATGCCAGCCGGGGCCCGGTCACGCGCTACCGCACACCCAGTATGCCGGTGCCGGCTCGCTGCGGTGACCCCGGCGCGATCTACCTGATCGGGTCACCCGCGCGGCCTAAGCCTTCACCACACCCATCCCGGCACCTCGCCCTGCCCCGTCCGGACTGGAACGGGCGGCCCGGGGCGGGGGCGGCGGAGCCCGGGCCACCGCGCGGTGACTCCGCACGGCGGCCGGGCTGCCGCCAGCCTTCGTTCGGTAAAAGCGGTTTTTACTTGGTGTTGGGCACCGGCGGCTTCGTGTTGGGCACCGGCGAGGTGTCCTTGGCGTGGGTGCGGAAGCCGATCTTAGAGCCGAGCCAGACCAGCGGGTCGTACCTCCGGCCGACGACCCGCTCCTTCATCGGGATCAGCGCGTTGTCGGTGATCTTGATGTGCTCGGGGCAGACCTCGGTGCAGCACTTGGTGATGTTGCAGTACCCGAGGCCGAAATCATCCTGCGCGATGTTGCGCCGGTCGGCCTCGTCCGCCGGGTGCATCTCCAGTTCGGCGACCCGCATCAGGAAGCGCGGCCCGGCGAACGCCCCCTCGTTCTCGGCGTGGTCGCGGATGACGTGGCAGGTGTTCTGGCACAGGTAGCACTCGATGCACTTACGGAACTCCTGTGACCGGTTCACGTCGACCTGCTGCATCCGGAACTCGCCCGGCTTGATCGACGGGTCGGGGGAGAACGAAGGGATCTGCCGCGCCTTCGTGTAGTTGAACGAGACGTCGGTGACCAGGTCCCGGATGACGGGGAAGGTCCGCATCGGGGTGATCGTGAGCACCTCTTCGGGCCCGAAGATCGACATCCGGGTCATGCAGGCCAGCCGGGGCCGCCCGTTGATCTCCATGGAGCAGGAGCCGCACTTGCCGGCCTTGCAGTTCCACCGGATGGCCAGGTCGCCGGTCTGGGTGGCCTGCAGCCGGTGCAGGACGTCCAGGACGACCTCGCCCTCGTTGACCTCGACCTGGTAGTCGGTGAGGCGTCCGGCGCCCGCGTCGCCGCGCCACACCTTCAGCTGTGCCTTGTAACCCATTAGTGCGTCTCCTCGTGAACAGTCGACCCGGGCGGGGCGATGTCCTCCGGCGCGGGAAGCTCCTCGTCGGTCAGGTACTTCTTCAGTTCGGCCCGGTCGAACAGGGCCATCAGGTCGGGGCGCAGCGGCACCACCGGCTGGCGGCTCAGGGCCACGTGGTCGCCGCTCATCGAGCAGATCAGGTTGATCTTCCGCCACTGCGCGGACATCTCCGGGTAGTCGTCACGGGTGTGGCCACCCCGGGACTCCTGCCGCTCCAGGGCCGCCAGCGCGACGCACTCGGCGACCAGGAGCATGTTCCGCAGGTCAAGGGCGAGGTGCCAGCCAGGGTTGTAGCCTCGGCCGCCTTCGGCGCTGACCTGGCTGGCGCGCTGGCGGAGCTTTTCCAGCTCCTTCAGCGCGGTGGTCATCTCCGATTCTTTCCGGATCAGCCCGACCAGGTCGTTCATGGTCTGCTGCAGCTCGGCGTGGACCGCGTACGGGTTCTCCCCGCCGGACCGCTCCAGCGGCGCCAGCGCCTCGGCGGTGGCCGCGTCGATTTCATCTATCAGGGCTGACGGCCGCTCCCCGAGCGAGTCGAGGTAGTCGGCAGCGCCCAGGCCCGCGCGCCGGCCGAAGACCAGCAGGTCGGACAGGGAGTTACCGCCCAGCCGGTTCGAGCCGTGGAAGCCACCCGCGACCTCGCCGGCCGCGAACAGGCCGGGCACGCGGGTGGCCGCGGTGTCCGGCTCCACCTC
>DASQVO010000564.1:0-7138 GCA_035640715.1 Streptosporangiaceae bacterium
CACCACCGTGTCCCGGGCTGCTGGGACGAGCAGCGTGATTGGTGTCCTCACAGTGAGCGTCGGCTGGGTGGGCGCGGTCGCCTTCCTGGCGGTACTGGGCGCCATGGTAATTTTCTTCGACTACCGTGACTGGCCTGCCCGGCTTACCGGCGTGGTCCTGACTCTGGCCATCATCCTTGCGCCTGCTGATCAGGCGCACATCCGCACGATTATCAGCTTGTTCAAGCACGTCGGCTTCGGTGCCTGGTTTGCGGCTGCGGTCGCTGGCTACGCGCTAGCGTCACTTGTCGAGGCCGTGCCGCCGGGAAAGGCGATTCAGGCACTGCGGGTCGGCGCGGGCGCCGCGGTGGCAGCGGGCTTTGTCGGCGCTCTCCTGGCCACTAGCCACTACCACACCTGGCCGAATGCCAAGCCCTTCACGGCCGCGTTGCAGCCCATACTGAAGGAAAGTACCGGGCCTGTCGTGGCCAGTGAAGATACTTACATTCTTCAGTACTACTTGAGGGAGTCGAGCGCCGAACACGTGTTCGCCAATCCCGGCTATTTTTCCTACACTGATCCCAATACGCATAAGCGCTTGCACGGCAACGTCGCATATGCGGATGCCGTCAAGAGCCGGTATTTCGGAATAATCGCACTGCCGTTCTGGGCTGAACCGGGAACTGACATAGCAATGGAGAAATCCATTGCTCGCTACGGTGGGTACCGGCTCGTTCGGTATATCCCCTACCACATGGGTAACGTGGTGAGTGCCTACCATATCTGGGTGCGCGGAGGCCAGTCGCGGTGAGTACCGACGCACTGTCTGCGGGCCGTTACCGCCCGGCCGACGGAGTATTGCCCAAGCCGCCCACGGACGCGGAAAAGGCCTCTTACGCATGGCGCTCCCTGCCGCTGCTGACGTGCGCAGTGACATTGAGTTCGCTGTGCGTCGTCGTCGCGCAGGCATGGCTCGAGACGCGGTTCCTGGTGGCCCTGCCGTTCGCTATTTACACGTTCATGTACTTCGCTTACCAGGCGCTGTCCATACCGGTGAACTTCACCGGTCGCAGCTTTGACCTGCAGGCACATGAACTGCGCTGCATGACCTGGCGGCCCGCGAGGTATCCGACGGTCGACATATTCCTGCCGATCTGCGGTGAGCCGCTGGACGTGCTTCGCAACACGTGGAAGGGGGTCGCGAGACTGCGCGCGGCCTATCCCGGTGAGGTGCGGCCGTATGTCCTCGACGACGGGGACAGCGACGAAGCGGCACAGTTGGCGCAGCGTTTCGGGTTCGGCTATATCCGGCGGCCGGTTCATGAGCACAAGAAGGCGGGGAACCTTAACTACGCATTCCCGCGGACTCGCGGGGAGCATGTTGTCATCTTCGACGCCGACTTCCGCCCCCGCCCCGACTTCCTTGCCGAGACACTGCCCTATATGGACGACCCGTGGGTCGGGATCGTGCAGACCCCCCAGTTCTTCCGGGTGGACAAGGATCAGACCTGGGTGGAAAAGGCCGCGGGGGCCACGCTGGAGGTCTTTTACCGTTCGGTGCAGCAAGCCAGGGACAGGTTCGGCTCGGCGCTGTGCGTCGGATCCAACGCCGTCTACCGGCGCGAGGCGCTGGAGCGCGCGGGCGGGTTCACGCTCATCCCGTACGCCGAGGACTCTCACACCGGCCTGGACATGCGGTACCAGGGCTACGAGCTCGTCTACGTGCCCGTCCCGCTGGCGGCGGGAGTGTGCCCGGCGACGATCGACCTGTTCATGCGGCAGCAGTACCGGTGGTGCTGCGGCGCGACCTCGCTGATCTGGACGCGGCACATGTGGCGAGTCCAGATGCCTTTCAGGTCCCGGCTGCCGTACATAGCCGGCTGGCTATGGAACCTCACGACCGCGATGCGAGCGATATTCCTGCCGCTGATCCCGGTGGTACTGCTGGCGTTGCTGCCTGGCGAGATTCAGCTTCGCAACGCAATCCTGCTGATTCCGACCGTCGTTACCGGCACCCTGCTTTACCCGCTCTGGCACAACACCCGGTGGCCGATCGGCACCTGGCCGCTCGCGATCGCCGTGGGCTGGGCGCAGGCGCTCTCCCTCTGGGATTACTCCAGGGGCAAGGTCATGTCCTGGCAGGCGTCCAGGGGACCGGGAGACGCCAGCAGGCGGTTCCGCAAGATGGTGTTCGCCTGGAACGGCACGCTCGCACTGGCATGGCTAGCGCTGGCCGGCTACCGCATCGCGCAGACCGGTTCCAATCGGTTCGCGATCGTGGCGTTTTTCGGCGTCATCAACCTCATCGTCGTCGGCCGGATCATCTTCCCCGGCAAGGAGGCAAGGTAGCTTTGAGGAAGCTCGCGGGATCGGCCGTCCTTACCACCCTCCTGCTGGCGGGGTGCGCGTCTCCGCTCGCGTGGGTGCCGCCCGCGGGTGCCCCCGGAGCCACCCCCGCAGACACCAGCGTCCCGGCGGGTGTCAATACCAGCGCGCCGGTCGGCGCGACAGGTGTCGGTACCCCGTCGAGCGCGCTGCCTGGCGTCTATGAGCAGGATGCTCCGGGGAGCTGGACGCTGACGTCGGAGTTCGCCTCCCAGACGGGTATCACGCCCAAGATCGTCTTGTACTACTCGGCGTGGAAGGAGCCGTTCAAGACGGCTTTCGCGCAGACCGCGCTGAGCCACGGCGCCTACGTGCTGGTCCAGCTCCAGCCGGACGGGGTGACGCTCTCCTCGATCGCGGCGGGCCAGTCGGATGGCTACCTGCGCTCCTACGCTCTCGCGGTGCGCGAATTCGGCCATCCGGTCATCCTGTCCTTCGGACACGAAATGAACGGCAACTGGTACAGCTGGGGCCTCGGTCACGCCTCGCCATCCAGTTTCGTCGCCGCCTGGCGGCACATAGTGCAGATCTTCCGTGAAGAAGGCGCGTCCAACGCGACATGGGTGTGGACGGTCAACTCCACCAACGCGGCCAATGCCCCGCTCCAGCAGTGGTGGCCGGGCGCGCAGTGGGTGAACTGGGTGGGCATCGACGGCTACTACTACCGTTCCACCGACAGCTTTGAATCCGTGTTCGGCGAGACGATCGCGCAGATCCGGACGTTCAGCAACGCTCCGGTGCTCATCGCCGAGACCGCCGTGGGGGTTACCTACGACAGGGAGAGTCAGATCGACGCCTTGCTGGCCGGCGTCCACGCTGATCACATCGTCGGCGTCGTATGGTTCGACAAGGGTCAGAACGCCGGCATCTACCATCAGGACTGGCGGCTGGAAGATGACCCCGCCGCAGTTGCGGCATTCAAGTCGGCGGCGCAGACGTACCTAGGCCAATAACGACATCGGCTACATGCCCGGCGCTGGGACGATTCTCGCAACGTGCCGCGGCGTACGACCATTGGCGGTGCTCGCGGCCGTCATGCTGCTGGTGAGTTGCAGGTACCGGGCATACCGAGTGGGAAATTGGCGGGATCGCGTGACGGGCAGGGGCGCGAAGCGGGCGGGCGGGCCAGCACCTGCGCGTCCAGCAGTTCCCGGTCTAGCCTGGCACGACCCTGCATAGCAAGATCATCCAGATCGTCGAACGCACTGCCAACGAAACCGCCGAACTCGTCCCGGGGTATTCAGTGGGTCCTAGCTCCCGGTCGTTACCGTCTTAACCTTCAGGACGCGTAGTTACGCGCGCCGGTACTTGTCCGCGGCAGCGATGAACTTCGCGAGCGCCGGGGGGTCATCTTCCAGCCGCCAGTCCTGATAGTAGATACCGGCGTTCTGACCCTTGTCGAACCATACGACGCCGATGATGCGATTCGCCTTGGCCCCGGCGAACAGGTCGGCGATCTGGGCCTGCCGGTCAGCGGTGACTCCCACCGCAGTCTCTGAGATCAGCACCGGCGCGGTGCTGAATGCCCGGATCTGCGCGATCGTCTCGCCGAACACCGAGTTAAAGCTGTCGGTGGAACGGAAGTAGTAGCCGTCGATGCCCACCCAATTCACCCAAGCCGAACCGGGCCACCACCGGCCGAGCCCACCCTGTGCCACGTTAGTGGAATTGACCGTCCACACCCACTTCACGTTGGTAGCACCCTCGTCCCGGAATACCTGCACCACGTGCCGCCAGGCCGCGACGAAGGCAGCAGGAGACGCATGGCCGACGCCCCACGAGTACCAGTTGCCGTTCATCTCATGAGCAAAGGACAAGATCACGGGGTGTCCGAACTTCCGCACCGCGAGAGCGTAGGAACGCAGGTACCAGTCCGAACGTCCGGCTGCGATCGACGCAAGGGACACTCCGTTTGGTTGCAGCTTCACGAAGACGCAGGCGCCATGCATCAGCGCCATCTGCGCGAAGGAGCTGCTGAACTTTTCACGCCACGCGGAGTAGTACACGACTATCCGGGGCTTGATACCGGTAGCCGAGGCGAACGCTGACAGTTTCGACCAGCTAGCCGGGACGCCTGGTTCATAGACGCCAACCGCCGGGGCTGATCGTCCGATAGCGGGAGCGGTTGACCGCGACGGCGGCTGGGAGCTAGCCGGGACGCCTGGCACGTAGGTGCCAACCGCCGGGGCTGATCGTCCGATGGCAGGAGCGGTTGACCGCAACGGCGGCTGGGAGCTAGGCGTCGATGCGCAGCCCGCCAGCAAGACCGTAGCAAGTACTACCGCCCCCGTGAGTCGCCTCACGGCCACGATGCCTTCCTGCCGGGGGCAATCCGGCTATTCGATGCCAAAAAGGTGGATCTCATCAAAGCACCCCGGCATGCGAGACAGCAACTCGGCGCCGGGACAGCCTCATCGAGCTACGGCTGCTGCCGGGCGAAAGAAAACCCCCCGGGCGACTCCCGCTGCGGCGCACGAACGTGGTACCGCACTACGGCGGCAAAGGCGATCTAACGAGCGCCACCACAACGGCACCGTCCGGCCGATCGCACGGTGCAGGCTGCGAGCAGACCGCATGCGGGGGCCGGGGTGCCGCTACGGGCACTGCGGGCGGGGACCGGCTGGACACGGCCGGTCAGCCCGGGGGGCCGGTGTCTGTCCGGTTTTGCCGACCGCCGTCCCACGGGACGTCGGGGCCGACGCCAGAGGCCGTCTTCGCGAAGTCCGGCCCACGGCGTGACCCGCACGTAGCGCCCCCGTGCTTACAACACGGTGGGCCGCGGTGCGCGCCGGCGGGGATAGCGGCTAGCGGACAGCCACCTCGCGAGTCCATCGTCTATGCATGCGTTGGACCACCTCCTTTCCCGCGTAGACGCACGTTATGTCACGCGTGACCACGAAGGCAAGGTGATTTCCGCCGCGCCGCGACCGGCTTGCGGGCGGCGGCCCCAGATGCCGCATGACGTGGCACGGCAGGAATCTTCCGGCTTCAGGCAGGCCAGGAAAGTCAATAGCAGGAAAGTCAATAGACTGCGGGCATGGCGCATGTCCCGGGCGAGGGAGGCTCGCCGCATGCCTGGGATGAGCAGCTGCGGGCCCGCGGCTACCGGGCCACGCCGCAGCGTCAGCTCGTGCTCGAGGCGGTTGCCAGGCTCGGCCATGCCACGCCGGAAGATGTCGGCGCGGAAGTCCAGCAGGCAGCGCGCGGCGTCAACATCTCGACCATCTACCGCACGCTGGAGCTGCTCGAGCAGCTCGGCATGGTGACCCACGCGCATCTCGGGCATGGCGCGCCCACGTACCACCTTGCTGCGGACGCCGACCACGTACACCTGGTCTGCCGGGACTGCGGCAAGATCACCGAGGTCAGCCCGAACGCCGTACGGCCGCTGATCACGGCCCTTGACCAAGAGCAGGGCTTCGAGACGGATGTGGGCCACCTGACGGTTTTCGGGCGCTGCGGCGAATGCCGCGCGCGGGCGCGCTGAGCGGGCCGTGATGGTGCTGAAGCGTGAAAGCGCCCCACGTAATCTAGGACCATGAGAAGCCCGCTTCTTGCCGAATCTGATGCCGTCCCCGCCGATGGGCCAGATGCCGGCGTTGCCGCGCACTATGGCGACCCGATGCGCGAGCAACGCGCGATGACCCGGGACGCCGCGCTGGTGGACCGGTCACATCGCGGCGTCGTCCGCGTCGAGGGCCCGGATCGGCTGAGCTGGCTGCACAGCCTGACAACGCAGCACCTGGAGGGGCTGGCCCCCGGGGCCACCGCGCAGGCTCTTATCTTGAGCCCGAACGGGCACGTGGAGCACCACCTCACGCTGACCGACGACGGGACGGCGGTGTGGATCCATGTCGAGCCGGGAACCGCTGGGCCGCTGGTGGAGTTCCTCGATTCCATGCGGTTCATGCTGCGTGTGGAGACCGCGGACGTCACCGGTGACTACGCGGTGCTGACACTGGCCGGGCCGGGAAGCGGGGAAGCCGCGTCAGCGGTGGCGCAGGTCGCCGTGGCTGCCACCACGAACTCGCTGCGCACCGACTATCTGGTCCCCAGGGAGCAGCTCGGCGAGGTCGCCGGGGAACTGCGGCAGCGCGGGGCCCGGCCGGCCGGGATGTGGGCGTATGAGGCGCTCCGGATCGCGGCGCATGAGCCCCGGTTCGGCCTGGACACCGACCACAAGACGATCCCGCACGAGGTCGGCTGGGTCTCTTCCGCCGTGCACCTGTCGAAGGGCTGCTACCGGGGCCAGGAGACGGTCGCGCGGGTGCACAACCTCGGCCATCCGCCGCGGCGGCTGGTCTTCCTGCACCTTGACGGAAGCGTCGACCGGCTGCCCGGCCACGGGGACGAGGTGGAGCTGGGAGGCAAGGCAGTCGGTTCCGTCGGGTCGGCCGCGCGGCACTTCGAGCTGGGCCCGATCGCACTGGCCCTGGTGCGCAGGACCGTGCCGGTGGGCGAGACGCTCCTGGCCGGGGGCGTGGCCGCCGCTCAGGAAGTGATCGTGCCGCCCGACGCGGGCGCTAACGTCAAGATCGACAGGTCGGCGTTCGCGCGGCATTAGGCCGCCGTGTGAGCAGGTTCCATGTGCTGAAATATTTTCAGGAAGCTGGAATAGTGCCGGGGAGGTCAGCCTTCTTGCTGCGTCAAACCCTGCTGGCGGCGGCCGCCAGCGAGCGGATGCGCCGGGCCGTCGCCGCGGCCGCGCCGGCCCGCGCGATCGTCGACCGCTACGTCGCCGGTGAGGCCACGGCCGACGCGGTGGAGACCGCAC
>DASQVO010000565.1:0-5487 GCA_035640715.1 Streptosporangiaceae bacterium
TCGCGGTCTCCGGCCTGCCCGGTACCCGGACCGGCGCGCCTGCCATGGTGCTGCTGCGCGGTCTCTTCGGCGCCCGGCTCTCCTACCTGCCCACGGCCATCAACATGCTGCAATTGCTCGGCTGGGGTGTCTTCGAGCTCGTCACGATCGCGACCGCCGCGCACACGGTGGCGCCGGAGCTGCCAAAGTGGGGTTACGTGCTCATCGCCGGGGCGATCACCGGCATGCTCACCATCCGCCCCCTCGGGTGGATCCGCGTGCTCCGCCGCTACGCGACGAGCGCGGTCTTCGTCGTCCTCGTCTACCTGCTGGTCCAGCTCGCCCGGCACCCGCTGCCGCCGCTGACCCACGGGAGCTGGTCGGGATACTGGGCCGCTACCGACACCGTCGTCGCGGTGGCGATCTCGTTCGCACCCATAGCCGCCGACTACATGCGGCATTCGCGATCGGAGCGGGCGGCGTTCGCAGGCGCGATGATCGGCTACAGCGTCACCCAGGTGCTCTGCTACGTGATTGGGCTACTCGCCCTGGTCACGGTCACGCGCAACCCGAACGACATCTACGGGGCGTTCATCGCCCTGCCGCTGGGGACGGCCGGCTTCGCGATCCTGGCCGCGCGGGAGCTGGACCAGTCGTTCGCCGACCTCTACTCCACCGCGGTGTCCACCCAGAACCTGCGCCCGCTGTGGGACCGCCGGATCCTGGCCGCGGCGATCACCGGGCTCGCGACCGTCGGAGCGCTTTTCTTCAACATCGCGGACTACGAGAACTTCCTCACCCTCCTCGGCTCGGTTTTCGTGCCGATGTTCGCGGTGCTCGCAGTGGACTTCTTCGTCCTGTCCAGGGGCCGCTGGGACCTTTCCGAGCACGCTCCGCCGCGCTGGCTGATGCTGCTGCCGTGGGCGGTCGGCTTCATCACCTACCAGCTCATCAACCCCGGCTATCTCTCCTGGTGGGTGTCGGCCTGGGCGTGGGTACGCCACCTGATCGGCTTCACCCCGGCCACCTGGATGTCCGCGTCGATCTGCTCGTTCCTCGTCGCCGCGGTGATCACCCTGCTCGGCGCCCCGCTCACCACGCTTACCCGGCGCCTCGGCGGGCGGCGCGGCGACGGGCACCCCGCCAGCGCCACGTGACCGGCGCCTTCAGAAACCCCGCGTGTGATGGTTTGCTGCTTTTGCGTTGGGTAAACGCCAGGTTAACGGATACTAGATTTTCGGCTAACGCTAGGTAAACAAATACCGGTTGGCTGGGGGCGGGTACGGGGTCCCTGGTACCCGTACAAGGAGCCCGCGGGGGTGGCCCAGACGCAGGACAAGCTCGACCGGCAGTGCCGAGTGGCCGACCGGCCCGCCATGCTGCGGCGCCGCGCTAGCCAGGGCCGACGCCTCCTGGGGCTCCTCGGCCCCGGGCTGATCAGCGGTGCCGCCGACATCGACCCGACAACCGTGGCCACGATGGCGATCATCGGCGCGACAACGGTATACGCACTGGGCTGGCTGGCCTGGCTGCTGTTCCCGATGCTGGCCCTTGTCCTTGTCATCGCCACACGTGTCGGCGGTGCCAGCCATCGCGACCTGCAGCAGTGCCTCAAGGACCGGTACGGGCCGATCCCTCAGTGGACGGTGCTGCTGAGCATCCTCGGGGTTAATATCCTGACGATCTCGGCGGATGCCCACGCCGGCGCCGCAGCGCTTGGCCTGCTTGTGCACCACGACAACTTCTGGTTTGTCATTCTCATCGTCGGCGTCGCCCTGGCCATGCTGCTGTGGGGAACCACGGCACAGGTGCAGCATGTACTCAAGTACATCCTGTTGTGCCTGCTCGCGTACCTCATCGCGGCCGTGCTGGCGCGGCCAGACTGGGGCCTGGTGTTCAAGGGCGTCTTTGCCCCGCACATGTCGCTGAACACCAACTACATCTCGGGCGCCCTGGCCATGCTGGGAACCACCATCACGGCGTATGTCTATGTATGGCAGACCATCGAGGTGGCCGAGGAACAGCCTTCCCGCAGGCTGCTGCGCTACCGCCACGTCGAGGCGGCGGCAGCCATGTTCATCGCCGTGGTGATCTTCTGGTTCATCCTGGTCGCGACCGGCGCCACCCTCGGCGTTCACCATGAGCAGATCGGCACGGCCGAGCAGGCAGCGCACGCGCTGGCCCCGATCGCCGGCCCGTACGCCTGCTACGTGTTCGGCGCGGGCCTGCTGGCGTCAGCTCTCGTCGCCCTGCCGGTGCTGATGGATACAACCGGCCACGTCCTCGCCGCGCAGCTGGGCGCGCCGCGAGGACTGTCCAAGCCGATCGCGCAGGCCCCCATCTACTACGCCGCAGTGTCCGTTTCGACGGTGCTCGCCGTCCTGATCAGCGCCGTGGGCGTCTCGCCGATCCGGTTGCTGTTCGTGGCGAGCATCATCGGCGGCCTGGCGACCCCCATCGGCCTCGTCGCGCTGATGGTCATCGGCAGCGACGCCCGGGTGATGGGCGGTAATGCTCTCCGGGGTGGCCTGCGCGCCGCCGGCTGGGCCATCACGGGCCTGATCACCCTGCTCAGCATCGTGTACCTGGTCCAGCAGATCACCGGCGGCTAGCTCTACGGTGGAAGCGTGCCTCCGACGGCACGCCAGACCAACGCGGCGGTGCGGGCCGGCCAGTTTCTGGGCGGGGCCAGGCCGGCTAGGGCCCGGGCATACCAGGATCCCGTGCACAGCGTGATGGCTATCTCGAGGTCGGCGTCTGCGTCGATAAGGCTGAGGCGCTGCGCCCGCTGCAGGATCGACAGGATGCGGCCACGGCGGGGGGCGACAACATCGGCCCGGTAGCGGGTGAGCAGTTCCGGTGCGGTGCTGTCCTGGAGCATGGTGCCCGCCAGCGAGAGCCGCCCTGGCCTGGACACGCCCCGCTGGAAGTCGGCCAGCTCGGCGGTGAGATCAGACAGCGGGTCCCCGGAGGTGGCGGCCGGCCCGGCGTCGGCCGCCACTTGCAATGCGGCCGCGGCAAGGCTGGCCTTGTCGGGCCACCGGCGGTAGAGCGCCTGGCGGGTGGTGCCGGCTTCCTGCGCCACCGCGGCCAGCGACATCGCCTCGTACCCGTGGGCGGACAGATGCCGGTTGGCCACCGCCAGGACCCTCGCGTCGATCTCCGGGTCCCTGGCTCGTCCCGGCCGCCGCCTGGCGGTTGACGACCCTGGGGACATATCAATACGCTACTGGATTGTATTGCTTCAGCCCAACCGAGGGGGATGCCGGGTGGTCTCGAGTACATCCGCTGCACCGTGCCCTTCCGTTCCGCGACCGCCGGGCGCGCCGTGAACGGTGAACCACCGAAGGAATGCCGTACTCGCGAACGGAGAGCCTGATGACCGACGTTGCCTCAGCGATGGCATCGTTGCTTGCCCAGGTAAACGGATTGGCCGCCGAGCTCGAACGCGATGGCCACGATCGCTGCGAGCCGGTCCGCCTCCGGCTGCGCGGCAGCGTGATCCGCCCGTTGTCGCAAGCGGTGTCCGGCCGCGAGGAGCCCGCGATCGATTCAGGGCAGCCGGCCACCAGTTCTGGCACCAGTTCGCCCAGCGGGCTGGACGACCGGCTCTGGGCGCTGGCGCACACCGCGACTGCCCTTCGGGCGATGGCGGGGAACTGCCCCGAGCTGGCCGAGGCGATCGCCGCCTTGCAGGACCTGGCGCTCGGGCTGGCCGACAAAGCCACGGCAGCGGACCGGCTGGCCGTGCTGCAAGGACTGCAGGCGGACGTGGAGCCGCAGATTCAGGTGGTCACCGACGGGCCCTACCTGGTCACCAACCCCCGCCGGCTGGTCGACTGGCTGGGCCAGGCCATCCCGCTGCGACCGCAACTGGCGTTGTGCCGCTGCGGTAAGTCCCAGCTCAAGCCGCTGTGCGACGGCACCCACGCCTCGATTGGGTTCACCGGTGCCAAGGATCCGAACCGGGTACCCGACCGGCAGGACCGCTACACCGGCCAGCAGGTCACCATCCTCGACAACCGTGGCACCTGCCAGCACGCCGGCTTTTGCACCGACCGACTGGCCACCGTCTTCCGCCTGCATGAGGAGCCCTTCGTTGCCCCCAGCGGGGGGCGGATGGATGAGATCATCCGCGCGGTGCGCGACTGCCCCTCCGGGGCGCTCAGCTACGCCATCGACAGCGAGGAGGCCCGCGCCGAGGTCGATTACCACGGCATCCGCGAGCAATCGATCGAGGTCTCAAAGGACGGGCCTTACCGGATCACCGGCGGCATCCGCCTCCTCGGCCACGACGGCGCGGACGTGGCGCGCAATCAGGGGGCCTCGGCTGAGCACTACGCCCTGTGCCGCTGCGGGCACTCGCAGAACAAGCCGTTCTGCTCTGGCATGCACTGGCACGTCGAGTTTCACGACCCGGTGCCGGACCCCGATCATCAGCCCAGCATCTTCGAGTGGGCGGGCGGGCTGCCCGCGCTGCTCCGGATGACCCGGCTGTTCTATGAGAAACACGTGCCACAGGACCCGTTGCTCGCGCCGCTGTTCGCCACCATGTCCGCCGACCACCCGGAACGGGTAGCGAAGTGGCTGGCCGAGGTGTTCTGCGGGCCCAGATCCTACAGCACCGAGTACGGCGGCTACCCGCGGATGCTCTCCCAGCACCTGGGCAAACGCCTCACCGAAGACCAGCGCACCCGGTGGGTGGCCCTGCTCCTGCAGTCCGCCCGCGAGGCCGGCCTGCCCAACGACCCGGAGTTCCGTTCGGCCTTCAGCTCCTACATCGAGTGGGGGTCCCGGCTCGCGGTCGAGAACTCGCAGACCGACGCGAAGCCGCCCCAGCACATGCCGATGCCGTACTGGGATTGGAACACTGCCGCCGGGCCGCCAGGATCCCGGATCTCCGCCCTCGCCGGTCGGCAGCACGAGCAGGACGAGCCGGTTGTGTTGCCGGCGCCCGGGGAGCCGGTGCGCTTCGAGGACCACGTCAAGACCATGTTCCGGCGCCGGGACCGGCAGTCCATGCAGTTCGCCTTCGACCTGTGGTCCTACGACGACGTGACCGCCCACGCCGACGCCATCCTCGCCCGGCTGCAGAACGGATCGATGCCCTGCGACGGCGCTTGGCCGCCGGAGCAACTCGATGCCTTCCAGCGGTGGGTCGACGCCGGAAAACCCCGCTAAATGCCGCAACGAAGAAGCCGCCGATGAGTCACAGGCATCTCAATCCCTCAACCGCTAAGCCCGGAAGTGTCGGCGGCGAGCTGGGGTCTGACCGGAGGAGGTCAGCCTCGATGAGGCGGAGCTGGTGTTGCTGACGGTAGCCAAGGCTCATCGCGTGCTCCTGACCTGCGGCCTACAGGTACTGGCACAGAGCCTTTCGATCGCAGCGCCTCACCGCCCTGGAGGTGGCTACGGGAAATCTCTGCCGATGCCTGCTGCCCGCGCCCCTCGCTACCGGGAGTTCCTGCGGTTCCTGAAGAAGGCCGCCGCCCACCCGTCGCCGTGGAC
>DASQVO010000566.1:0-3298 GCA_035640715.1 Streptosporangiaceae bacterium
TACCGGACGTCTCGGCCGTCCCTGATCTCGCTGATGAGCTCCTCGGCGCGCTGGGCTGTCAGTCCGGGCCCTTCCGGCAGGGCAGCGGCCGCCGCTTCAGTGAGCAGCTCATGGATCCGCTCCGCGTCGTCCAGCGCGGCACGCGCGCGGCGGCTGCGCAGCGTGTCAGGGCGGACAAGGACAGCCACCGGCCGGCCGTGCCGGGTTATCGTGACTTCCTCTCCGTCCTGGACGCGGGACAGCAGTTCAGGAAGCGCTACTCGTGCCTCCGAGGCGGTCACCGATGTCATCAGCACCATTGTACTCTGTTGTACATAGGCGTACAACGGCTCGCGTGCTGGCCACCGCGATCCCCACCCGGCTAGCCGCGCCTGGCCACCATACGGTCCTCGAGGTGCGCACGGTGAGGTCGTCGCGCCGCAGGACGCTGCCGGGCTGGTCGCTGTCGATGAGCGTGTCGAGCGTGGCCAGATCGTCGGCGCTCATCCGGCCGTCCAGGCCGGACCGGATGCGTCGCGCCCGTCTCGTTCGTAGTTGCGGACCGCCTGAGCGCCCGTGACCAGGCCCGGCGAAGCCGCCGTCGCCGCCGGTGAACGGCCCGGACCCCGGCGTCAAAGGAGGCCGGCCCAGCTATGCGCGTCACGGAGTAGCGTCCCGGGTGTGGCCAATGACATCTCCTCCGAGCGGACCCGCTGGACCATCCACGGGGAACGGCTCGTGGACGCCAACCCGCACATCCGGCTGTCGGTCGCCAGCGTCGAGCTTCCCGACGGCAAGCGGTTCGAGCAGTACGTCTTCCGCATGCCCCGGTGCGCCATGACCGCCGTCCTCGATGAGGCGGGGGAGAAGATCCTGCTCATCTGGCGGCACCGGTTCATCATCGATCGATGGGACTGGGAGGTCCCCGGCGGGTACGCCGACCCGGGCGAAGACGGCATCGTCACGGCCGCGCGCGAGGTGGAGGAGGAAACCGGCTGGCGGCCTCGCAACCTCGAGTATCTGCTGACCTTCCAGGCAGCGGTCGGCTCCGCCGACGCCCCCCAGGACCTTTACCTGGCCCGCGGCGCTGATCTGGTCGGCACCCCGCATCCGGACGAGGCCGAGGCCGTCCGGTGGGTCCCCATCGCGGAAGCCCAGCAGATGATCCGTGACGGCCAGATCCTTGGCGCCGCCACCATCATTGCCGTCATGCACGCCGTAGCCCAGGCAGCCGCGCGACCGCATACTCGGTGAACTCGCCGGCCGGGCGGGCGCTGGTATACGGTGCCAGGCTCCGCAGCACGTCGCGGATGTAGGCCAGCGCCCGGGAGGAATCCAGCCCGGCGAGGGTTATGAGCGGTCTGGGCAGTAACAAGCCTGATCGCGTCCGTCAGTAACAGGTGGCGCGTGCGGCAGCGGCAGCTACTGGGTAGGTCACGCCCTTGGAGTATGCATAAAGCGTTAGGGATCGCAGATAATTAACTTGCTTTTTTGATCTCGCTTTCCCCAGGGCTGGCGGCTGTCTGGGGGACGTACGGGGGGATGTGCGCTGGCAGGGCCGGCGGGGCGGTGACCGGCTCGATGGCGCACCCGTGCTGGTCCAGCAGGCGCCGGGTCTCTGCGAGGGCTCGCCCGATCGTGGTCCGGCTGGTGCGGAACAGGCGGGCGAGGGTGTCCTCGGGCAGGGTCAGGCGCAGGTGGAGCACGGTGGCCACGACGCGGTCGGGGAAGGGGAAGGTGAGCGGCCGGCCGGAGCGGGGCTTGTGCCGGGCGTCGCCGGCGGGATGGTTGCGCGCCCGCTCCTCGCGCTGGGCCTGCCGCTGGGCGGCGAGCCGTGCGATCAGCTCATCCAGCTCGGCGGCGGTCATCCCGGTCAGCTCGGGGAGCGCCGGTGCGCGGTGCCCCTCCTCGTCCCCAGCCGCGGCGCGGCCGGCGGTGGGATAGAGGGTGTAGTTCCAGTCCCCGTGGAAGGCGTGGCGGCTGATCGGCAGGGCGGCCAGCTGCTCGTCGCTGACCTTGATCCCGTCCGGGTAGCGGCCCGGATCGAGCTCGGCGTGCACGGTCAGCCCGGTGGCCGTGGTGGTGGCGGCAATGCTCTGCACGATGACCTCGTGGCTGGTCAGCGGTCGGCCCCGCCAGTTCATCGTGATGGCTGAGAACAGCCGGTGCTCCACCTTGTTCCACTTGGAAGTGCCGGGCGGGAAGTGGCAGCAGGTGATCTCCAGGCCGGTCTCGGCGGCCAGGGCCGCCAGCCCGGTCTTCCACGCCCGGGTGCGGTAGCCGTTGGAGCCGCCCGCGTCCGCGGTGATCAGCAGCCGCCGGGCCAGCGGGTAGCCGGCCTGGCCGGCCGCCTTCCACCAGCGGCGGACCGGCTCCACGGCAAAGGCGGCGGTGTCATGGCCGGTGCCCACATTGACCCAGCCGGCGTTGGCCGTCACGTCGTAGACCCCGTAGGGGATGGCCTTGCCCAGGCTGTCCCCGGGGAAGTCATGGGTGCGCGTGGCCACCGGGTGGCCCTTGGGCCGCCACTCCCGGCCCGCGTTCTTGAACTCCCCGACGAGCTCCTTCTTCTTGGTGTCCACGCTGATCACCGGGTCCCCGGCGTCCTGGTGGGCCCTGGCCTGCTCGTTGATGTAGCGGAACTGGGCGTCCCGGTCCGGATGCTGCCTGCCCTCGATGGTCTTGGCGTTGCCCTGCAGGCTGAACCCCTCGGCCCGCAGCAGGTCACCCACCGTGTCCGCGGAGACCTTATGGCCATGGGCGGTCAGCTCGGCCGCCAGCGTGCGCGTGGACTTGGCCGTCCAGCGCAACGGTGACATCGGGTCCCCGCGCTCATCCGGTTCCGCCAGCGCCAGCAGCGCGGGCACCAGCCCGGGATCCGTCTCGGCGGCCTTCTTCCGCCCGCCGCCCGGGTGCCGCACCCGCCCCAGCGGCCCGGCACCCGCCTCCAGCTCACCGGCGCCCGCCGGCACCGTGGCCTCCTGGACCCCGGCGGCCCGGGCCACCAGCCGGATCCCGCCATGCCCCAGCGTCCGGGCCTCAGCCCCCATCAGCAGCCGCCGCTGCCGCTCATCCAGATGCGGGAAGATCGCCGCGAACTTCGCCGCCAGCACCTCCCGGGTCACCTCCATGGTGCCTATACCACCCCACGGAGCAGCATCCGGGAAAGCCACGGGTTATTTCTCTGCGATCACTTAGCGGGGCGGGGCGTAGCCGACGGCTTCCTGCATGCGGGAGCGGCGGTGGCCGGAGGCTGGCCCGGCCGGCTCGGGCTGCCCGGACGGTGCCTGCTGCGGCCAGGTGGCGCCGGTGACGATCT
>DASQVO010000567.1:0-10139 GCA_035640715.1 Streptosporangiaceae bacterium
CCCAGATACGCTGCTGGCCGCGCCTGGTGCGTACCCGGTGGGAGCCCGGGCGCCTGGTCTCGTTCCAGCCGTCTCGTTTCAGTGCCGCCAGTACGCGTGCAATCCTGGCCATGCATAGCATCATAGAGCATTGCTCCGGCAATCCCGCGTAAGAAACGTGGGTGCGGACAGAACATTCTGATGCTTGCGGCGGCATCTAACGGACGGCACGACTTTCCAGGCGGGCAGGTTCTGTTTCAGGCGCAGGACCCTTGCTGTGCGGGCCAGCACGCCTGGGCCGCGGGTATTCCCGCCCGGCCGCAGGCTCCCCGGCCGGCTCGGCGTGCGGACGCTCTGGGCTGTCTTTCCGAACCGGGAGTCCAGCCGCCGTGCCAGCCGCCGGCCATGTCGCTTCAGCGCGATTCCCCGGCCGCCTGAAGGCGGCAGTCCCCTCGCGAGGGCTCTGATGGCTTGTCCTGACGGCGGTATGCGCCATCGGCGCGATCCGAGGCCGGCGGCAGTCATCGAGTCGCCGGACTTCGGGGACCGGTAAACGGCGGGGACGTGTCATTAACCCGGCCCCTTACGACGTAGTGCGCGATTAGGCGATCATGGACGAGCCCTCGGCCAAAGGGTGACCATCCGCGCGGCTCTCCTATGGACTCAGGCGCCCACGGTCCCGTCAATGCCCTCACGCAGGAAGTCCGCGTGCCCGTTATGGCGGCCGTATTCCAGGAGCACGTGGATCATGACCATCCGCAGCGGGACTTCCTCGCCCCACCTCGGCTGATAGCCAGCCACGTCCAGTGACTCAGCGTCCCGCTCGATGCGACGGGAGTTCTCCACTTCGGCCTCCCAGACCGCGAACGCGTCCTGGCTGCTCGGCGCGCTCGCGTCGAACGCCGCCTGGAAGTCGGTCTGGCCGGACCAGACCATGGGCGCCTCGTTGTCGTCGAACACCCGGCGGAACCATGCACGCTCTACCTCCGCCATGTGGCGCACCAGACCGAGCAGTGAAAGCGTGGACGGCGGCATCGACTGCTTGCGCAGCTCATCGTCGGTGAGCCCTTCGCACTTCATCGCGAGCGTCGCACGGTGGTAGTCGAGGAAAGACCGCAGCATGTCGCGCTCGGTGGCAAAGCTGGGCGGACCTATCCGCTTATCGACGGACACTGGTGGTACTCCTCGCCTGCGCCTGTATTGGGGACCAGAACCTAACGACGCGATGCGCGCAATTAGGCGTTTGCGGAGAATACCGGAGGATCTCGGCGGGGCGGTGTCAGTGGCATATGAAGGCGGCAAGATCACTGGAGGTGATGAAGGCTCCTTCGTCATCGATGACCGCCTGCACTTGCCGGCGTATGTCCTCGGCGACATCCTCCCAGGGGCGGGCGGCCTCGTCTTGGTGGTGTCGGCCAGGCTGGCCACGTAGCCCGCGGCCACCGCCGCGTCGCGGATGACCACCGGCGGGTTGCTGGCGGGGCGGACGCAGGTGACGGTCTTGAAGGCGGCGCCAAGCTGCGCTGCCGCGTTCTCGGCGGTGAACGCGTGCGTGGCCGGGCGCATCTGCCAGCCGGGTGTTTCCTGGCGGACGGCGCGCTCGACCAGGGCGCACAGCGACCGGGTGTGCCGGCCGCCGTTGGTCACGGCGATGCAGATGCCGCCCGGAGCATCCCCATCGACAGGTCGCACCCGACGGCCCTGACCTGCCGGTCCCACAGCGCGCGCAGGTAAACGCCGTTGCCGCAGCCAGCGTCCAGCACCCGCATCCCCGGCGACAGCCGGGCCAGGTCCAGGACCCACCCCACGATGTCGAAAAACGGGTTCTGGTGCTGCCAGAAACGCTGGCGTTCGCCCAGGCCAGCCGGGTTTCACTGCCGGCGCGGTTCGAGGAGTGCCGGGAAATCGCCATCCATGAGACTGCCGATCCCGACGTGATCGTCGTCGAGTACGAGCTTGCCGGGACCGTGACCACCGCCGGCTGCCGCGCCGCCGCTCCTTTCATCGCGGTCCTGCAGGTCCGGGACGGCCCGATTACCCGGTGGCGTGAGTACCAGGACGCTGTCGCCATCGCCCAGGCGCTGGGCCAGCTGCCCGCGCTGCTGGCCAGTGCCAGCGACAGCCAGCCCCGGTCCGCCGAGCCAGGACACGGCGCGTGAGTCGCGCGGGCCCCGAGGCGTGCTGGTGCGACTGGCGCCCGTCGGCTCACCTGGCAGGGTGTCCTGCGCGGCCTGCGCGTAGCGGGACCGGACCTGCTCGCGGAGATCCTGGGCTATGTCATCACTCGCCGGGGCCACCTCCAAGAGCATAGACAATCGTCAATATCGCAGCCGAACAGATAGATAGACAGTTGTCAATACTAAGGCGCATACTGGCCTGGTGAGCACTGCTGCCATCCAGTCACCGAAGGCCGCCGGTGCATGCTGTGCACCGCTGCTGCAGGCGCCGATCACCGCGGCGCAGGCCGCCAACCTTGCACAGCTGTTCAAGGCGCTGGCCGACCCGGCCCGGTTGCGGCTGGTGTCACTGGTCGCGGCGCATGAGGGCGGCGAAGCGTGCGTCTGCGAGCTGACCGAGCCGCTCGGCCTCACCCAGCCGACGATCTCGCACCACCTCAAGATCCTCATCGACGCCGGCATCCTGACCCGCGAGAAGCGCGGGGTCTGTGCGTACTACGCGCTCGTGCTGGGTGCCCTCGACGCGGTCGCGTCCGTTCCTGACGACCCGTCCTTCGTCACCGGGGTTAGCTGGCGAGGGGGGCGCGCTCGCGGTCGGTGCCGGCGGCGGTGATGCCGTCACGCTCATGGCGGCGGTCCGCGAGCCATGCGGCCAGCCCGAGGAGCGGGAAGATGGCGGCGGTGACCGACGCGCCGGTCCAGCCCCAGCGCCCGTAGGCCTGGGAGCCGGCGGCGGAGCCGAGGGCGCCGCCGATGAAGTACGTCGTCATGTAGATCGTGGTGAGCCGCGACCTGGCCTCCGGCAGCAGGTCGTAGATGACGCTCTGGTTGATCACATGTGAGGCCTGGACGCAGGCGTCCATCAGGAGCACGCCGATTATTAGCAGGGCGAGGCTCACCCCGCCGAGGTGGGCGCCGCCGAGCCCGATCAGGAGAAAGGAAACGGCCATCAGCGCCAGCGCGGCGCCCGACGCGAGCCAGCGGAGTTGCCTGTGCGTGTCCAGCAGCCGGCTGCCGAAGGCGGCGGTGACCGCCCCGGCCGCCCCGGCGAGCGCGAACAGCCCGATGTCGAGCTGGGAGAAGCCGTACTGGGGGCCGGAGAGTAGATAGGTGACGGTCGTCCAGAAGCAGCCGAACGCCCCGAACCCGCAGGCACCCATCAGGGAGCGCCAGCGCAGAACCGGCTCGGCCCGGGCGACGGCGAGCACGCCGCGCATCTGCTCCAGGTAACCCATGGTCAGCTCGCGCGGGTGGTCGGGCAGCGATACCCGTAGGGCGACGGTCGTGAGCGCCATCACCACCGCGGCTACCCCGTAGACGGCGCGCCACCCAGCGGCCTGCGCGATGATGCCGGAGAACGTGCGGGACAGCAGGATGCCGATCAGCAGGCCGCCCATGAGCGTGCCGATAACGCGGCTGCGCTGGTCGTCGGTGGCGAGGGTGGCCGCGTACGGGACGAGCATCTGCACGACGACCGAGGTGATGCCGACACCCGCGGCGAGCGCGCCGAGGACGTCCAGGGTCGGCGCGGCCGCGCTGGCGACCAGCGCGAGGGTGTCGATGGTGAGCAGCGCGGTGAGCAGCGGCCGCCGCCGGGTGATGTCACCGGCCGGGACGACCAGCAGCAGGGCCACCGCGTACCCGAGTTGCGCGGCGGTGACCAGAAGCGACGCGGCGGCCTGGGATGCGTGCAGCGAGGATCCGATGACCTGCAGCAGCGGCTGTGCGTAGTACAGGTTGGCCACCGCGACGGCGCAGGTGACAGCCATCAGGCGGACCAGGCCGGGGGACAGGGCAGACGGCGGCCGGGAGGCCGGCTCCTGCGACACGGGTGAATCACCCTTCCGGTGACGTACCGAGCATGCGGGCGGGACATCCTGTGCGCGCTCGCGTGAACATGCGTCACGCAGGCACGAGGCCCGTTAACCACGGTGCCAGGTGCCAACTGAATAGTCAAACTAGATAGTTAGACCGTTCAGTTGGTAGACTGAGACGAAACATTGACGGGAGGAACCGGCAATGGGGTCGGATCCTGAATCGACGCGGCGGCGCATCTTCGAGGCCGCCGTCGAGGAATTCGCAGAGCATGGCAACGCCGGAGCGCGGGTGGACCGGATCGCTGAGAAAGCGCATGCCAACAAGGAATCCATCTACCGGTATTTCGGGCCCAAGGATGAGCTGCTGCGGCGCGTGCTCGACCGCTACCTGGACGAGCGCGGCGAGCATCTGCTGCCCAAGTCGCAGGACCTGGACGCCTACGCGGCCGGCCTGTTCCGCTACTTTGCCGCCCATCCGGAGTTCCTCCGCCTCTCGCTGTGGGAGGCCCTCGAGCTGGACGCCCGCCCCGACGCGTACGCCATGGAGCATCGCCGCCGTCACTACCGGGAAAAGCTCGCCTCAATCGCCGAGCAGCAGAGCGCCGGGAGGATCGATCCGGAGCTCGATCCCCGGCACCTGCTGGTCACCCTGCTCGGGATCGCGAATTACTGGCTCGTCATGCCGCAGCTGGTGCGGGTCATCTTCGGCGAGGAACCCGACGCGGCGACGCTCGCCCGCCACGAGGAGTTCATCGCGGACTGCGTGCGCCGCATCGTCGCGCCGAGGTGTTAGCCGAGGTGTTAAGGGACCTCCCATCCTGCGTGGGGACTGCCACCACGACCTCGTTCGGCACCTGCGAATTTCACACGGAACCACGTGATTGGAGAACGCATTGAAGTACGTCAACCTCGGGTCTACCGGGCTGCGCGTGTCACGTGTCTGCCTGGGGATGATGAGCTACGGCGACAACAGCGACCGGCCGTGGGTCCTCGATACCCAGGCCGCCGAGCCGATCGTGAAGGCCGCCGCCGATGCCGGCATCACCTTCTACGACACCGCCGACACCTACTCAGGCGGCGCCAGTGAGGTCACCACCGGGCGGCTGCTGGGCAAGCTGTTCAACCGGGACGACGTGGTGGTCGCGACCAAGGTCTTCAACCCCGTCGTGCCGTCCGGGCGCCCGGAGCCCGGGCCGGGACGCGACGAGAACGGCAGGGGCCTGTCTCGCAAGCACATCATGCAGGCGATCGACGCGTCGCTTCAGCGGCTCGACATGGACTACGTGGACCTGTACCAGATCCACCGCTGGGATTACCGCACCCCAATCGAGGAGACCATGGAGGCGCTGCACGACGTCGTGCGCGCAGGGAAGGCCCGCTACATCGGGGCCAGCAGCATGTTCGCCTGGCAGTTCGCCAAGGCCCAGCACGTCGCGGACAAGCATGGCTGGACCCGCTTCGTGTCCATGCAGAACCACTACAACCTGGTGTACCGCGAAGAGGAGCGGGAGATGATCCCGCAGTGTATCGACCAGGGCGTGGCGGTGATTCCATGGAGCCCGCTGGCCCGCGGCGTCCTGGCGGGGACCCGCACCCGGGAAGGCGAGCGGCGGACCACCCGGTCGCAGACGGACTCGTTCGGCGACACGCTGTACGACTCGCCGGCTGATTTCGACGTCGTGGACCGTGTCCAGGAGGTCGCCGGGCAGCGTGGAGTGCCCGCCGCGCAGGTCGCCCTCGCCTGGCTGCTGCACCGCCCCGGCGTGACCGCGCCGATCGTGGGCGCGACCAAGCTCAGCCACCTCGAAGACGCCGTCGCTGCCGAGGAACTCGAGCTGAGCGAGGAGGAGATGCAGCGGCTGGAAGAGCCTTACCAGCCACACGGGGTGCGCGGCCACCAGTGACGGCCCGCTAAGCGACCGGGCCCAGCTGCGGGAGTTCCCCGCAGCTGGGCCCGTCTGTCACTTTGGGATGGCCCCGTGTCAGCCTGTGGTGACGGCGAGCACCAGGGGCAGCACGGTCGGCGCGCCGGCCTCGCGGATCAGCTTCGCGGCGACTGTCATCGTCCAGCCCGTCTCGATCCGGTCGTCGATGAGCAGGACCGGGCCGTCAAGGTCCCCCAGGGCGTGGCGGAGCGGCCCGGGAACCGTGAGCGCGTCCCACAGCGACCGCAGCCGCTGCGCGCTGTTGTGCCGCCGCGGCCCGGGGCCGCCGTCGGCGTAGGCGAGAGAGCCGAGGCAGGGCAGCCTCCCGGCATCGGCGATCCGCTTGGCCAGGCTCTCGATCAGCAGCGGCCGGGCCCGGGACGGAAGGGTCACCACGGCCGCCGGGCGGGTGTCCCAGTCCCAGGCCGCCAGTACCTTGATCACAGCCTCGGTAAGCTCCGCGGTTACCGGCTCATCTCGTGCATCGTCGGCCAGGATGGCGCGCAGCCTCATTCCCCAGCCGGTATCGGTCAGGCGGCCGAGGGCGCGTCCCGGTTCGGCGGAGAGGCCAGGCGGGATCTTGCCGGAAGCGTCAATCCCGAGGTCCCTCATGCCGGTCGGCCACATCCGGCGTGGCGGGACGTCAACGCCGGGGCGGAGCAGCCGGTCACGCGCCGCGGCGGCACCGGTGCCCGAGACCTCCGTGGGCCAGCGCTGCCCGGTGCAGTTGTCGCAGCGGCCGCAGGGCCCGGCGTCCGGGTCGTCCAGTTCCCGGCGCAGGTACTCCATCCGGCATCCCCCGGCTGATGTGTAGCCGAGCATCGCCTGCTGCTCGCGCGCTCGCTCTGCGGCCACCCGCTCGTACCGCTCGGCGTCATAGGACCATGGCTGCCCGGTCGGCTCCCAGCCGCCGCTGACCCGGCGGACGGCACCGTCCACGTCCAGCACCTTCAGCATGGTCTCCAGGCGGCCACGGCTCAGGTCGACCCGGGTTTCCAGCGCGCTGGCCGACAGCGGCCGGCCGGCGTCGGCCAGCGCGGCGAGCGTGGCGCGGACGACGGGTTCGGGCGGGAAGGCGAGCGAGGCGAAGTACGCCCAGATATCGCGGTCTTCCCGGCCGGGCAGCAGGACCACCTCGGCGTGCGGCACACCGCGGCCCGCGCGGCCGATCTGCTGGTAGTAGGCGACCGGTGACTGCGGCGCCCCGAGATGGACGACGAATCCCAGATCGGGCTTGTCGAAACCCATGCCGAGCGCGCTCGTCGCCACGATCGCCTTGATCTTATTGGCGAGCAGGTCGTCCTCTGCGCGGAGCCGTTCGGCCGGGTCGTCGCGGCCGCTGTAGGCCGCCACGGCCAGCCCCCGATCCCGGAGGAACGCGGCGGTCTCGTGCGCGGCCGCCACGGTGAGCGTGTAGACGATGCCGGAGCCGGGCAGTTCGTCCGCGTGCTCGGCCAGCCAGGCGAGCCGCTGGTGTGCCGTCGGCAGCTGCGCGACCGACAGGTGCAGGCTGTCCCGGTCGAGCGATCCGCGGAGGACGAGGGTGCCCTGCTGGCTGCCCGCGCCAAGTTGTTCGGCGACGTCGCGGGTGACCCGGGCGTTGGCGGTCGCGGTGGTGGCCAGGACGGGGGCCCCGGCGGGCAGGCCCGCTAGCAGGGTACGGAGCCGCCGGTAGTCGGGGCGGAAGTCATGACCCCAGTCAGAGATGCAGTGGGCCTCGTCGATCACCAGCATTCCTGCGGAGGTGGCAAGCTGCGGCAGGACCCGGTCGCGGAAGCCGGGATTGTTCAGCCGTTCCGGGCTGACCAGCAGCACGTCCACCGCGCCGGCGGCGATCTCGGCGTAGGTCTCCTCCCAGTCATCCGGGTTTGCCGAGTTGATGGTCCGTGCCCGGATCCCGGCCCGCGCGGCGGCATCGATCTGGTTGCGCATCAAGGCCAGCAGCGGCGAGACGATGACCGTGGGACCCGCGCCCCGTGCCCGCAGCAGTGCGGTGGCGACGAAGTAGACCGCTGACTTGCCCCAGCCGGTGCGCTGCACCACCAGCGCCCTGCGGCCGGCCGTCAGTGCGCTGATCGCTGTCCACTGGTCTTCCCGCAGCCGCGCCTCCTCGCCGGCCAGGGACCGCAGGTACCGCTCTGCTTCCGCGCGGGCGGCGGGTGCGTGGTCCATGCGGGCGGTGGGGGCATCGGTCATGCAGTCATTCGTACCAGGCGGCGCCGACATCGGCAGGGGCGCTGGTGTCTCCGCGGTCCCCCGGTGGTTATGCCATACTCGGGAGCAAACATCGGATCTATGCAGGGTCGACCGGCGTGACGGTGCGCGGAGCGGCGCAGCAGGAGCGGCATCGGAGGTGCGCCGTGGCGGTTACCGACGAGGCCATTGAGAAGATCAAGGCGATGATCACGTCCGGTGCGCTCCGCGCGGGCGACCGGCTGCCCCGTGAAGCGGATCTCGCCGCGCAGCTCGGCCTGTCACGCAGCTCGCTGCGCGAGGCGGTGCGCGCGCTGTCGCTGGTGAACATCCTGGACGTGCGCCGGGGCGACGGCACCTACGTGACCAGCCTTGAGCCTCATCTGCTCCTGGAGGCGCTGAGCTTCATCGTCGATTTCCACCGCGATGACACGGTGCTGGAGTTCCTTCGCGTCCGGCGCATCCTGGAGCCCGCGGCCACGGCGATGGCCGCCGAGCGCATCACCGAGGACGAGAGCGATGGGCTCCGCATGCTGCTGGACAGTCTCGGGCCGGACCCGGATGCCGACGAACTGGTCGCCAACGATCTCGAGTTCCACCGGCGCATCTCGGCGTGTTCGGGGAACACCGTGCTGTGCTCGCTGCTCGAGACGCTGTCCGGGCCGACGACACGGGCGCGCGTGTGGCGCGGCCTCACCCAGGCCGGGACCAAGGAGCGGACGCTCGCCGAGCACCGCGCGATCCTGGAGGCGCTCGCGTCGCATGAGCCGGAGGTGGCCCGGTCCTGGGCGACCGTGCACATCGCGGGCGTCGAGCAGTGGCTGGAGTCGGTCCCCTGACGAGACCACTGGTACCAACCAGCAGCCGCTAAGCCGGCCGCCCCGGATTGGCAACGGAGGCGGTGGGAAGACCGTAGCCATGACTAGCTCAGCGCGTGCCGCCGTTCTGGCGCTGCACTGGCAGGTGAACGTGATCAAGCCGGAGGGATTCTTCGGCACGATGCTGGGTGAGCCGGTAGCCCGCAGCGGCGTGGTCGAGCGTGCGGTGCGGTTCCACTCTGCCGCCCGGGCGGGAGGGGTGCCGCTGGTCTTTACCCGGTTCACGGTGCCCGAGGGCGAGGGCTCGCTGGTCCGGAATACGGCCTTCATGCGGGCCGTGGGCGACGTGCAGGAGATGTTCCGGCCGGACGCGCCCGGCGCTCAGATCATCCCGGAGATGGCGGGGCTGACCGTCGGCGCGCACATCGCCGACAACCAGAAGCTGTCCGGCCTGGCCGGTAACGATGTCGTACGCTGGCTGCTCGACCGGTCAATCAGCACGGTGTTCGTCACGGGCGTGGCCACGAACCTGACCGTCGAGCAGACCGCCCGGCACGGGACAGATCTGGGCTTCACCGTCTATGTCGTCAGCGACTGCGTGGCCGCGGCCGACGAGGCGACCCAGGCGGCCTCCCTGGCGAACCTCGCGCTGACGACGGCCGGCTGCCTGACGGCCGAGGAGGCGCTGGCCTGGCTCAAGGGATAACGGGCCCCGCCGTGGCCCCAGGGCCTCCAGCGCCCCAGGCCTCGCACTGGCAGCTACACCGGGGTGGCCGCGGCCGGAGCCGCCGCCGGCCAGCTATCCGTGTCATGGTCTGCCATCATTCGAATACTTTTGCGCAAAAGACAACCTTTGAGGTGGTTGAAGCGTCTACTACTGGGTTCATCGTGGGGAGTCTCCCCGGCGAGCCGGCGGGCGCGCCGGCGATCGGCCCGTGAGCCCCGTCCGGGCCTCCGGCCGGGACGGGCCGGATGCTCACTCCGCGGATCAGCAGATAACAGGCCCATTGCCCAGCCATGCGGCGCCGGCCGGGAAGGAGAACTCGGCCAGCGACTCCGGCCGCATCCGGGTGGAGGCACCGGCGGTCTCGGGTGCGCGGTACCGGCCGCCCGATACGACGGCAGGCGCGACGAAGTGCTCGTGCAGGTGGTCGATCCACTCAATCATCCTCCCCTCCGTGGTCCCGGTGAGTGCCACATAATCGAACATCGACAGGTGCTGGACGATCT
>DASQVO010000568.1:0-2471 GCA_035640715.1 Streptosporangiaceae bacterium
CGGCCGGGTAGCCATCAAGGCCTCCGCCCCGGCGGCAGCCACGCCGCCCTCCCCGCCAGACGCCCACCGGCGCCCGCACGCTCACAGCCAGAAGGCTGGCCAGGAACCGCCCAGACGGACATGCCCAGCCACCCACCACCCCCAGCCAGGCCCGGCTGCGCCGATCACATCTCACCACCTGCCTGACCAGCAGCGACTATTCCAACCTAACCCGGGCAATCCTAGCCGGGCTCCCCGCAGCCACCGGCACGGGGAGCTGGCCAAGGCGGCCAAGCGGCCCGCGGCCGCGGCCGCCCCGGCACCCCCATCCACCCGGCCTTTACCCCCGGCCACATCGAGGCGACCGCAGGCAGCGGCGGCGAGGCCGCCAGCACCGGCACCCTCGGCTGCGACCTGGACGGCGACCCGCTCACCATCGCCTTCCACCCCCGCCGCCTGCCCGGCGCCATCACCCCCACCGGCACCGGCCGGGCCCGGATCGCCCTAACCGGCCCCACCATGGCCGCGCTCATCACCCCCGCCGCCGACGGCGGCCCAGACGAGACGGAGGTGAGGTACCGGCACCTGCTCACGCCCATCCGCAGCGCCGGCTAACCCGCCGCGCGCCATCCCGCCCGCACGAGAGGAGCACCATCCCATGTCCGCTGGAGACACCACTTTGACCATCACCGGGAACTTGACCGCCGACGTCGAGCTCCGGTTCACTGCGACCGGCACCGCGGTGGCCGCGTTCACCGTAGCCGCCTCCCACCGCATCTATGACCAGGCCACCGGCCAATAGCAGGACGGCGACACGCTGTTCCTGCGCTGTTCGGCCTGGCGCGAGCTGGCCGACCACGCCGCCGAAACCCTGCCCAAGGGCACCCGGGTCATCGTCACCGGCCGCCTCAAGCAGCGCCAGTACGAAACCACCGAAGGCGACAAGCGCACCGTCTACGAGGTCGACGCCGACGACGTCGGCTCCTCGCTGAAGTGGGCCACCGCCAAGATCGCCAAGACCAGCCGGGACAAGGTCCCCCACCCCGCCGACGGCGCCGACCCGTGGCAGACCGCCGCCTCCGCGGGTGCGGCGGGACGGGCAGCGGTGGGCCCATGATGGCAGCGGGCAGGCTGCCCGGTGGATGAAGGCCATCGCCCGGCGGCTGACCGCCGACGCGCTGGCCATCGAAGACGGCAGCGAACGCAAAGCGGCCGTCAGCCTGGCCCGGCGCGGCGAGTCCGCCGCCGGGATCTCCGGGGCGCTGACGCTGGGCAGCACCGAAAAGCACATCGTGGTCACCCCCGATGACCTCGATGCCGACCCGTTCCTGCTCAACTGCCCGAACGGGGTGGTGGATCTGCGCACCGGCCAGCTGGCCGACCATGACCCGGGCCTGCTGCTGACCAAGATGACCGGGGCCGCCTACCACTCCGGCGCAGCAGGCCCGGCGTTCACGCGGTTCCTGGAACGGGTCCAGCCCGACCCAGACATGCGCGCGTTCCTGGCCCGGCTGCTCGGCCACGCCCTGGAAGGCCGGACCGTCTCCCACATCTTGCCGATCTTCCACGGCGAAGGTGGCAACGGGAAAAGCACCCTGGTCGATGCGGTCATGACCGCGCTCGGCGACTAGGCCGACGCCGCTGCGCGGCGAACCCGTTGCCGAACGCCGACTCTGCGCGGCCCGTAATCGCGGCGCATGGACCGTCCGCCGTGTGCAGAGCTGCCAGTTCTGGTTCGTGCTTCGGAGACGCCGTGCCTCATCGCGGCATGTGCGGGCATCCAGGCCGAGCGCTGGCGATGCGTAAATACGGCCTGCCTGCTTCCTGGCCGGCGCCGGGTCTGGGGTTGAAGCTCGATCCTCAGGTCGTCCGGGCATGGTCGATAAGCACCTGACTGATCTGGCGGTGGGTGTTCACGGCGACGAACGGGTTGGTGGCCGCGTAAGACGTATAGGCGTTCAGGCCCGTGGTCAGCGCCCAGCCCCCGGCCCTGGTCCAGGTGGCGTCGTCGACCTGAAGGGCTGCCCGGAAGACCGGCCGGGTCTCCGGAGACAAGAGATTCCACGCGATCACCATGTCGCAAGCGGGGTTGCCGGCACCAAGGCCGGCAAAGTAGATGACGGCGCTCAGATGTCCGCCGCCGACCAGCAGGTTGCCGAGGTGAAGATCGCCGTGGAACCAGACCGGGGCGCGGTCCCAGGCTGGCGCCTGCAGCGCCGCGACGCCGCACACCGCGCTTTCTGCTGAGAACTATTGAGGAACAGACAGCCATGATGGCCCAGCGCCGGGGACGCTGGGCCGGATCATGCCGCTGCTGCCGGTGACTCCGACACCGGCAGCAGGCCCGCCCCCGTCGCCACCGTCTCGGGGGGAACGGCGGTCGGGAGGTACAGGATGCCGCACAGGTCGCCGGTGACCTGGCGGACCCAGCGCATCCGGTGGGCTGCTGTCTCTGGGTGGTCGCCGAACTCCTGCGCCATGTGACTGGCGCA
>DASQVO010000569.1:0-18055 GCA_035640715.1 Streptosporangiaceae bacterium
AAAAAGCTCGCTGTAAACCGTCTTCCCCATATGTGCGTCTCGTATACACAGGGCGGATGTCGCTGCTGACTTCGGGCCGCAAAGGGATCGACACCAAGGTCATCGCCAGGCACAGGGGGAGGGTGCATCATGGTTGGCGAGGTAGTGAAGGCTGCCCAAAATCAGTCACAATGCTCATCGCTTAATAATTCTTGGCCGACCGGTCTCTCCTCGCTGCCTGTTGTGGTAGCCCGGGGCGAATACGTCCGTCCCGTCCTCGCAGGCAGAGACGGCATCGGTGCTGCCAAGCCGGACGCCAGGCTCCGGCCGAGGGGGAAGGAGCGGCGATGAACGAGGTGCGGTATTCCTTTGCTGAAGCGAATCCGCTGCTGCACGTGCGACTGCTCGGCGGATTCCGCGTCGAGCGCGCTGACGCCGGGCAGGACGAGCGCGCGGACATCAGGCAGGCGGTCTCCGATTGGCCGAGGCGCAGCGCCAAGACCCTGACCAAACTGCTGGCGACATACCCGGGGCACGCACTGCACCGCGAGCAGATCATAGACATCCTCTGGCCGGACGTGGACCCGGAGTCCGGGCTTAACAGCTTCGGCAAGGCCCTGCACGCTGCCCGCCGGGTGCTCGAGCCCGACCTGCCGCGGCGGCAGGACTCGGCGTACCTCCGCCTGGCGGACTCCATGCTCGTCCTCAACACCGAGCGTGTCGTGGTCGATGTGGACATGTTCGAGCATCTCTCCGAGGACGCGATCCGCACCGGGGAGATCGACGCCTACCAGTCCGCGCTCGTGGCGTATAGCGGTGAGCTGCTGCCCGAGGACCGCTACGAGACCTGGTGCGCGGAGCGCCGCAGCGTCCTGGCGGACATGCACCTGCGGCTGCTGGTCGAGCTGGCGGAGGTCTACGAGCGCTGCGGTGCCTGCAACGAGGCCGCGGACAAGCTCCGCGAGGTGCTCCGGCTAGACCCCACGCGCGAAGCTGTCCATCGGCAGCTCATGCGGCTGTACGCGCGAATGGGAACACCCGACCAGGCCGTGCGTCAGTTCCACATCTGCGAGGAAGTGCTGCGGCGCGAACTTGACCTCGTTCCGCAACCGGAGACGGTCTCGCTCTATGACGCGATACGCGCGAACCAGCTCTCGCCGGCGTCCGGTCTGGAACGGGTTCGGGACCGGGTCGAAGCGCGTGGCTCGCTGCCCGCCCCGGTCCCGCACCGCAGCGTGTTCGTCGGCAGGGAACGGGTGCTGCAGTCCATGTCCGATCACCTCATGCGGCGCGATGAGACGCGCGTTGGCATGATCGTCGTCAGCGGCGAGGCGGGGGTCGGCAAGACCAGGCTGCTTGAGGAGTTCGCGAGCAGGGCGAGCGAGCAAGGGGTCGTCACGCTCCGCGGGGGGAAGGGCGCGCACGCGAACCAGTTCGCCTGCGGCCCGTTCGCCGTCGCGCTCGAGGACTACGTGGCCCGGCTGCCTGCCGCCGACCGCCACGAGGTGGCACGCCAGTACCCGGCCCTCGCCCGGTTCGTCCCGTCGCTGTGGGCCGGGATTCCGCTCCAGGAGCCGGCACCCGAGCTGCGCGACTACCATCTCGACATCATTCCCTCCATCGTCCAGTTCCTGACCGGCCTGGCACGCGCGACGCCCGTGCTGCTGGTCCTCGGGGACCTGCACGAGATCGATGAGGTTGGCTGGGACCTGATCAGGTACCTGGCGCATCTGGCGGCCAACATGCCGCTGCTCATGGTGGGGGCGTTGCGTGACCCGGACATCGAAGCCGGCGCCGGGTCGTGGCAGATGATCGAGGCGATGACCCGAGAGCAGCTCTGGCTGAGAATTGAGCTGCGCTGCCTGTCCCCACGTGCCACCGCTCAGCTCGTACGGGCCATGACGCCGGGCGTCAAGGTCAGCGAGGACATCCTGACCGAGATCTACGAACAGTCGCGGGGAAACCCGCTCTTCGTCCGGGAACTCGTCGAAGGCATGCGCGGCGACAGTGCCGCGCCGGGGGGAGGGGCGCGAGAGCCCGGCTGGCCTGGCGCCCCGTTGCCCGCTAGAGCGCTTGCCCGCACCGCGCTGCGGGTGGCACTGACGGACAAGGCGCTGCACCGGGTGCTCGGGCTGGCCGCGATCGCTGGTGCGGCCGGGATCTCGCTAAGCCAGCTTCGCGCCGGCGCGGCGGCGCTTGAACCGCCGCTGGCGGTTCCCGTGCTCTTCGACGCGCTGGACCGCGCCTTGCGGATGCGCCTGCTTGAGGAACGGGATGGCGGCTACGCCTTCCGGCACCCGGTGGTTCGCGTGGCGCTCTACGACAGCCTGCCGCTGCACCGCAGGGATGAGTTCCGCACGGCGCTGACCGGCTCCTCGGCTCAGGGAATCACGCTGGCTGAACGGCTGTCCGGATTACTTCGCCGTCAGGGTTTCGCCGCGGGGAGTCCCGAATAGAGGCGGATCAGATGTTCGCGGAACACGTCCCCGTACGCGGTGGGCCGCCCGGTCCATGAGCTGATCAGTCCCGGACCGGCGCAGCCGTAAGGGTTCCAGCTCCAGCCCAGGTAGGACACGCCTACCGAGTCGGCCCAGTCCATATAGCTGCTGATAAGCGTGCCTGAGCACGTCTTGTCACCCAGCTCGCCGGTAAGCACGGGCACCGTGCGCGCCACCGGTCCGACGACGCTGTTCCAGCAGGCCACGGTGGTGCAGCCCAGGCCGTTGTAGACGTGCAGGCCGCTCACGAGCTGGTTCACCGGGTCGTGCGGCCGGAACTGCAGCCAGGCGGTCAGATCGTTGCCCCAGTCAAGCCCGGTCGCGACAATCGGCTGACGCGCACCGGTTGCGCGCACCGCGTCCACGAGCGTCTGCATGCCCGCCGTGCGCCAGCCTTCGGGCAGGACGCAGCCGTCCAGCCAGCAGTGCCAACCAATGTCGTGCGGCTCGTTATAGAGATCGAAGATGACGGCCGGGTCGTTGATGAAGGTTCGCGCCACCGAGGACCAGAAGGCCGGCGCGTGATCAAGGTCGGCCATAGGCTGCTGCCCGGTCGCCCGGGCTGCGCCCGGGGCGTTCCAGTGCAGGTCCAGAATGACGTAAAGCCCGGCTTGGTTGAGGCGGATGACGAACTGGCGGACCGCCGTCCGGTAACGGGCGCCGCTATACCGCGCGGGAGCGCCGTTGATCCCGAGCCAGCAGTCCTCGTTCAGCGGCAGCCGGACGGCGGTGACGTGCCAGGAGGTTATCGTGGCTATCGCGTGCTGGTCCGTCGGCCCGGCGAAGATGCCAAGATCCTCGATACAGGAGTACTCGGTGCCCGACAGGTCCACCCCGAGCAGGCGGATCGGCTGGCCCTGCGCGTACACGAGAGCGTTGCCCTCGACCTGCACGGTCAATCCGAGGCTTGACATGCTCCCGGTACACGTCGCGATGACGCCGGCCGTGAGGACGAGGTACCACGCGGCCAGTGCTCCGCGCCGCGAGCGCAGGAATTTACCTATGGATGCGAACCTGCGAGGATATCGCCGCGCGCCGCGGTCCCGCCGTCGATGACGCTCTCCCTGGAGTGGACCCATGCATACGACCCGATAGGAGGTTACTCCCCGCTCGTCATGATCTGGCGGATCTGGATGAGGCCCAGTCCCTGGCCGAAGCTGGCTACCACCCGGGAGTGTGTCACCGCTGCGGCCGACGAAGGAGTGTTGGTCATCGTATCAAGCATGTTCTGGTTCACCACGATGTAGTTGAAGTCCCGCCATCCTTGCGGGAAGGCCTTCCTGACGGCCGGGTCGTAGTCGAGCGGCCAATAGGAGACGACCGTGTCCGAGAAGAAGCCGCCCTCCATCGGCCGGTCATTAAAGCCGTGATCGATGAGATAGATCCAGTACTGGTCGGTGACGATGACCCGCTTGTCGTGGTTCACGTGGCTGACGAGCCACTGCTCCGCCGCGCGCTCGGGGCCGTCCTGCCGCGTGGTCATCGCCGCGCGGTCACCGCTCGCCCAGCGCGGGGCGGTGAAGAGCACTGCGGCGCATGCTGTTGCCGCGACTGCGGCCCGCGTTACCCATACCGCGCTCGGCAACCTCAAGAGCCGGGCCCAGCGCCAGAGCGAATCAACGCCGCCCGGCACTATCAGCGCGGCGAAGGGCAGCATCCCGATGACGTACATGTTGGGCAGGTAACCGGGTTTGAACAGGATCGCGACCTGGATTCCGAACGCGAGCGCCTCCGGCCGGGTGCTGCGCCGGATGAACGCGAGCGGCAAGAGCGCGAGCGCCGCGAAAAGCAGCCACGGGTCAAGCTGCAGCCAGCCGACCACTATGGCGTGACCCTGGCTGAGCGGGTTGAAAATGCTCCCGGTGCCCTGGCGGCCGATCAGCTGGAGAGCCATGTATCCGACCAGGCTCACGTGCCCGGGTCCTGGCAGCAGTTCGTGCTTCAGCGCCGCGTACAGCGGGAAGATGCCTCCGATCAGGGCGAAGAACGCCGCGGCGAGCACCAGGCAGTAATTCCTGGTGCGCCGGTCGGTGTTCTGGACGGCCGCGTAGGTCAGCGCCGGCAGCAGGACGAGCGTCGTCTCCTTGGCGAGCACGCTGAGCGCGAAGCAGAAGCCGCTCCCGGCGAAGGCCCAGAGCCGGCGCTCGGGCGTGCGGGCGAGGAGGAACGCGGCGATCGCGAAGGCAATCGAGGGGTTGTCGAGGAGCACTGCCCGGTGGAAGAAGACACCAAGCGGGCACAGCGCGAAGAGGAGCACCGCGGCCGCGGCGGCCGGCCGGCTGAAGCCGAGCCGGCGGGCCAGGGCGTACAGGAGTGAGCAGCTGACCAGGCATACCACGAGCATGAGCGCACGGGCATGGTCGACCGAGAAGACCGCGCGGCTGAACACGCCGGTCGCCTCGGTCCAGAAGAAGATCAGCAGCCAGCCCAGCGGCGGGTGGCCGTAGCTGTAGGTGTAGTTGGCGAGGTGGCCGTGCTGCACCGCCCAGGCGTAGTCGACGTAGGTGCCCTCGTCGAACTGGGTCCCGGGCCAGCGTGTGAGGTTCGTGCTGACGACCACCCCGGCGGCGGTGAGCAGAGCGAGATGAATGAGGAGGTCGGCGCGTCGCGTGATGATCCCGCGCAGGAAGTCCCGGAACGCGACAGTGCCAGGGAATCGTCGTGTCCTCGCCGCGCCGTCGGCTGGCCGGCCGGCCGGCGGCGAGAGCGGAGGCGTCTGCAGCGCCGCCACGTCGTCCAGCCGAGCCCACAAGGGCGCATTGCCCACCTTTCCGAACAGGTAATCGATATGATCGGCGGGCAATTCGGCGATGCCGTTACCAAGCTGGGCGCCGTCCACGGTCGCCCCGGCGGCGGCATGCTGATAGGGGCGCGGACTCGCTAGCGGACGAGCGACCGGGGCAGGCGCGAGCACATCGGTCTGCGCTTCGGTGAGCAGATGCGAGCCGACGAGGTCTTCCGCCAGAGCGTACGATTCCACAGGCGGTTTGACCGCCGTCCGTGATCTCGCGTCCGCAACGGCGGGCTGCCCGAGATGCTGGCCTAGGTGTGTGGTCTTGTCCCAGCCAGTGGCACCACGGGCCTGGCGGACGACCGCCCGCGTGGCGGCGTAGGCCAGCAGGACCTGGTAGGGCAGGAGGCCGAGGAGCAGGCGGGCGTAATCGCGTACAGCGGGCCGTTCGCCGTATGTGCGGCAGAACTCCGCAAGGCCGACGCCCTCGGTGACCAGCATGACCAGCATGGGCATGACCGGTATGAACGAGAGCAGCGTGACCAGGATTGGCGCCTTGAGGGCCACGGCGGTACCGATCGCAGCTGGGATCATCACCCATGTCAGGGCCATCACGTAGGGGCTGGCGAGGATGTAGGAACCGAGGAGCCGCTGCCGGAGCGGGAGCCGCCGCCAGTAACCGCGGGCGAGGGTCTGCAGGAATCCCTGGTTCCAGCGGGTGCGCTGCCGGACGAAGTCGCGGACCGTCGGCGGGCATTCCTCCCGGGTGACCAGTTCTGGCTCGTAGAAGACCGCGGTGCGGGCGCCGAGGGCGCTGAGCCGTACGCCTATCTCGCAGTCCTCGGTCAGGCAGTCCGCCCAGCCCCCCACGGCGCGCAAAATCGGCGTCCGGATGAAGACTGTGTTGCCGCCAAGCGGGATGAAGCGCTGGCGGGCGTGGACGTGCAGCCGGCTGCGGAACCAGAAGTAGTACTCGAGGACGTTGTGCACGGTGAACCAGTGGGAGCGGAAGTTCATGAGCTGCACGCCGGCCTGCACGATGTCCGCGTCGGTGGTCTGGAAGCACTGGTCCACCCGGCGCAGCAGCGCCGGGTGGACGTCGTCCTCGGCGTCGAAGACGCCGGTGACCGCGGCCGAGCAGTACGGCAGTGCCGCGTTCAGCGCCTTCGGCTTGCTCTTGGGCCAGCTGGAATCGACGATGACCTTGATGAGCCCAGGGTGCCGGGCGGCCATGCGTTCGGCCACCTCGCGCGTCCCGTGGTCGTCGTGGCCGACCACGACGAGCACCTCGTAGTCCGGGTGATCACTGGCGGCCAGGCGGGAGAGCGTCGTCTCGAGCACCGCCTCCTCGTGGCGGGCGGGCACGATCAGCGAGAACGAGCAGGCCGCCGCGCGCCCGTCGGCCTTCAGGCGCCCCGCGTCCAGCGTGTCCGGGGTCCGCCAGGCGTGCAGCATCCAGACCAGGGTCGACGTGGCAGCCACCCCGACGAGGAATGAGAGCGCAACGTAGAGCAGGTACAGAAACGGCGGGTACCCGATCGCCAGCAAGCCTGCGGCCGGTGTCACAAGCAGCGCGGAAACCGTGATTATAACCCGGCCCGACAACCATTTGCGCCTTGACAGACTTCTAGAGGCCGCAGCCACCCGAACGCGACTCATTGACAATCTGTCCCCAAATGATCTGGTTATCTAGCGGATTCTGGCTTACCGTCTCTACATTGCCGTGCGATGTCTTGAATATCTCCCGTTGGATATCGCACTCTCTTTTCCCGCGAGCGTAGGGAAACGCTAGTTCCAGCGCTCTTCCAAGGTAAGCATGCAGGATGGCCGCGTGCCTCGTTCCGGCGTCGTGCTTCCTGTGGATGGAACTGGATTGGAATAAGCCGCCGCAACCATGGGCGGCTATAACCAGGACTGGGATCTGTCCAGTCCGTGCCCATCGTTAATGCGGGGGGTCGGACCATGAAGTGCCCACAGTGCGGCGCCGAAACACCGGACGAAGAATGGAACTGCGTCTCATGTCGCATGAACGTGTACTGGGCCAGCCAGCATTACGACGACCTCGCTGGCATACGCCGTCAGCAAGGACTGCGTGACGACGCCGACACGCCGCCGTTCCTGGTGCTCGCCCACGCGTCCGCGATGAACGACCGCGCGGGCCGCGGCGGGAAGGTCGAGCACAAGGTGCGTCAGATCGCCCGGCGGGTCATGAGCGAGCTGGCCCGCGACCGGCCGGCTACGGCGGACCACACCCCGGCGTCCCGGGCCCGGGCCGCGGGCCGGCCGCGAGCGGATGCGGAATCTGGCTGGAAGCAGCCAGACATACCGTCGCCGCATCTTTCGGACGTTAACGCAGGACACCCCGGGGAGGGGACGTGAGCGCGGAACAGGACCAGTCCGGGACCCTTCCCGAACTTCACTGCAGCGTCGGCGTGATGGCCTACAACGAGGAGGCCAACATCGCGCAGGCTCTCGGCAGCATCCTGCGGCAGGACCCGGCAGGAGAGCGGATCGCGGAGGTCATCGTGGTGGCCAGCGGCTGCGAGGACCGGACGGTCGAGATCGTGGCCGGCATCGCCAGCCGCGAGCCGCGCGTCCGCGTCATCGAGCAGGCGCGCCGCGAGGGCAAGGCGTCCGCCGTCAACCTCTTCATCGGCGCGGCTAAGTCTCCCGTGCTGGTCCTCGTAAGCGCCGACGTGCGGGTCGAGGACGGCGCGTTCGACGCGCTCATGCGGCATTTCGTGGACCCTGGCGTGGGCATGGTGGGCGGGCGCCCGATTCCGGTCAACGGCACCGGGACCTTCCTTGGCCACGCCGTGCACCTGCAGTGGCGGCTGCACGACCGGATCGCCCGGCATTCGCCGAAGCTGGGGGAGATGGTCGCCTTCCGCAACGTGGTGCCCAGCATTCCGCTTGACACAGCCGTCGACGAGCTCTCCATCCAGGCCCTCGTCACGCAGCTCGGGTACCGGCTGGTGTACGAGCCGCAGGCGGCCGTGTACAACCGCGGCCCGGCGACCGTCCAAGACTTCCTGCGCCAGCGCCGCCGGATCTACGCCGGGCACTTGCGAATCCGTGACCAGCAGGCGTACGCGGCGCCGACGATGAGCGCCTGGCGAGCGGGCCGCGCGCTGCTCGGACCGGAGCTCTTCGCGTCGCCGAGGGCCGCGCTGTGGAGCCTCGGCACGGTGGGGCTCGAGGCTACCGCCCGGGCGCTCGGCAGATACGACGTCGTCCGCGGCCACCGTTCGCACACCGTGTGGGAGATGTGTAACACGACCAAACAGCACATCGACGACGCGGCCAGCGCCCTGCACATCGTCGCGGTGTTTCACATCGTGAACTTCCAGCGCCTTGAGCTTGAGATCGGCCTGCACGCCAGCCGCCAGCTCGCCCGGCGCGTGACGGACCGGATCCAGCAGGCCCTCGGCTCCGCCGTCACGGTCTCCGCACAGGGGGCCGGGACCGCTGTCGCCTTGCTGCGCGGTGAGCGCGCGGCCGCGGAGCAGGCCGCCGGAGCGATCGTCCAGCTCTTCGAGGCCACTCCGGTCACGTACAACGGCCGCGGGACGAGCACCCCGGTCACCCTGGCGTGCGGCCTCATCGCCTTTCCGCAGCCCGGATCGCTCCAGCCGGCTTCGGCGCCCGCGCGGGGAATCGAATCGCTCGTGCCCGTCGTGCCGATCGGGCACATCGAGTTCGATCCCGCAACGCCGGTGACCACGTAGCACGCCGGCGATCACATAGGAGGTTTGACCGCGATGGGCCTGGCCCAAGTTCTGCCCGAAATCCCCGTACTGAAGGCGTCGTACGCAACCGGCCACGTGTTCAGGATGCCGGTGAACATCACCGTCAGCGTCAGCTACCGCTGTAACTCGCGGTGCAAGACCTGCAACGTGTGGCTGCTGCCGAACGACGACCTCACGCTCCCGGAGTGGGATCGCGTCTTCGAGTCGCTGGGCCGCGCCCCCTACTGGTTCACGTTCAGCGGCGGCGAGCCGACCTTGCGCAAGGACCTGCCGGAAATGGTGGCCAGCGCGTACCGGCACTGCCGGCCGGGCATCATCAACATCCCCACGAACGGCATCCAGCACAAGGTCATCCCTGGGCGGGTCGAGCAGGTTCTGAAGGCGACGCCCAAGTCGGAAGTGATCATCAACCTCTCGCTGGACGGCGTCGGCTGCAAGCACGACGACATCCGCGGCGTCCGGAACAACTGGCAGCACGCGATGATCACATACAAGGCCCTCAAGGAGCTGAAGCGGGACTACAAGAACCTGACGGTCGGGATCCACACCGTCATCTCGAATTTCAACATCGAGCTCTTCGCCGAACTGTGCGAATACGTCCAGGGCGAGCTGAAGCCTGACTCGTTCATCACCGAGATCGCCGAGCAGCGCGTCGAGCTCGACACCGTGGGTCTCGGTATCACGCCGACCGCCGAGCGGTACGAGGTGGCCATCGACACGCTGCTTGAAAGCGTGCGCGACCAGCGCCTCACCGGGGTGGCCGAGGTCACCCAGGCTTTCCGCCGCCGGTACTACGAGATCGTGAAGCGGACGCTCCGCGAGCACCGCCAGGTCATCCCCTGCATGGCCGGGGTCGCCTCGGCGCAGATCGCCCCGAACGGGGACGTGTGGACGTGCTGCATCCGAGCGCAGTCCATGGGAAACCTGCGTGAGCACGACTACGACTTTCCGTCCGTCTGGCGCACCGCGCAAGCCGGCGAGCTGCGGCGCAGCATCAAGGCCGGCGAATGCTACTGCCCGCTGGCGAACGCCGCCTACACGAACATGCTGACGCACGGGCCGACGGTAAGGAAGGTGGCGGCCGACGTGGCCCGTTCGCGGGTGTCGCGCGCGGCGCCGGCACGGCGTGGGGGAGCGGGCCAGCAGCCGGCACGGCGCGGGGGAGCGGGCCAGCAGCCGGCTGGCGGTCCGGAGCCGGTGGCGCAGGAGCCGGTGGCGTGACCGTCAGTCCGGACGGCCCCGCGGCTCGCCAAGCACCGCGCGAGTCCAGGGCCAGCCAAGAGCGCCGGGAATCCGCGGCCAGCCAAGAGCCGCGCGCGCCGGTGCTCGTAACCGGCGGGACCGGTTTCCTTGGTGCCGCACTGACCCGGCGGCTGCTCGCGGACGGCGTGGAAGTGCGTGTGCTCGCGCGCTCGCCCGCTAAGGCCAGGCCGCTCGCGGACCTCGGCGCGCAGGTGGCCATCGGTGACGTGACCGACGAGGCCGCCGTGCGCGCCGCGATGGACGGCGCGCACGTCGTCTACCACCTCGCCGGGCCGCTGCTTGTCCCCGGCGTCCCGGCCGCGGAGTACCAGCGGGCGCACGTCATGGGCACCAGGGTGGTGCTCGACTGCTGCGCGCGGGCGCCGGGCCTCGAACGGCTCGTGCACTGCAGCACCACGGGGGTGCTCGGGGTGACCGGCGACCGTCCGGCCGCCGAAGACGTGCCGTGGCGGCCGACGAACATGTACGAGCAGGCGAAGGCGGACGCCGAGGCCGAGGTCCGGCGCCGCCGCGAAGGCGGCCTCCCGGTCGTCATCGCCCGGCCAGGGCTGGTCTACGGGCCGGGAGACATCCACCTCCTGTCGTTCTTCCAGGCGATCCAGCGCGGCCTCTTCTTGCCCATCGGACGTCACAAGGCCTGGCTGCACCCGATCTACATCGACGACATGACGGAAGCGCTGGTCCGCTGCGGGCAACGACGCGCGGCGATCGGCGAATGCTTCCACCTCGCGGGAGCCGAGCCGGTCCCGATCGGCGAACTGGCGCGCGTGATCGCCCGCGCCGAGGGCACCCGGTTGCCGCCGGGGAACATCCCGCTGCCCGCCGCCCGGGTTGTGGCCGGACTTGGCGACCTGCTCCCGCCCGCGCTGCGTCAGCGCGCTCCGCTGACGCGCGGCAGGCTCGACTTCCTGACCCACAGCCGCATGTACGACGTGTCCAAGGCCCGGCGGCTGCTTGACTTCGCCGCGCCGACCGACCTGCCGGCGGGGATCGCGCGCACGGTTGCGTGGTACCGGCAGCACGGACACCTCCCCGCCCCGAGCGGCCTCCGGGCGTTTCCCCGCAAGACCGCGGAGCCGATCGGAGAAGGGAGCGGCTGAGTGCGCGTCCGGGATCACGTCCTGATGTCCGCCTCGGCGGCGGCGCTCGCGGCCCCGTTCTCCGGCCGCGGCGCGGCCGGCCTGCTGGCGGGCGGCGTGCTCATCGACGCCGATCACTACGCCTGGTTCTGCCTGCGGGAGCGGCGCCTTAACCCGGTGGCGGCCGCGCGCTTCTTCAACCAGGCCGACCCGCCGCAGCACGCGGCGACGCGCGCACTGCACACGCCTGCCGCGCTGCTCGCCGCGGCGCTCCTCGGGATGCGCTACCGGCGGCTGCTGCCGGTGGCCCTGGGCATGGTCCTGCACGCCGCGCTTGACGCGCACCATACGGCGCGCATGGACCGGGCGCGAGCCGAGGCCCTGGTCAGGGACGGCTACTCATGCCGGGTATGCGGGCCGGCCACGCCGGCCGCCGGCGCGCACCTTTACCGGCAGCCCGCCCTGCTGCCCTCGTACCGGGCGCGGGACCTGGTCTCGCTGTGCGGCCCGTGCCACGAGGCCGCGCACTCGCCCAAGGGGAACTCCCGCGAGCGGGGGATGGCTCCGTGGACGTAGCTGCGGCGCCACGCGGTCGCACCAGCCGGGCACGTGCGGTGGCGGTGCGTTCCGGCATCGGGCTGGCGGCCGGCGCGGTGCTGATCGGAACGTTCCTCAAGCTGGTGAACGCCAGTTCCGTCTACCAGCGCCTCGCGCACCTCAACTTCAGCGTCGCGCTGCTGTGCGGCGCCACGTTCCTGGCCGCCTACGTGATCCGCGCCTTCCGCTGGCGGTGCCTGCTGCGGCCCAACCGGGTGAGCGTCCGCCGGGCGGTCGCCATCTACCAGATCGCCATCTTCCTCAACTGGCTGTTGCCGGTTCGCGGCGGCGAGATCGCCATGAGCCTGCTGCTGCGCCGCACGACCGGCGTCCCCGTCAGCGAGTCACTGCCGGCGGTGGGCATGGACAAGGCGATGGACATGGTGCCCTCGGCCATCCTGCTCGCGCTGATGCCGCTTGCCGGCCTGCAGCTGAGCGGGGCGCTCTGGGTCGTGCTCGCGGGCGCCACGGCAGCCGGCTGCTGCGGTGCCGGCTTCCTGCTGCTCGCCGCCTGGCGGCGGGACTGGGCCGTGGCGCTGCTGGCGTGGCCTTGCGAGGCGATGCTGCGCGGCGGTTTGCGAGCCGGCGTCCGGCCGTTCATCGCCGGGTTCACCGACACCCTCATGGCGCTCTTCCGGCGGCCGAAGATCCTGCTCGCGGCGAGCGCGTACACCGTCGTCGCCGTCGCTCTTGACGCGCTCTTCTGCCTGCTTGCCTTCCGGGCGGTGGGCGTAGCCGTGCCGGCGCTCGTCGTGCTCTACGGGTACACCCTGTTCAACCTGTCGTTCATCCTCCCGTCACCGCCCGGCCAGGTCGGCAGCAACGAGCTCATCGGGCTGCTGATCTTCTCCGGGGTCTTCCGCGTCAGCCGCACCGGAGTGGGCGCGATGTTCCTGTTCTCCCACCCGTTTACCGGGCTTCTCATGGCGTGCGGCGGGCTGGCCTGCCTGAGCGCGATGAGCCTGACCCTGCGCAGCACCTTCCGCCTCGCGCAAGACCACCAAGACCAAGAACCCGGAAGCTTCGGAGACCTCCACGGCCAGGAAGAGCTCCAAGACTTCCGCGAGCTCGCAGAGTTCCATGACCAGCACGAGTTCCATGACCAGCCACGCCACTAAGCAGCACGAAGACGAGAAGACCAGCCAGATCCCGAAGATCACGGAGGTTGGAGAGACGATGACGGTCCTCGTAACGGGGGCGGCGGGTCTCCTGGGCAGCCAGGTGACCGATCTGCTCATCGCGCGTGGCGACCGGCCACGGGCGCTTGTCCACCCGCGCTACGACGCGGGCTGGCTCGCGCCGGCCGGCGCCGACGTCTATGCCGCCGACATCGCCGATCGCGCCGCGATCGAGCCCGCTCTCGCGGGAGTGGACTGCGTCATCCACTGCGCGGCACGCACCGGGCCGTGGGGACCGTCGTCCGAATACGAGCGGGTGAACGTGCTCGGGCTCCGGACGATGGTCACGGCCGCCATGTCGGCTGGCGTCAAGCGGTTCGTCCACGTCAGCTCCATCACCGTGCACGGAAACGACGTGCGAGGGAAGGCGGACGAGGAATCGCCGCTGCGGACCGAGCCCAACCCGTACAGCCGGTCGAAGGTGGCCGGCGAGCGGTTGCTGCAGCGGATGATCCGCGACGACGGCGCCCCGGTGACCATCGTGCGTCCCGGGTGGATTTACGGGCCCGGCGACACCGCGAGCTTCGGCCGCTTCGCCCAGATGATCGACGAAGGCCGGATGCTCATCATCGGCTCGGGCGAGAACCACGTACCGCTGGCCTACGTCTGTGACGTGGCCGAAGGCGTCCTGCTGGCCGGCGCGGCCGAGCACGCGAACGGCCGGACCTACCTGCTCGTCAACGACGAGCCGGTGACGCAGCGCGAGTTCCTCAACGCTATCGCCGCCGAGCTCGGGGTTCCGGCGCCGTCGCGGCGGATCCCCTATCGTGCGGCGGTTGCGCTCGGCGCGGCGGCCGAGACCGTCGGGCACCTGACCCGCAGGCAGCAGCCGCCGCCAGTGATGCGCTACGGGCTGCAGCTGCTCGGCGGCGAGAACCGCTTCTCGATCGACCGGGCCAGGCGCGAGCTCGGCTTCTCGCCGGCGGTCGGGTTCGCCGAGGGGGTAAGGCTCGGTGTCGCCTGGTACCGCGCCGCCAGCCAGGCCAAAACACCCAAAACGCCGAACACGCCGAACCGAGCCGAGGTGCTGACGTGAGCACGATCCTTATCACTGGTGGCAACGGCTTCGTGGGCAGGCACCTCGTTACCGCGCTGCTCGGCAGGGGCGACCGGGTGCGGGTCCTCGCGCTGCCCGCGGAAGACGCCCAATGGCTGAGCCAGCGCGGCGTCGAGGTCTACCGGGGCGACATCCGCGACTCCGGGTCCCTGACCGAACCCGTGCGCGGCGCGGACGCAGTGCTGCACCTGGCCGCCATGATGGACGTCTGGCGTCCGATCAGGGACTACCGGGCGGTCAACGTCACCGGCACGGAGAACATCGCCAGGGCGGCGCTGGCCGCGGGCGTCCGCCGCTTTGTCCACATGAGCTCCTCCAGCGTCTACGGCATGGGGCACGGGCGGCCGGTCGACGAGAGCTTCCCGCTCGCGCCGTTCCCCGACCCCTACCCGGTCACCAAGGCCGAGGGCGACCTGGCCGTGCAGCGGATGATCGCCACTGACCAGCTGCCCGCGGTGATCATCCGTCCGGATCAGATCTTCGGGCCAGGCGACCACCTGCACTTCGGCGCGATGGCGGACCGGCTGCGCGCCGGACGCGGGATCCTCGTCGGCTCCGGCGGCAACTTCATGCCGTTCGTATACGTCGATGACGTCGTGCGCGGGCTGCTGCTCGGCCTGGACCACGACGAGGCGCCCGGGCACGCCTACAACATCACGAACGACCGCCCGCTGACCCAGCGGCAGATGCTGACGGCGATCGCGGAGCAGGTTGGCGGGAGCCCGCCAGGCCGGCGCGTCCCGTACCGCGCCCTCTACGCGGCCGGCTACCTTGCCGAGCGCCTGGCGGCGCTGGCGCCGTCCGGCACGCGGCCGCCGGTCACCCGGCTGGGGGTGGCGTTCTTCGGCACCGGCAACCGGTACGCGATCGGCAGGGCACGCTCCGAGCTCGGCTACCGTCCGGTGGTCGACCTGCGCGACGGGGTGGCGCTCACCGCCGCGTGGTACCTGCGCCACGCGCGCTCCGGCACCGCCGCGCCGGCGCAGGCGTCACCGGCGGCAACGGCGGCCAGCGCCGCGCCGATATCCAGCGAGGCGGCCGAGGGGGTGGCGAGCTAGATGCCGATCCACGCGGACCCAGGCAAACCGCTGGCCGGCGAGGTAGCGATCGTGACGGGGGCCAGCTCGGGCATCGGCGCGGCCACCGCCCGTGAATTGGCGCGGCGCGGCGCGACCGTGGTGCTCGCCGCACGCCGCGCCGACCGGCTAGCCGAGCAGTTGCGGTCCATCCGCCAAGCGGGCGGCACCGCGATCGCGGTCACCACCGACATGGCGGACGGCAACGACGTCACGATGCTGGCCGAGCGCGCCGTCGCGGAGTTCGGCCGGGTCGACGTGCTGGTTAACAACGCCGGCGCCTTCTGGTCCACGGCGCTGGCCAAGAGTCCCCCCGGCCAGATCGTCGCACTGACTCAGGTGAACCTGCTCGGCGCGATGCTGGCGACCCGGGCCGTGCTCCCTGGGATGCTGGACCGGCGCCACGGGGCGATCGTGAGCGTCAGCTCGCTCTCCGGCCGGGTGGCGATGGAACCGCTCTACTCCGCGACCAAGTACGGCCTGCGCGGCTTCTCGCTGGCGCTGCGGCGGCAGCTGGCCGGAACCGGCGTCTCGGTGTCCCTGGTGTCACCCGGCCGCATCAACACCGAGATGACAAAGGACATCGCGGCGCGCATGCCAGAACCCGAGCTGGTGGCCACCGCGATCGCCGGCCTCATCAGACAGCCGCGCCGCGAGGTGGTCCTCCCGCGCCGGCATTACCCGATCGCCTGGCTCGAGCAGGCGATTCCCACCCTGGCAGATCTGGTGCACCGGCAGCGTCATTGGTCCCCGGTGCGAGAGGAGGAGTCCATAGCATGGAAATCCTGATCACTGGCGGCAACGGCCTGCTCGGCCGGCACCTGATCCCGGCCCTGCAGGACTGCGGTGACGTGGTGCGGGTGCTCACGTTGCCCGGCGAGGACACGAGCTGGCTCGAGGAGCGCGGCGTCACCGTCTTCCGCGGTGACGTCCGCATGCCCGACACGCTGGCCGCGCCGATGAGCGGCGTCGAGGGCGTGCTGAACCTGGCCGGGATGATGGGCCTCTGGCGGCCGCTGCAGGACTACCGGGACGTCAACGTCACGGGCGCGCAGAACGTCTGCAAGGCGGCGCTCGCCGCCGGGGTCAGCCGGATCGTGCACATCAGCTCGTGGACCGTGTACGGCATGGACCTGGGCCGGCCCGCGAGGGAGGATTTCCTGCTCCAGCCGTTCCGCGAGCCCTACGCGATGTCCAAGGCCGAGGGCGACCTGGCCGTCCAGCAGATGATCGCCGAGGACCAGCTGCCCGCGGTGATCCTCCGGCCGGGCACGTTCTTCGGTCCCGGTGACCGCCTGCACTTCGCCCGGATGGCGGACCGCGTGCGGGCCGGCAAGGGCGTCGTCGTCGGCCGTGGCGGCAACGCCTTGCCCTTCGTCTACGTCACCGACGTCGTGCAGGGGCTGCTGCTGGCGCTCAACGTCGAGCACGCGGTCGGCCAGGCCTACAACATCAGCAGCGACCAGCCGATGACCCAGCAGGAGTTCCTGGAGGCGATAGCCGAGGAGATCGGTGCCAACCCGCCGTCCATCCACATCCCCTATCGCGCGCTCTACCTCGCGGGCGGCCTCGCCGAGCGCCTGTCCCCGCCCACCGGCTCAAAGAGCCAGCCGATCGTCACCCGCCTCGGCGTCAAGCTCTTCGGCACCGACAACAGGCACGCGATCGACAAGGCCCGGCGCGAGCTCGGCTTCACGCCACGGGTCTCGATCCGCGAGGGCGTGCGCCTGGCCGCGCAGTGGTATCTGGCGCAGGGCCACCCGGACTCCGCTTCGGATGCCTTCGCCCCGCAGCCCGCTCGCATGAGCCCGCTCGCATGAGCCTGCTCGCATGAGCTCGTCCGCGCCGCGGCCCGCGCGGCGCGGCGCTCGTGCCCCACGCACTCGCGGCCATCCTGGCGCTGTCGCAGAAGATAATCCGCGACGACTTTCTCCCCGAGTTCGGCCAGCTCACCATGTGGGAGTCGCCGCCCGGCGGCGGCTCGGCCTACTACACCGACAACGCCAGCGCGGAGGTGCTCGCCAACCTCGGCATCTACCTGGTTCAGTCGCCGGGGGCGCAGCTGAAGAACCTGCCCGCGGGCACCGTCCTGGTGCGGCTGCGCCTGCCCGCTTTACCCCACCCTCAACCGTATTAGTGCCGTTTCTGTGGCGATCTCGGGACGGTACAACAGGTAAAGACTCGACGCAGCCGCGGCCGGGATCCCAAACTCGATCATTCCACTGCGGGACGCGTGAGCACCGATGGTGTGATAGAAGTTATCCGAGCTGTTGTCTTGATGACCGAAGGTGTCACCCTGAGGCCCTACCAACTGAAAATAGGCTGCTTCGTTCCGGATGGTCTTCCCGCTGGTGTTGCGAATTACGAGTTCCAGATCGATCAGCGTCGAACCCTGATTCATTCCTCGCGTGCTGGTGACACTGTTGATGACCACGGTGCGGTCGCTGAGTACAACCTTCTGACTGCTGGCCTTGCCGCCCGGAAGCGGTGCTGGATTGGAAACGACCAGTGGTCCTTTGCCCGGCGAGCCGCCGACGGACTTCGGACTGACGAGTCGCGGCGTGGGGGCGGCTGCGGCTGCGGAACCTGATCCCGGACCGGCTGCAGAGCCACAGGCAGCCAGGCCGATCACGACCAGGATCACCCCGCCCAGTACGACCGGCTTCCCCCTCCTCGTGCCCATCACTCTCCACCTTTCTCAGACTGTATCCGCCTGGAAGGCGGTGATCTTTGCGGTGCCGGATTGGGTGAGGATACGCAGGCCGCAGTAGCCCGTGGTGAGGGTGCTATCGCTGGCCGTGATCATCCAGCCGGTCGGCTCCGAGCCCGACGCTGCCCATACGTTGGC
>DASQVO010000570.1:0-13845 GCA_035640715.1 Streptosporangiaceae bacterium
GAGGCCAGGGTGTCCGGGGAAATCCTCAACCGCCTCGACGGCCTGCACCGTCACGCGCTGGCGGTGGCCCTGGAATCGGTCTGCTCACCAGCCTGACATCCTCCTGACCGTAACGGGCCGGCTTCGGATGAGTGAGCACACACATCCGAAGCCGGCCCGGCGTTTACCCGCTCCCGCTGGGTTTCCCCTCGTAGCGTCCACGCTACGAGGGGAAAACGCGGCCCGGCGGGCCGTTTTTTCTTTGTCCGCTGTGTGCCACCGTGCTCCGCTGTAGGCGGCTGCGCAGCGGTAGTTACGGACGTATGGCGGACAGCGACTGAAGCCGCTCCCGGTTCGCTGCTGGGCACTTCGGCAAAGGACTTGCCTCACGGGCCGAGGAGCGCGGCCGGGACCACGGCGATCCCGTCGGGACGGCGGTAGGCGGCTGGGCCCGTGGTGATGACCACGGAGTCCAGCAGTCGGCCGCCGAGTTGTGCCTCAAGCCAGCGGAGATGGCGGACGTCCCGGTCGTCTGGCACATGCCCGAATTTCACCTCGATCGCGAGCACCCCGCCGTCGCGCACTGCTGAGGACATCGATCTGGCTGATGACGGCAGTATCGTTGCTATCTGCGCCCGCGGTACGTCAGGCAGCAATGAGCGCTGGAGTTGAGCAAACCCGCAAGTAACCAATAGAGACAGAAGTTACATCGAAGCTTGACAGGATCATCAGCGATCTGCGTGGTGCGGGCATCGTCGGCCACCAGGTCCCGGTAGACCGCTGCGATCCCGCCGGGCGCTGATGGGTCAGCGTCTCCCGTGTAGCAGAAACCGGTGGGGTCACGGCGGCCGAGAGTGGCGCCTTGGTCACACCGCTCGTTCGCCGGTCGACGTGCCGAATCCTCGGTCGAGGAGGTCATGGAGGGCGTTGGCCAGGTAGTCGACCACGGTGGACCGGTCCCCCACCGGTGAGTTGCTCCAGATCAGCGCGGTTTCCTCGACCAGCGCGAGCCAGCCGCGGACCACCATGCGTGCCAGCGGGGTGTCGGCCAGGCCGAGGCCTGTCAGGGTGCGGTCGACCAGCTTCTCGCGAACCTGGTCGTTGAGCGGCTGCACCCACTCGCCGCTGGACCGGCCGCGCATCAGCGCGATGTACGGCTCCCGCCGACGCTGCACGAACGCCAGATAGCCGTCGATGGTCGCCCGCAATTGTTCCTCGGCCGGCGCGTTCGGGTCCGGTTCCGTGGCGCGCAGCAGCCGTCGGCCGGCCGCCTGTACCACGGCCACCTGGAAGTCGCGTTTGGTCGGGAAGTAGTGGAACAGCAGACCGCGGGAGATACCGGCGATCGCGGCCACCTCGTCGATGGTGACCTCGTGGATCGGCCGCTCGGTGAGCAGCCGCAATCCGATGCCGACCAACTGCCGGCGCCGGTCGTCAGCGGACAGCCGAACGCCGGTCGCCGTCATCCCGGGAACCTCCTGTTGAACCCCAGAACACTGTTGAACTCCAGAACACTGTTGAACCCAGAGCCCTATTGAACATTGCTCAACAACAATGGTAGCTTGTTGAGCAACGCTCAACAAGGATCGGTGGTGATTGCGTGGACTTCCAGCACTCGGCGCGGGCGCAGGAGTATTTGGAGCGGGTCCAGACCTTCATCCGGGAGCGGATCACGCGGATCGAACGGGACTATTTCGGCACCTTGCGGGCGCAGGACGATCCCTGGTCGCCGTTGCCGATCCTGGACGAGCTGAAGCGTCAGGCCCGGGCCGAGGGGCTGTGGAACCTGTTCCTGCCGGATGCCACGCACGGCGCCGGCCTCACCAACGTCGAGTACGCGCCGCTGGCCGAGGCAATGGGCCGGTCCCTGCTGGCCCCCGAGGTGTTCAACTGCTCCGCGCCGGACACCGGCAACGCCGAGGTGCTGCTCCACTTCGGCAGCGATGAGCAGCGCGACCGGTGGCTCAAACCGCTGCTGGATGGCGAGATCCGGTCCGCGTTCTGCATGACCGAACCGGACATGGCCTCCTCGGACGCGACGAACATGGCCGCCACCGCCGTCCTCGACGGCGACGAGGTGGTGCTCAACGGTCGCAAGTGGTGGAGCACCGGCGTCGGCCACCCGCGCTGCGAGTTCCTCATCTTCATGGCGCTCACCGATCCGACCGCGCACCGGTACGCCCAGCACTCCATGGTGCTGGTGCCGATGAACACCCCCGGTGTCAAGGTCGAGCGGCTGCTGCCGGTGTTCGGATACCACGACGAACCGCACGGGCACGGCGAGGTCTCGTTCACCGACGTGCGGCTGCCGGCAAGCGCCATCATCGGCGGGCCGGGCCGGGGCTTCGAGATCGGCCAGGCGCGGCTGGGCCCGGGCCGCATCCACCACTGCATGCGGCTGATCGGCCTCGCCGAACTCGCCCTGGAACTGGCCTGTCAACGCGGCGTCACGCGCACCGCGTTCGGCAAGCCGCTGGTCAACCTGGGCGGCAACCGGGAGCGCATCGCCCGCGCCCGGATCGCCATCGACGCGGCCCGGCTGCAGGTGCTGCGCACCGCCTGGCTGCTGGACACCGCGGGCAACATGGGCGCGCTGTCCGAGTTGTCGCAGGTCAAGGCGACCGTGCCGGCCATGGCTCAGGAGGTCATCGACTTCGCGATCCAGTTGCACGGCGGCGCCGGGCTGTCCGAGGACTTCCCATTGACCGCCGCGTTCGTCAACGCCCGCGCGCTGCGGCTGGCCGACGGCCCGGACGAGGTGCACCTCGGCGTGGTCGCGCGCATCGAACTGGCCAAGTACGTCGAGGCGGCCAAGAACAAGGACACCAAGAACGCGGACACCAAGAACAAGGACAAGTGATGAGGGTTCTGGTGGTGGTGATCTCGTCCATCAGCGCGCTGCGCGGCCTGCGCCGCGACCTCACCACCTACTCCGCGACCAAGGCCGGGATCGCCGCGCTGGCCGAGGGCATCCGCGCGGAGATGATCGGCACGCCGATCAAGGTCACCACCGTCTACCCTGGCTACATCGCGTCCGAGATGAACGAGAAGGTCACGCAGCCAACGCCGCTGCTGGTGTCCACCAAGAAGGGCGTGGCCTCGATGGTGCGCTGGATCGAGCGCGAGCCGGCCGAGGCGATGATCCCGGCCTGGCCATGGCTGCCGCTCAGCTACCTGATCAAGTACGCGCCGCTGAGCTCCGTCCGGAGGTTCTCCTGATGGTGGACGCGGGTGCCCGGCCGGTGCGCGCCGAAGACGCCTTCGACGTGTCCCGGGTGCACGAATGGCTGGCCGAGCGGGTGGACGGGCTCTCCGGTGAGCCGGAGGTCACCCAGTTCTCCGGCGGCGCGTCCAACCTGACCTACCTGCTGCGCTATCCGGGCCAGGAGTTGATCCTGCGCCGGCCGCCGGTCGGCCGTAAGGCGTCCGGTGCGCACGACATGGCCCGCGAGTACCGAATCCAGAAAGGACTCGCACCGGTCTATCCGTATGTGCCGACGGTGCTGGCGCTGTGCCAGGACGAGTCGGTCATCGGCGGCGACTTCTACGTGATGGGCCGCATTCCCGGCACCATCCTGCGCGCGAAGCTGCCCTCGGCAATGATGCTGGACGTCGGCCAGGCCCGCGCGCTGTCCGAGACGTTCGTGGACAAACTGGCCGAGTTGCACCAGGTGGACCCGGTGGCGGCCGGGCTGGCGGACCTCGGCAAGGGTCCCGGCTATGTGCACCGCCAGGTCACCGGCTGGTCCACCCGGTACCGGCAGGCCCGCACGTGGAACGTGCCGCGGCTGGAGCGGGTGATGTCCTGGCTGGCCGAGCGCGAGCCGGCCGACGTGGGCAGCTGCGTGATCCACAACGACTTCCGGCTGGACAACATCGTGCTGGCCCCGGACGATCCGCTGAAGGTGGTCGGCGTGCTGGACTGGGAGCTGGCCACCATCGGCGATCCGCTGATGGACCTGGGCAGCTCGCTGGCGTACTGGGTGCAGGCCGACGACGACCGCCTGTTCCAGGCCAACCGCCGGCAGCCGTCGAACCTGCCCGGCATGCTGACCCGGCGGGAGATCGTGGAGCGGTACTGTGCCGCGCGCGGGCTGTCCGCCGAGAACTGGGCGTTCTACGAAGTGTTCGGGCTGTTCCGGCTGGCGGTGATCGCGCAGCAGATCTACTACCGGTACCACCACAAGCAGACCCGCAATCCGGCGTTCCGCTGGTTCTGGGCGATGGTCGGCTACCTGGGTTGGCGCTGCGAGCGGATCGTCCGCGCCGAGGTCCGCTGATGGCCGTCGTCTACCTGGTCCGGCACGGCCAGGCATCGTTCGGCGCGGCCGACTACGACGTGCTGTCCGACCTGGGGCACCGGCAGTCGGCGGTGCTCGGTGCGGAGCTGCGACGGCGCGGTGTCCAGCCGGACACCGTGCTGTCCGGCAGCATGCGCCGGCAGCTGTCGACCGCTCAGGAAACCCTGGCCGCGGCCGGGATCGCCGGCGAGGCCCGGGTGGACGAGCGGTGGAACGAGTACGATCACGTAGACGTGCTGCGACATCATGTCGGTGCTGGGAGCAGTCCGCAGGCGATCCTGGACACCGGCCTGCGCGGCTGGGTGGCCGCCGGGGAGAACTCGCCGTGTGCGGAGACCTGGCCGAAGTTCGCCGTCCGGGTGCGTGAGGCGCTGACCGAGTTGCTCGGAGGTCTGGGCCGCGGCCGGGCGGCCGTGGTGTTCACCTCCGGCGGGGTGATCGGGGTGATCGCGGCCGAGCTGCTGGGCGCCGGACCGGACGGGTTCCTGGCGCTCAACCGGGTCACGGTGAACGCGGCCATCACCAAGATCGTGCACGGCCGAGGCGGCGCCAGCCTGGTCTCGTTCAACGATCATGCCCATTTCGAGGGCGATCACGCCGACCTGCTGACCTACCGGTGACGTGATCGCAGGCCCGCCGGGCGCCCGCCGGTACTCGTTGCCGTCAGCAGCGCCTGGATCGCGGCAGTGACCCGATCGGCTACCACCGGCGGAGTGGGGGCATCGAGCTTGCCGTCCAGGTGCAAGAACGCAAGCCCGTGGACGAGCGCCCAGATCGCGGTCGCCAACGCGTCAGCGTCAGCGTCAGCGTGCGGGAAGCTTCGCTCGACGATCTCGCGAACGTACAGCGATACCGCCGCGGCCGCGGCAGCGCGCTCATCGTTGTGCCGATCGCACGGTTCTCCGAACATGGTCCGGAACAAGGCGGGCCGCTCGAGCGCGAACTGCACGTAGGCGATCGCCACCCTAGCCAGCTGCTCCGGGGTCGACGGGGACGGGTGCGCCGCCGCCAGCCGCTCGGCAAGCTCGCGGTAGCCGACCGCCGCCACCGCTGAGACAAGCGCTTGGCGATCCGCGTAATGCCGGTAGGGAGCGGCCGGCGACACCCTGGCACGACGCGCGACCGCACGTAGCGACAGCGCGGTCTCGCCGCCCTCCTCGAGCAGCTCCATCGCCGCGCGGACACACGCCGCGCGCAGGTCGCCGTGGTGATAGGTGGCCTTGGGTGCGGACATCGGCCGCCTTGATGTTGACAGTGTTTACTCCACTCGCCTAATGTAAGCAACGTAAACATCTTAACCGAGTGTGAGGCGGGTGCCGTAACGTTGACCGGGCTGTTCTCTCCGCTGGTGCTGCGATCGGGGGGCAGGCTGCGCAACCGGATCGCGAAGGCAGCGATGGAGGAAGGGATGGCGGGCAGCTCGCAGCTCCCTGACGAGCGGCTGATCTCCCTCTACCGCCGCTGGGGTGCCGGCGGCGCGGGCCTTCTGATCACCGGGAACGTCATGGTCCACGCGGAGGCGCTGACCGGGCCCGGCGGGGTCGTGCTCGATGATCGCGCGCCGCTTGAGCCGTTCACCCGGTGGGCCGGGGCCGGGAAGGCGGGCGGTGCCGCGATGTGGTCACACCAGACCTCCCGGACCGGTGGCGGGCCGGGCTTGAGGCGACCGAGCGGCTCAAACCGGTCACCTGGCCGGACAAGACGCTCGCGTCCGCCGCAGGCATGTCGCTTGCCCGCCACCAGATGCGCCGCATCACGCGCGGCCAGGACCCCACGGGCACGACCCACCCGCTGTACGCGCTCGTGTGCGACCAGCGCGCGCAACGGCGCGCGCTCGGCCGCTACCGCGCGTGGCTGCAGACCCGGGCATGACATCCCGCCCGCTCAGTGACGGCGCGGCCGGGCTGCTGACCGGCGCCGGCATCGGCTCCGTCGCGGCCAGAGAGCCTGACCGCCGCGGCGCCCGGGTCGTGCTCGCCGGCCCCCACCGCGAACCACTGGAAGCCCTCGCCCGGACGCCACGAGCGTCCGGCACGAACCCCGGCGGGGGCTCATCGGCGCCCGGACGAGGTGATCGCCGGGATGACCCCTGGCGCACGCGATCTGCCGGGTCGCGGCGCCGCAACCGAGAGGATGGTGCACATGAAGGCGGCGGTGATCTACGAGAACGGCGGCCCCGGGGTGCTTCGCCACCAAGAGGTTCCCGATCCCGGATGCCCGGACGGGTGCGTGGTGGTTGATGCCGAGGCGATCAGCATCGAGGGCGGAGATCTGCTCGCTCGCGCGTCAGGGCAGCTGCCCGCGGTGCCGCATATCGTCGGCTACCTGAGCGCCGGGACCGTGAGCGAGGTCGCGGCCGGCGCCGGGCAACGCGCGGTTGGCGACCGGGTGGTCGCCTTGAACGCCGCCGGGTCGCACGCCGCCAAGCGAGCGGTCCCCGCAGCCATGACCTGGCCCATCCCTGCCGGGCTGGATGCGGCGCGCGCGGCGTGCGTGCCGGTCGCGTTCGGGACCGCGTACGAGTGCCTGTTCACCGCGGGCAACCTCGCCGAGGGCCAGACCGTTCTGATCCACGCCGGAGCCGGCGGCGTCGGCATGGCCGCGATTCAGCTCGCCAAGCGCGCGGGCGCAACCGTGATCTCGACCGCCTCCAGCGACGAGAAGCTCGAACGGCTCAAAGCGCTCGGGCTCGACCACGGGATCAACTACGCGACCGGCAGCTTCGCCGAACGCACCAGGCAGCTGACCGGCTCGCGCGGCGTGGACATCGTCATCGACCCGATCGGCGGCCAGAACCTCGCCGACAGCGTCGGCGTGCTCGCATACCGCGGGACGCTCGTCAGCGTCGGGGTGGCCGCCCGGGCCGGCTCGGCGATCGAGGCCCGGTCACTCTGGACACATAACAACACGCTGCGCGGCGTCTACCTCGGCGGCGCGATCCTGTCCGAGTACGCCCGCATCCATCCAATGATCGGCGCCATGCTCGAGCGCGTCGCAAGCGGCGAACTCCAGGTGGAGATCGATCGCTCGTTCCCCCTCGCGGATGCCGCCGCGGCGCACGAGTACGCCGAGAGCCGCAAGGCGTTCGGCCGGATCCTCATCACGCCCTAACGGCGGTGGCGACACGCTCTTGAGCTGCCGCGCGCGGATCGCGGCCATCAGCTCCGCCTTGCTCATCGGTATGCCCGGCACGTACCAGTCCGCAGCCGGGTCCTCCTCGGCCGTGCCACCGGCGGCCCACTCGACGATCTGCGCGACGAGCGGCTTGCAGGAGCCGCAGCCCTTCCCGGCGTGCGTCGCGTTCATCACGCCGGTGACCGTCCTGGTGCCGCCGCGGACAGCGGAAACGAGCGTGGCCTTACTGACCCCGTTGCAGTTGCAGACCTGTGCTGTGTCGTCCAGCTTGGCGGCGGAGACCTCCGCGGGCGGGGCGCCCAGATCGAAGAACAGCCGGACCCGTTTCTCGGGCAGCGGCAGCCCCCGGTCGAATGCCTGCATGAGGAAGCCGACCTTGCCGGCGTCGCCGAGCAGGGTCGCACCGATGAGCCGGTCGTGGCGGATAATGGCGCTCTTGTAGACGCCGCGGCCTGGCTCGGAGAACACGACGAATTCGTCGTCCTCGCGTTCCGGCGCGGTGATGCCCATCGCCGCGACGTCGACCCCGGCAACCCTGAGTTCCGTGGCCGTCCGCGAGCCGTGGTAGGCCGCTTTCGGGTTCTTCCCGGTCACGTGGTCGGCGAGCACTTTCGCCTGCTCCCACAGCGGGGCGACCAGGCCGTATGTCTGCCCGCGGTGCTGCACGCATTCCCCGGCGGCGTAGATGTCAGGCTCGTCGGCTACCCGCAGCTGGTCGTCCACGACGATCGCCCGTTCCACCGGCAGCCGCCGCGGAAGTACACCGCCTGGGCGGTGGTTCCGGCGGGAACGGTGTAGCTCGGCGCGGGGGCCAGCGGGAACGGCGACTCGATGCCCCGATGCCGTGCCGCCGCGCCAGGTCCGGATGGAACTCGGCGCGCGGCTCGCCGGCGGTGAGCTGAAGCGAGCGGGACCGCCGGGTCTGGTTGCCGCTCTGGTACTGCTGCATGATGCGTCCGGTGGTGAGCACATACGGGTAGTCGGCGTCGGGCACCTCGGCGGGATCGCGATGGTCCACGCGGATGAACCGGGCTCGCCCATCCGGCGTGGCGAATGCCTCTGTGAACAGTCGCGGCGTGCCCGGGTGGTCTTCGGCCGGGCATGGCCAGAAAACGCCCTGCTCTGTCTCGATCCGCTCGTAAGTGATGCCGGCGTAGTCAGCGATCCCGCCCGCGCTGGCCCGGCGCAGCTCCTCGAAGACCGTCCGCGGGTCACAGGAGCAAATACTTGCCGCGTCCCAGCCGGCCGGCCAGCGTCGCGAGCAAGGTCAGGTCGTCGGCCACCCCCTCAGGCGGCGGCAGCACCTGCTTGCGGCGCAGCACCCGGCCCTCCAGGTTGGTCATCGTGCCTTCCTCCTCAGCCCACTGGGCGGCCGGCAGCACCGCGTCGGCCTCGGTGGCCGTCTCGGACCGGAAGATGTCGGAGACCACGAGGAAGTCCAGGGCCCGCAGCCGCTCCAGCACCCGGTTCCGGTCCGGGGCGGACACGACGATGTTCGAGGCCAGGACCAGCATCACCCGGACCCCGCCGGGTCTGCCCAGCCCGCCGAGCATCTCCATCGCGGATATCCCCGGTCCGGGCAGTTCGCCGGGTTCGATCCCCCACACCCCGGCGACGTGGGCCCGCGCGGCCGGGTCATCGATACGCCGGTACCCCGGAAGCTGGTCACACTTCTGGCCGTGCTCGCGGCCGCCCTGCCCGTTACCCTGGCCGGTCACCGTCCCATAGCCTCGGCGGCCAGTTCAGCGTGCATGGCTGGGTTTTCCTTCCTCGCTGCCGGGTAACCGGCCGTGCGCTGGCTGCCCGGGCCGTGCGCTGTCGCCGGCGGTGCCGTTCCGGGCTACGTCATAGGGGGCGTACCGTGCCCACAGCACCCGGGCGCAGATCTCATCGATCTCGGCCACCTCCGGGGGGCAACAGGTGGCTTGCAGGGTGGTGAACGCGGCGACGTCCGGATCATCGCCGCTAGCGGCCAGCCAGACGGGGCCGGCCAAGTCCCGGGCAGCCAGCACCAGGCCGCGGAGCAGCCCGGCGGCGGCGCGGATCTGGGGAAACGTGCTCACCGGGTGGTCACCTCCGTCCCGGTCGCATGTCGCCGCACGCGGGCGGCCCGGGTGATGTGGCCTCGCGATCCCCCCGCTGCATTCCGGCTGTTACCGGGCCGGTGTGATCGTTGCCTTCAGGATGTCCGCCAGCGTCATCGTGGGCCGGCCGAGCAGGCGGGCGAGCGCGGGCCCGGCCGGCGCGAACTGACCCTGTCGGCTGGCAGCGAACAGGCCGACGAGCATGTCGGCCGCTGGCTCTGGCAGGCCGTGGGCGAGCAGGCCCGCACGGTAGTCGGCGTCGGAGACGACGATCCGGCGGATCGGCCGGCCAGTGAGCTGCGTGGCGATCGCAGCGACGCCAGCCATATCGATCACCTCGGAGCCGGTGAGCGGGGGCGTCACCCCATCGAGCCCCTCCTCGGCGAGAGCGAGTGCGGCCGCCTCTGCCAGGTCGGAGTGGGCGGTCCAGGCGATGGGGCCGTCCTCCGGCGCGACCAGTTCGCCCGTCTCGACAGCGGCGCCGAGCAGCATGACGGCCGACGAGGCGTAGAAGCCGTTGCGCAATGCCGTGAAGGGTACGCCGCAGTCCCGCAGCGCCGCCTCGGCGGCGGCATGGTCAGGCATCGGAGCGAAGGGGGAGGACGGGTTCGAGCCCATGTGGCTGGTGTAGAGGATGCGCTTGGCTCCGGCTGCCGCCGCGGCCTCGATGGCCGTGCAGTGGCGGCGGACGGCGGCCTCGCCGGTGCTGTCGGTCGATACGATGAGGACCTTCGAGGCGCCCTCGAAGGCGTGCGCGAGGCTCGCGGGGTCGGTGAAATCGCCCTGGCGGACGCGCACCCCCTGCTCCCCGAGTCCCCGGGCTTTCTCCGGGTCACGCACGCTGACGCCGATCTGCCCGGCGGGGATGCGTTCCAGCAGCCGCTCGGTGACCGCCCGGCCGAGCTGGCCGTTGGCTCCGGTAACGATGATCATGATGGCCTCTCCCGTGTTTCCGTTGATAACACGTTTAGCGTATCATTGGAACGAACGGTCGATAACGTGATCCTGTTATCATTGGAATCATGGAGAACGGTGACGTCACCGCCGCAGACGGGCACCGCGAGCGCATCGTCGAGGCCGCCGGTCGGCTGCTGGCCGAAGGCGGCCCTGAGGCGGTCTCGACCCGGGCGGTAAGCGCCGCGGCCGGCGTGCAGCCCCCGACCATCTACCGGCTCTTCGGCGACAAGCAGGGCCTGCTCGACGCAGTCGCCGCCGACGGCTTCACCACCTACCTGGCCAGCAAGTCCGCCGTCGAGCCCACCGATGACCCGGTCCAGGACCTCCGCGCTGGCTGGGATCTGCACGTCGGTCTCGGCCTGGCCAACCCGGCGCTGTACACGCTGATGTACGGACAGCCCCGCCCCGGGGCGCCATCGCCGATGGCCCTGGCCGCCTTCGACATCCTCGCCAAGCACATCCGGCGCATCGCCGAGGCAGGCCGGCTACGAGTCCCTGAGGACCGCGCCGCCGCCCTCGTCCACGCAGCCGGCTGCGGCACCACGCTCACGCTCATCGCCACGCCCGCGGACCGCCGCGATCCGCAGCTATCCCCCGCCGCCCGCGAGGCGATCATCGCAGCGATCACCACCGACGCTCCCGCCGCTCCAGGACCCGGGCCCGCCGCGGCCGCCGTCACCCTCCGCGCCGTACTGCCCCAGACCGACGCCCTGACCGCGCCCGAACGCGGCCTCATGCAGGAGTGGCTCGACCGGATCGCCAAACCGGCCCGCTGACAATCCCCCAGGGCCGCACGCGGTCGGCGTGGCCAACTAACGTCCTCCGGAATGGCCACCTAGCGTGCCCGTCACACCACAGCCGCCGCCAACGGTCACGCGCCACGCGAGTTTTCAGGTCGAAGTAGCCAAACCGGATGATTCCTGCTAGTTGCAATACGGCTAGTTGCAATACGGCGCCGGGACAGGTCGCCTGGCCGCGTGCGGGACGGGCCGCCTGTGGCCGTGGCGGCCCGAAATACCGAAGTTCCGGCGCTCACGGGTTCGTGCCGCGTGGGGGGTGGCTGCAACCTGCTCTTTCCGGCCTTCCCGACCCCAGGACGGCCGCTGGCGGCAGCGACGGGGCGTCAATCTGCCGGCAGGATGAGATCAGCGAGGTAAATCCCGGCGAAAGGTGCCGGACCGCACCGGAGGCAGGAGGCGAGATGAAGACGTGCAGAATGATCGTTTCTACCCATCGAGATGGCTTGGCGGCCGGTTCATCCACCGCCGGATCCCGGACATGTCACCATTTCTCCCCGCGCCTAGCCGCGACGGCCCCCGACCGTCACGCCGTCCGCGCCCTAACACGGGCGGCGGCCTGGCAGACGATCTGTCAGACCGTTCACATGCAGCCGATCATCCCAGATGAACCAGGCGCCGCGGAGGTGAACACGGCCCCGGCCGTAACCGTCGACCGGGCCCGCACCGCGTGGGCAATAGCCTCCCGGGACACGGAGCTCGCCCGCTGGCGGGAACTTTACGCCCTGGCGGTCCCAAGGCCATGAAGCGTGCCCCTTCCACCTTGACACCGACGGCGCTGATGGCCGTTCAGCCGTTGAAGTAGTGACCTTCTTCAAGGTCCGGGATCAGTGCGGGGTGCTCTGGCCGCCATCCCAGGAGCTTCTGGGTCAGTGCGCTCGAGGTCGGGTTGTCGAGCGATACGAAGGCGGCGAGGAAGCCGAAGTTGGCGTCTGCCTCTTCGCGTGAGATGCTCGCGACCGGCAGGTTCAGGTGACGGCCGAGGTGGGCCGGCCTGACTGGTCGCTGTGCGATCGGCTTGCGATTGGCTGGCACCCCCGAGGGTACTCTTCGACATCCCAGACTTTGGTTGCTAGTTGGTATCGGGGGGCCTCGATGAAGCGTCTATATGCCCTGGTCCTGGGCCTTATGATCCTATTCAGTGCAGCCACGGCGTGCGGCTCGTCCAGCAAGTTGACGCACGCCGCGGCACCCGTTAGCCAGGCGGCGCCTGGCCCCCAGGTCGCTTACTCGTCGCCCGGCACCTGTGCGGGAGCCGGGACCCGGAAGATCCCCAAGACTCGGCTGCTGGCTGATCTAGGGCTGACCTATGGGGCATTCCACCGCTATCTCTACAAACCCTACAAGGCCGGGGCATTCCATCATGGCGCCCACGGTCGAACTAAGGCACTCGTTAAGGCTGGACTGGCATCCGCAGCGATCGTGAAGCTGCTCAGCAACGCTAGCAAAAACGCCGCTGCGGACCCAACATTGTGCAAGTTCGTCCCCAACATTGACCACACCAAAGCCAGCTTGGGGAACCTGACGAATAAGGTCAAGGGCGGTACCGTTACCCCAAGGGACGTCGACAGCACGAACGGCATGTTTGAACAGCTCAAGAACGGCACCGGGTTCACGCCGCCGAAGAACTCGTCGCTGCCGGGGCTGGGCTGAGCCCTCTGGGCTGCTGCGTCGTCACCTCGTCCATGATCGAATTGATAAGGATGAGGTCAGCTTGCCGAGGCCATAGCGTGTGTAGCCGATGTGATGGCCTCGGCGTAATGATCTTTTGGTATAACCAGCACGTGTATGGGCGCCTGTGAATTGATATCCCGGAAGGAGATCGTCCGGGACTTTCCCGCACGCGTTTAGCCGGGATGTCACCGGTGACAATCCCGCAGAACGGGCAATCAGTCACGGAGATCATATCGCCTCGCCCGAGGACGTGAGCAACCGTATACCATGCGCAGTGGATACCGTCTACCCATCGCCCGCCGTGTCCGGCTCTGTCCGTGTATGCCCGGTTTCGGACTAACGTCAGGGAACAAATTTGTTACCTGCTTGATAACGTCTCGTACTGTCTTATTCCGGGCCGCCCAGTTAGGCTTGGCTAAGCGATCCGCCGGTGATGTTGTGCCAGGGTCCCGGAATGGCGGGCTCTGCGATCCGATGCTCTGGCACAATTCGCTGGCGGGCTGTGGTCACCCGCGCGCCGGTGGGGTGCGGCCGGGCGGCCGGTACGTCGCCAAACTTGGGTGGGGTGGGCAAGTTGGGCAGTTATTGCTGTCTGCAGGTCGGGATGGGTGGGGGTTGGGCGGGAAGATCAGGCATGGCCGTGGGTGAACCGGCCGGGGGGCCTGCGCGTCCTACGAACGTGACCGAGACCCTCGTGGCCGCTGCTACCGTTGCAAGGACAGCGTCCGCGAAGCTGGAATTGGACGCATACGATGCGGTAACCAAGCTCTACAGCGCGCATTACCGGTCGCTGGTGCGCCTGGCGGGCCTGCTCGTGCGGGACGAGCCGACGGCCGAGGAAGTCGTGCAGGAGTGCTTCGTCGCCATGCATGACGGCTGGCACCGGCTGCGGGAAGAGGAAAAAGCACTGTCCTACCT
>DASQVO010000571.1:0-2155 GCA_035640715.1 Streptosporangiaceae bacterium
CAGTGGAGACCGTAGCGATGATCGCTGACCTGGGCTCTGTCGCCAGGGATCTGGCCGGGGACGAAACCCTGGCCGAACGCGGCCTGGCGGCCGGCGCGGCCGGCCGCCGTTCGCTCGCCGGGCTGCTGGCACGCCAGGCCGAGACAGCCGATGTCTTCCTCACCTGGACACCGCCGGGCACCGATCCGTCTCAGGCACGGCTCGGCCGGGCACTGCTGGTCCACCTGTCCCCGCGGGCACGCTTCCTCGATCTCGACGCGGCCGCCGACCTGGCCGGGGCGGACAAGCCCCGGTTCGATCCGCGGGCCGTGCTGGAACGGACCGAGCCCGGCGGCGCGCTCCCCCCCTGCCCGGACGCGTTCGCGGGTGTGGCGACGCTGACCTGGCGCAGCCGCCGCCCGTTCCACCCCGAACGGCTGTATGCCGCCCTCGGACGGGTGATGGACGCCGGCGTACACCGGGCCCGCGGCCACCTGTGGCTGGCCAGCCGCCCCCTCACCCTGTTGTCCTGGCAGATCGCCGGCCGGACCCTGGCCATCGAACCAGCCGGGCGATGGCTGTATGCGGCCGGCCCATCCGCGTGGCGCCAGGCCTCGCCCATCCGGCGCACGGCGGCGTCCATGGACTGGCACCCCGAGCACGGAGACCGGCGCAGCGAGATCCGCTTCACCGGCATCGGCCTGCGCGGCCACGAGCTCTGCTCGGCACTGGACCACGCCGTGCTCACCACGCCGGAAATGGCCCGCGGAGAGCAGGCATGGGCACGGCTGGCCGGCCCCTTCACCGCCTGGCTCGGGCCCGCGCCACCACACGCTGCGCATCCGGCGGGCAAACCGCTGCAACCGACCGGAGAAGGATGAACATGCCCGATGATTCCCGCGTCCCGTCACGGTACTGACCGGCTTCCTGGGATCCAGTAAGACCACATTGCTGAACCGCATCCTCATCGAGGAGCACGGTCGGCGCACCACCGTGATCGAGAGCAAGTCCGGCGAGGCCGGCCTGGACGACGCCCTCATGCTGGATGCCGGGATAGATCTTTGACATGAACAACGGCTGCTTCTGCTTTCTCCCGGTCAGCTGGCAGTGTGCGGACATGGCCGCTCCTTGGCAGGCGAAGAGAAGGATCAAGGGCAGCACCCCCGGCGTCTACGGTCGCCACTCTAAATGAAAATGACAACCGTTTCCAGTAAGCTGTGCGCAGCAACCCGTCCCCAGCTCCGAAAGGACCCCCGTGGCACGCAACGAACTGCGCCCGATCATCAAGCTCCGCTCCACCGCTGGAACCGGCTACACCTACGTCACCCGCAAGAACCGCCGCAACAACCCAGACCGGCTCACGCTGCGCAAATACGACCCGATCATCCGCCGGCACGTCGACTTCCGCGAAGAACGCTAGGAGGAGGCCGATCATGAAGCCCGGAATCCACCCCGACTACCACCCCGTCGTCTTCCGCGACCGCTCGGCCGGCTTCGCGTTCCTCACCCGTTCCACCGCGACCAGCGACAAGACCATCGACTGGGAGGACGGCAACACCTATCCCGTCATCGACGTCGAGATTTCCTCCGCCAGCCACCCCTTCTACACCGGCAACGCCCGCGTCGTGGACACCGCCGGCCGCGTCGAGCGCTTCAACCGCCGCTACGCGACAGCAAGACAGCAGGACACAGCGGGCTGACATGGACTCCACAGCACGCCGTCGTCCTAGCTAGCGACACTTTGGGGACATCTTCGACTCATCCGGCTCTCATCGCCCAGCCATCAGGACGTGCACCGAGCCGCCAGTGCGTGAACAGGCCGGGAGACCGCCTGGCGGCCCCGGCCAGCAGTTCCATCGCACAGCGCTCACGGTTGTGCAGCCGCTTGTCGTATTTCCGGCAGGCCCACCGGACCAGGTGGTCGTTGAGCCGCCGGAGGAAGTAGACCAACCGGGACCGGTAGAAGCGCCCGTAATAGCTGATCCACCATTGCACGACGTGAAGACACCATCGGAGACGCCCGTGAACTTGGCGTCGCGGTCCTCGCGGGCCAGGTGTGGCCCTTATTACCCCTGCTTGTCCACCGACGCCCGGTAGATCTGCTCGATCGAGGACTCCAGCCGGGCGTTGAACTCCTCGTCGGCCTGACCCTCGGTGAGCCCTTCGAGCAGCGCGC
>DASQVO010000572.1:0-8602 GCA_035640715.1 Streptosporangiaceae bacterium
CACGCTATGGCCGGTGGCCCGCCGGCTATCCAGGCGGGTGAGCCCGACATGAGCGTTCCCCAGGGGCCTGCGGAGAGGAAGGACGCCGTCGGCGGCACTGGCCGCGGACGGCTCCGGCTGGGCTACGGCACCAACGGAATGGGCGATCACCGGCTCACCGATGCCCTCGCGTTGCTGGCCGACCTCGGCTATGACGGCGTGGCCCTGACGCTCGACCACCACCACCTGGACCCCTTCGGCCCCGGCCTGGCCCGCCGGGTGGCGGCGGTAGCCCGCCGCCTCGACCGGCTCGGGCTGGCGGCTGTGATCGAGACGGGGGCGCGCTACCTGCTTGACCCGCGGCAGAAGCATCAGCCGACCCTGCTCGACGACGACGAGGACCGGCGGCTGCGGCGGCTGGATCTGCTTCACCGTGCCATCGCGATCGGCGCCGACCTCGGCGCGGAGGCGGTGTCGTTCTGGTCCGGCACCCTCCGCACGCCGTCCGGTTCGCGCGCGGCCGCCTGGGAGCGCCTAGTGACGGCGTGCTCGGAGCTGGCCACGCTGGCCAGGCGGAGCGGCGTCAGGCTCGGGCTGGAACCTGAGCCCGGGATGCTGGTCGAGACCATCGCGGACTGGCAGAGGCTGGTCGCGGAGCTCGGCGGCCCGCAGCGGCTGGGCCTGACCCTGGATATCGGGCACTGCCGGTGCCTGGAGCCGGAGCCGGAGGCCGCGTGCGTACGGGCCTGCGCACCTTGGCTGGCCACGGTGCAAATCGACGACATGCGCCGCGGGGTTCACGAGCACCTGCCGTTCGGCTGTGGCGAAGTCGATCTGCCGGCCGTCCTCGCAGCGCTACGGGAGGCCCGATACCCCGGCCTGGTTTCAGTCGAACTGCCCCGGCACGGGCACAGCGCACCGGCGCTGGCCGAGCAGTCGCTGCGGGCATTGCGGCAGGCGGAAAGCGAGGTGCTGGTGCCGTGATCACGTCACCCGGGGCGATGCAGCCGCGGCCCCCCATCCGGCAGGCGCTGGCCACCCCAGGGAGGTGGCTGCCCACCGGTCCCGCAGCGTGGCTTGCCCGCTGCTGCGAGGAGGCGGGCAGCACCCCCGCGGTGCTGCGCGCCTTCCCCGCCATTGGCCGCCGCCTAGGCCGCGGCCCGCTCCCGGACTGCGAGCCGGCGGGCGGATACGGCTGGACCGTGGACGACGCGGGCCGCGCTCGATTGCTGGTGGCCGCATCCGCCAGCCGGGACGAGGACAGCCTGACCGCCCTGCTCGAGCAGCTCTACCGGCACGGCGACGCAGCCGAACGGCGCGGCGTGCTGCGCGCCCTGGACGTGCTCGGGCTCGGAGAACGGGGACTGCCGCTGCTGCGCGACGCGCTGCGCACCAACGATGCGCGGCTGGTGGCGGCCGCCGCCGGCGGTGAGTACGCCGCCCGCATGCTGCCGGACGCCGACCTGGCACAGGCGGTTCTCAAGTGCCTGTTCATCGGCGTGCCGCTGGCCGCGGTGGCCGCCATCCCCGGCCGGATTACCCCGGAGCTCGCCCGGATGACCGCCGATTTTGCCCGTGAGCGCGTGGCCGCGGGGCGGGATGTGCCGGCGGACGCCTGGGTGATCCTTGCCCGGGAACCAGACGCGGTTACCGCAGCTGGCCTGCCCGCCGAGCTGGAGTCACCGGTGACCGGCCGGCGCGCCGCAGCACGCCGGTTCTTCGCCGCACGGCCCACCGTCTCACCGGAGAGGACCTGATGTACTTTTTCGACCCGCACATCCACATGACATCCCGGACGACCGACGACTACGAACGGATGTACGCCGCCGGGATCCGCGCGGTATGTGAGCCCGCTTTCTGGATGGGGCAGCCCCGCACCAGCATGGGAACATTCGCGGACTACTTCGACGGCCTGATCGGCTGGGAACGCTTCCGGGCCAGCCAGTTCGGCATCACCCACCACTGCGCGATCGCGCTCAACCCGAAGGAGGCCAACGACCCGCAGCTGCATGACGTCCTCGACCTGCTGCCGCATTACCTCGAGAAGGACGGCGTGGTCGCGGTCGGGGAGGTGGGCTATGACAGCCTCACCGCCGAGGAGGAGAAGGTATTCGCCACCCAGCTCGCGATGGCGGCCGAGCACGAGCTCCCGGTGCTCGTTCACACCCCCCACCGCGACAAGCTGGCAGGCACGCGGCGCACGCTTGAGGTGGTCGCCAAGTCGGGGATCGACCCCGGCACAGTGCTCATCGACCACCTCAACGAGCTGACCGCGCCGGTGGTCGCGGGCACCGGGTGCTGGCTCGCGTTCTCCGTGTACCCGGACACCAAGATGGACGAGAAGCGGACGGCCAGACTGATCGCCGAGCTGGGCACCGAACGGGTCCTTGTCAACTCGGCCGCAGACTGGGGCCGCAGCGACCCGCTCAAGACCATCCGGACAGCGGAAGCCATGCGCGAGGCCGGCTTCACCGAGCCGGATATCGAGCGCGTCTTCTGGCACAACCCGGTCGCGTTCTACGGCCAGAGCGGCCGGCTGATGCTCGGCGACCCCGATCACGACGGGCACGGCATGCCCGACCCCGCCACCACGTACGCGGGCAATTCCGTGCTCCGCGGAGCGCGGCCGGAAGAGCCGGTACCCGGAGCGCCAGCGCAGGCGGAGCGCTGACCGATGCGCTTCCGGCACCGCGACGGCACCATCGTGCATCTTGCCTACTGCACGAACGTCCACCCGGCCGAGACCCTGACCGGCGTGCTGGCCCAACTGGACCGCTACGCAGTACCGGTGCGGGCGGCGCTGGGCACCGGCACGCTGGGCCTGGGCCTCTGGCTCGCCCGCGGAGCCGCCACCGAGCTGCTCGCCGATCCGGCCGCCATCCCGGCACTGCGCCGCGCGCTGGGCGACCGGGGGCTGGAGGTGGTCACGCTCAACGGCTTCCCGTACCGGGGCTTCCACGACCCGGTCGTCAAATATGCCGTGTACCAGCCCGACTGGACCACCGGCGAACGGCTGCGATTCACCCTCGACCTGGCGCGCATACTCGCCGGGCTGCTGCCGGACGGCGCGGGATACGGCAGTATCTCGACGCTCCCGCTGGCGTGGCGCACACCGTGGGACCAACAGCGCCAAGCGGCGGCGGCGGCCAGGCTCGATGACCTGACCCGGGCACTCCGGGAACAGGCGGAGCGTACCGGCCGACCGGTCCGCGTGGCCGTCGAGCCCGAGCCCGGCTGCGTCATCGAGACCGTGGAACAAGCTGCCGCGCAGCTCCCGGCCAGCAGCCGGGAGTGGCTCGGCCTGTGCCTGGACACCTGCCATCTCGCCGTCGCCTTCGAAGAGCCAGCGACCGCGCTGGATCAGCTGCAGGCTGCCGGGCTCGCGGTGTACAAGATGCAGGCCTCCTGCGCGCTTGAGGCGGCGCAGCCGGCCCGGCCAGCGACGGCGCGGCGGCTCGCCGGGTTCGCCGAACCACGTTTCCTGCACCAGGTCCGGACGGTCACCGAAGACGGGCCGCGCGGCGTGGATGACCTCGGCGACGCGCTAGCGGGCGGGCTGGACAGCCGCGGCCGGTGGCGGGTGCACGCGCACGTCCCGGTGCACGCTCCGGCCGAAGCGCCCCTGCAGGCCACCCAGGCTGTGCTGGCCTCCTCGCTCACCGCCCTGCTGGGCGGTGAGCGAACGCTCACCAGCCACGTCGAAGTGGAAACCTACACCTGGCAGGTGCTGCCCGGACGTGCCCGTCCGGGCTCGGACGCCGAGCTGATCGCCGGCATCGCTGCCGAGCTCGCCTGGACCAAGGACCGGATGCTGGACCTCGGCCTGCGGGAGGTGGCAGCGTGATCACAGCGCGACAGCAGCCCCGGCCGGTCGTGGTGCTCGACATCGTCGGCCTCACCCCGCGGCAGCTAAGCCACATGCCGAGGCTCGCTGCCTACGCGGATGCGTGCGCGACGGCGCGGCTCGACCCCGTGTTCCCGGCTGTCACCTGCTCCGTGCAGTCCTCGATGCTCACCGGGCTGCCGCCACGTGAGCACGGGGTGGTGGGGAACGGGTGGTACTTCCGAGACCTCGGCGAAGTGCTGTTCTGGAGGCAGCACAACGGCCTGGTAGCCGGGGATAAGGTATGGGACATCGCGCGGCGGGCACGGCCGTCCTTCCGCACCGCCAACCTGTGCTGGTGGTACGCGATGGGCGCGGCGTCCGACGTCGTGGTGACCCCGCGGCCGGTGTATCACGCCGACGGGCGCAAATCCCCCGACTGTTACACGGTCCCCGGGTCGCTGCGGGGCGAACTGACAGCGCAGCTCGGGCGCTTCCCGTTGTTCTCCTACTGGGGACCCGGCGCCGGGATCAAGTCATCGGCGTGGATCGCTGCGGCGGCGGGCCGGGTGCTGAGCAGGTACCGGCCCGACTTGACTCTCGTCTACCTTCCGCACCTCGACTACGACCTGCAGCGCTTCGGCCCGTCAGGGCCGCAGGCGGCGCGGGCGGCCTGCGAGATCGATGAGGTGGCCGGCCGGCTGCTGGACACCTGCCGCCGGGCGGATGCCACTGTCGTGGTTGTCAGCGAATACGGGATCACCCCGGTATCGAGGCCCGTGCACCTCAACCGGATATTGCGCCGCGACGGGCTGCTGCGGGTGTATGAGCAGGCAGGAATGGAGTACCTGGATCCGGTCACCTCCCGCGCGTTCGCGGTCGCCGACCACCAGGCCGCCCACGTGTACGTCGCCGATCCCTCCGACGTGCCCGGTGTCGCGGCAACGCTTGCCGATGTGCCGGGCGTGGCCGAAGTGCTGGACGGCCCCGGCAAGGCGGCGCACCAGGTAGACCACGAGCGGTCCGGAGAACTCGTCTGCGTGGCCGAGCCCGATGCGTGGTTCACCCACTACTACTGGCTGGACGACCGCCAGGCGCCCGACTTCGCCCGCACCGTGGAGATCCACCGGAAACCCGGCTACGACCCAGCGGAGCTGTTCATGGACCCGGGCGATCCGCTCGTGCGGTTCCGGGCCGCGGCAGCGCTGGCGCGCAAGGCACTCGGGCTGCGGTACACGCTCAACGTGGTGCCGCTTGATGCCTCGTGCGTGCAAGGCTCGCACGGCCGGCTCCCGGACAGCGGCGATCAGGCCGACGCGCCACTGCTGCTATGCCCGGTGCCCGGTGCTCTCCCGTCGGAACGGATCGCCGCCACCGCTGTCAAGGATGTGCTGCTGGCGCTCGCCGAGGTTACGCCGCCGGCTCCCCGGCCATCCTCCCCGGACGCCCGGGAAGCCACCTACTGACCCAGGTGAGGAGAACCAATGCCACGACCGATCACGCTGTTCACCGGCCAGTGGGCCGACCTGCCTTTCGAAGAGGTCTGCCGGCTCGCGGCAGGCTGGGGCTACGACGGCTTGGAGATCGCCTGCTGGGGCGATCATTTCGAGGTTGACAAGGCGCTCGAGAACGACGGCTATGTCGAGCGCAAACACGAGACCCTGCGCAAATACAACCTGGGTGTCTGGGCGGTGTCCAACCACCTGGTGGGCCAGGCGGTATGCGACTACCCGATCGACGAGAGGCATAAGGCAATACTCCCGAAGCGCGTCTGGGGCGATGGTGATCCGGAAGGCGTGCGCCAGCGGGCAGCCGAGGAAATGAAGGACACCGGGCGTGCGGCCGCGCGCCTCGGCGTATCCACCGTTATCGGGTTCACTGGCTCATCCATCTGGTACACGGTCGCCATGTTCCCGCCCACCCCCGATTCGATGGTGCAGCGCGGCTACGCTGATTTCGCCGAGCGGTGGAATCCCATCCTCGACGTGTACGACGAGGTCGGTGTGCGATTCGCGCACGAGGTTCACCCCACCGAGATCGCATACGACTACTGGACGACGGTGCGCACGCTGGAGGCGATTGGTCACCGGCCAGCGTTCGGCCTTAACTTTGATCCGTCTCATTTCGTCTGGCAGGATCTCGATCCTGTCGGCTTCCTCATAGATTTCTCTAGCCGCATTTATCACGTCGACTGCAAGGACGCGAAGCGGCGGGTCAACGGCCGCAACGGCCGGCTCTCGTCGCACCTGCCGTGGGCTGACCTGCGCCGCGGGTGGGACTTTATCTCGACCGGGCATGGCGACGTGCCGTGGGAGGAGGTATTCCGCGCGCTGAACGCGATCGGCTATGCGGGGCCGATCTCGGTTGAGTGGGAGGACGCCGGGATGGACCGACTGCACGGCGCGCCCGAGGCGCTGGAGTTCGTGCGCCGCATGGCGGCGATCGAACCCCCGGCGGAATCTTTCGACGCAGCTTTCTCAAGCGCAGACTAAACACTGTGGAAACGGACCAGAAGGCCCGCAATCCGTCGTCCCAGGATACTGGGCGCAGATAACGACAACGATGAATTGTCATCAACAAGGATTTTGTGCTGCCTATTTTTGCCTTGATAAAGAAGGTAAAATTAATCCGGCCCAGCACATTGACCACTCTCAAGAAATGCCCCACTATGGCTGGCAGGGCCCCGGCAGAGGAATGCGTTAACTGGGCATGCCAGCACTGAATAACGGCATTCACAGCGGGGCTCCGTACGGGCTCACGGCAGGTTATTTACAACCTGCCGTGGTCAGGGATGAAAGGAGTGACCCCGTGCGAACCCCCCCTAAATCCCGTGGGCTGCTAGTGGCAGCCCTGGGCGCGGCGACCAGTGCCATCTTGGCGATGGCCGGTCCCGCGAGTGCCAGCCCATTGGCCATATCCGGCCATCCATCACCCCCGCCGCAAGGTCCGGTGAAGGCCAGCACCGCAAGCGGCCCATCCGCGGCCACCTCGGATTTTGAGCAGGTCAAGCTCGCGTCCGGGCCGGACGACATGGGTGAGCCGATGACCATGGCCATCCTGCCCAACGGTGACGTGCTGCACGACTCCCGGGACGGCACCGTCTTCTACACGACAAAGGACGGCCTGACCCACGTCGCCGCGAAGATCCCGGTCTACAACCACGACGAAGAGGGCCTGCAGGGCATGGCGGTCGACAATCACTTCAGCCACGACCGCTGGGTCTACGTCTACTACGCCCCCCCGCTGAACACGCCGAAGACCAACGCCCCCGACTGGGGAACGCCCGCTGACTTCGCTCCCTACGTGGGCTACAACCAGCTGTCCCGGTTCAAGCTGACCAGCGACAACACGCTCGACATGGCCAGCGAGCAGAAGATCATGCAGGTCGGGCCCACGAACCGGGGTATCTGCTGCCACGTCGGCGGCAACATCGACTTCGACAACGCGGGCAACCTGTACCTGTCCACCGGCGATGACACCAACCCGTTCGCGTCCAATGCATATACGCCGATCGACGACCGGCCAGGGCGCAACTCCGCCTACGACGCCCGCAGGTCCGCGGCCAACACCAACGACCTGCGCGGCAAGCTGCTGCGGATCCACCCCAACCCGGATGGGTCCTACAGCATCCCGGACGGGAACCTCTTCCCGCCAGGGACCCCCAAGACCCGGCCGGAGATCTACGCGATGGGGTTCCGCAACCCGTTCCGGTTCACGGTGGACCGCAAGACCGGCATCGTCTACCTGGCTGACTACGGGCCGGACGCGCAGAAGGCCGACCCGAACCGTGGCCCGGAGAACACGGTCGAGTACAACCGGATCACCAAAGCCGGCAACTTCGGCTGGCCGCTGTGCATCGGCAACAACACCCCGTACCGCGCCTACGACTTCGCGACCGGCGTCTCGGGCCCGGCGTTCGACTGCCAGCACCCGGTGAACGACTCGCCCTACAACACCGGCCTCACCAACCTGCCGCCCGCCCAGCCGGCCTGGATATGGAACCACTACGCGGGCAACCCGCTGTTCCCCCAGCTCGGCGGCCAAGGTGCGCCGATGGGCGGCCCCGTCTACCACTACAACCCGAGCCTGAAGTCATCAACGGCATTCCCGTCCAGCTACGACGGCCAGTTCTTCGCCTACGAGTTCAGCCAGCATTGGATCAAGCCCATCCAGATGGACAGCAAGGGCAACATCCAGCAGATCAGCACGCTGACCAACGGCCGGGACTGGGCGCACCTTGTCGAGCCCATGGACATGGAATTCGGGCCGGACGGGTCGCTGTATGTCCTCGACTATGGCAGCAACTGGTTCGGCGGCTCACTCGACACGGCCCTGTACAAGATCAATTACGCGCCGGGGGACAAGTCCCCGACCGCCAACATCAGTGCCACGCCGACGTCGGGCAAGTCCCCGCTCACGGTGCAGTTCAACGGTTCCGGGTCAACCGACCCAGAGAACGACCCGCTGACCTACGCCTGGGACTTCGACGGTAACGGCACCGTGGACTCCACGGCGGCAAACCCGTCCTTCACCTACACGGCCAACGGGCAATACACCGCGCGGCTCGTGGTGACCGACCCGAGCGGCCGGACCGGCAGCGCCGCAATCCACGTGACGGTGGGCAATACCGCGCCGCAGGTCAGCTTCAGCACGCCGCCGAACGGGCTGACGTTCAGTGACGGCCAGGTGGTGAACTGGCATGTCAACGTCACCGACCCGGACGGGACGCCGGTCGACTGCTCCCGGGTGCAGGTCGAGTACCTGCTGGGTCATGACCAGCACGCGCACAACCTGTCCCAG
>DASQVO010000573.1:0-3718 GCA_035640715.1 Streptosporangiaceae bacterium
ACCGCGCCGGCGAACCTGAACCTGTACGAGCAGTCCGGCGCGTTCCAGATCCTCACCAAGACCGGCTCACCGCTGCGCCGGATCCAGCTGGCCGATGACAGCCCGGCGACCCCGGCGTTCCTCGGCAAGACGCAGGGCAGCAACCAGGCGGGCGTGGATGCCGGCCCGCCGGCCGACCCGGGCACCTGGTCGACGACCGCTCCCTACCCGAGCAGCATCATGGACAACTCCGCCGACTACATCAACGGCAAGGAATACTCCGTGGGCGGCATCAACGGCAGCTTCGCGGTCGTCGCCAACGGATACGCCTACAACCCCAGCGCCGACACCTGGACGGCGATCGCCAGCATGCCAACGGCACTGGAGAAGCCGGCGACGGCGGCAGTGACCGGCAAGCTGTATGTGACCGGCGGCTGGGACAGCAGTGGCAATCTGTCCTCGGCCACCAATGTCTACGACCCGTCCTCGGACACCTGGAGCAGCCTTTCGGCGAACCCCAACCCGACGTCCGCGCCCGGTGTGGCGGTCACCGGCGGCAAGATCTACCTGGTCGGCGGCTGTTCGGACGCGTTCTGCACAGCATCGTCGACTGTGGAGGTCTACGACACGGCCACCGGCAGCTGGAGCACCGCCGCACCCTACCCGCATCCGAACTCCTGGGAGTCCTGCGGTGCGGTCAACGGGAAGGTGTACTGCGCCGGCGGGATCAACGGCTTCACCACCTACAGTGACGCCTACGTCTACGACCCGGGCACGGACACCTGGAGCCCGATCGCGAGCATGCCGGTGGACCTGTGGGGGTCCGTCTCCGGCGGCTCGGCCGGGCTGCTGGTGGTCAGCAGCGGCGTAACCGCCGATTCCAGCGCCATCACCAACCAGGGATACGCCTATGACCCAGCCACCGACAGCTGGACGGCGATCGCGAACGCGCAGTACCCCGTCTACCGGGCGGGCGGTTCCTGCGGCTTCTACAAGATTGGAGGCTCCTCCGGCGGATTCTCGCCGACCGCGAATTCCGAAGTGCTGTCCGGCCTGACCCAGTGCGGCGTGGTCGATGTGCCCTGGCTGGCGGAGACCCCGACGACGGCAACCCTGCAGCCCGGGCAGTCCACCACGGTGACCGTCACCCTGTCGGCCACCACCGCTGACCAGGTCACCCAGCCCGGCACCTACACCGCGGGCCTGGGCCTGGCAAATGACACCCCTTATACGGTCAACCCGATCGGAATCACCATGACCGTCACCCCACCCGCGGGCTGGGGCAAGGCCGACGGAACGGTGACCGGGACCAGTTGCAGCCAGAGCACGGCTCCGCTGTACGACGTGCTGGTCCAGGCCAACGGCAAGACATACACCTTCTCGCTGCCGACCAATCGCAACGGGGCGTACGCCTTCTGGGCACCGGCCGCGAGTGACCCGTTCACGCTGATCGCCGCCAAGGACGGCTGGATCCCGCAGACCACGAAGATCAACCTCAAGGCAGGTAAAACCGTGACGACCAACTTCAACTTGCAGCGGGTGAGCTGCTAGCCATCCGTTACACCGGCCAGGCCCGTCCCGCATCCACGGGGCGGGCCTGGCCTTGCCGGTGTTACGGGCGCAGGACGCCTAGCAGGCCGTTCTGCTGGTGGTTGATACCTGCGGTGAACCAGAGCGCGTCGGTGCCGCCGGTCGCCGCGGTGCCGGGGAGCAGGCCCCACAGGCCCGGCTCGGCGAACGGCTTGCCGGTGGAGGCGTCCCGGACCTGGCCCGTGACCCGGTGCGCGAAGTGACCGCCGTCCTTGGCGAAGATGCTGATCCGGCCGTCACCGAAGTTGCCGACCAGGAGCGACCCGGCCGCAGACCCCCAGCTGCTGGGCGCGATCGCCAGGCCCCAGGGGGCGTTGAGCGCGCCGCCGGAGGCGATACGGGAGATCAGGTGGCCGTCGGCGCTGAACTCGTCCACCACGCCGAGACCCGGGCCGACCGCTTGCCGGCCGGTGACCGGGTCGGCCTTGTCGTAGGTCACGAAGATGTCGCCGTTCAGCGCCTGGGTGTTGAAGGGCCTGTACCCACGGGGCAGCCGCGCGTCCCTGAACTGCCAGGGAGCTGTCTTGACCTGCTTGAACGCGGAATCGAAGACATCGACTGTGCCCTTCGCGAAGTCGGCCGCGAAGAGCCGGCTGCCCTGCGTAGTGGCGGCGATCGCGAGCCCGGTGTATCCGGCGCCCGGGACGGTGACCTTGTCCTCGGCGTTACCGATGAGCGGGTCGACCTTGGGGCTCCATGCCTCGATGTGGCCGTCGAGCGTGGCGAAGATGAATGCGGCGGGGGCGCTGACTGTCCCGTTGCTCAGGACGAATCCGGTGCCCGTGTTGGCCACCTGGCCGGAGGGACCCGCGACCGAATCCGGCATGGTCACCCGTACCGTCGTGATCTTGGTCGCGGTGCTCGAGCCCGGGGCGAGTGAGTAGAGGGTGGAGCTGTCGGTGCCCTGGTTAGAGATCCACAGCGGAGACGTGGGGGAGAACGAGATGCCCCAGGGGTTCTTCAGGTCGGGGTCGGTCACGGGGGCCATGCCAGGTATGTCGGAGGCCAGGTTGACCTGGTTCAGCTTCAGATCCCGCTGCGGCGGCTGGTAGTGGCCGGAGCTCGCGAATGCCGTGACCGGTGCGGCGGCGAGAGCCACACCGCCGGTGGCCGCCACAAGCAGGGCCGCAGAGCGAAGCGAACGAAGTCGTTGCAACGTCACACATCCTTCTAGGTTGGATCAGTTTCCACCAGCTATACGGAGTTCGCATCTATATGGATTGCCCAGAAGACCCGTTCAGTGATTTCCACGGTTCTCACCCGTTTGGCACGCACGGACCGCACTTAAGGCCACACCCAGTGCTGGGCGGCCGGAACGGGTGACCTGCTAGGCGGCCGGAACGGGTGACCTGCTAGGCGGTGACCGGATGGGCGGCGCGCCCGGGATCGGCAGCTGCCAGTGCCCTCGCGACCGCGGCCAGCGCCGGTGCCCTCGAGCTCGCACCGGGGATCGACCGGGCGACGCGTTCGGCGCGGTCGGAGTCGGTGGCGGCCAGCGCCTCCACAACGGCGGCCAGCGCCGCCGCCTTCCTGTCTGCGTCGGGGATCGACTGAGCGGCGCGTTCAGCGTCGGTAATCAGCCGGCCGGCCCGGCCGGGGTCGGTGACGGCCAGCGCCCTCGCGACGGCGGCCAGCGCTGGTGCCCTCAGGCTCGCACGCGGGATCGGCCGGGCGACGCGTTCGGCGTCGGCGATGAGCCGGGCAGCGCGGTCGGCATCGGTGGCGGCCAGCGCCGCGGCAACGACGGCCAGCGCCGGTGCCCTCAGGCACGCACCGGGGATCGACCGGGCGACGCGTTCGGCGCGGTCGGAGTCGGTGACGGCCAGCGCCCCCGCGACGGCGGCCAGCGCCGCCGCCTTCCTGTCCGCATCGGGGATCGACTGAGCGACGCGCTCAGCGTCGGCAATGATCCGGGCGGCCCGGCCAGGGTCGGTGACGGCCAGCGCCCCCGCGACGGCGGCCAGCGCCCGCGCCTCCGAGTTCTCGTCGGTGATCGACTGGGCGGCGCGCAGCGCATCGGACACGATGCGGGTGTGCCGCGATCCGCCTGGGCGGACAGGGTCAGGGTCTTCCCCGGCCGCCGTGCGGATGCCATGGCCCTGGGGCGGGACGCTGCGAGCCTGTGGGCCTACGGCAACTGCAGCGTTGG
>DASQVO010000574.1:0-18866 GCA_035640715.1 Streptosporangiaceae bacterium
GTCGCTAGGCGGATGCCCAGGCCTCGCTGCGTTCCCACAGGAGGCCGCCGAGCTCAGGGGTCGCGACGTGGCTCGGCTCGCGCTCACGGCAGTCGCTGTAGAAGCGGCCGCTCGCGGAGGCCAGGTCCGGCGAGGTGGCGCAGTAGACGGAGGTGCGGGCGCCGTCCTCGACCGACAGCATCCGCATCTTGATGAGCGGCCGCACCGGCCACGGCACGCGCCGCCAGATATCGGAGGCAATCACGCCCGGGTGCAGGGCGTAAGACGTGATGCCCAGGCCGGCGGCACGGCGGGCCAGCTCCTGCGTGAACAGGACGTTGCACAGCTTGGATACGGCATATTCCGGCAGGCCGGCGAAGCTGCGGGTGGGCCGGCGCAGCGCATCGAAGTCGATGCCCGTGGCCTGGTAGTGACTGTCGCTGGAGACGGTCACCACCCGGGCCGGCGCGCTGGCGGCCAGGCAGTCGAGCAGCGCGGTGGTGAGCGCGAAATGACCGAGATGGTTGACGCCGAAGGCCAGCTCGAACCCGTCCCGGGTCAGGCCGCGCTGGCCGGCCACGCCCGCGTTGTTGAGCAGAACGTGCAGCGGCTGTCCCAGGGCGAGGAATTCCGCGGCGCAGCGCCGGACCGAGGCCAGGTCGGCCAGGTCGAGGTGAAGGAACGTGACGGCCTCGTTGCCAGTATCCGCCCTGATGCGTGCCACGGCCGCCTCGCCCTTGTCCTTCGAGCGGCAGGCGACGTGGACACGGGCGCCACGTGCGGCGAAATCGCGCGCCGCCGCCAGGCCGATACCGGTGTTGCCTCCCGTCACCAGGAACGTCCGGCCGGATAGCTCGCCCATCGATTCTCTCCTCGCTCAGGTCGCGGTTCTGGCCCGGGACTGGTCAGCCCGTCCCCGTCAGGGGAGTGGCTCAGCCGTTCCGGTCCGGGAGTGGCTCGCGGTCGCCGCGCAGGACAGCCGCGGTGATCTCGCGCGCGCAGCCCCACGACAACGTGACGCCCGCGCCGCCGTGACCATAGTTGTGCCACAGCACGCGGTCGCCGTCCAGCGATTCGGCCTCCAGCCGCACCTCGGGCCGGAAGGGGCGCAGCCCCACGCGGTGGGTCAGGACCCGGGCGCCGCGGAGGCGGGGATCGACAGCGGCACAGTCACGCACGATGCGTTCGGCGACCTCCGGGCGCGGGGTCAGGTCCCAGTCGCCCGGCGCCACCGTGCCGCCGAGTACGACCGTGTCGCCATGGGGAAACATGTAGGTCACATCCGGCGGCTGTCCGCTGTGGTCGATGTAGAACTCCTCGATGCCGGTGTTTGCGACGACCACAACCTGGCCGCGGACCGGGGTGACATCCGGGTCGGGCACCAGGTCGCGGGCGGCGACGCCAGAGCAGTTCACCACGACCCGCGCTTCGGCGGCCGCGTCGGCGAGCGACGTGACCGGCGCGACCCGGAGCCTGCCGCCGGCCCGCTCGAACCGGGTACGCAGGTAGCCAAGATAGACAGGCATGTCGACGACGGACGCCGTATAACGCCAGCCGGCCACGAAGCCCTCGGGCAGGTCGCCATTGGCACATGACCGCACGTCGGTCAGCAGGTCCGTCCAGGCCGGAGGCTCGGCCGGAACGCGCGACACCTCCCGGCCGCTCACCGGCCGGACGCCCGCGGCCGGATCGCCCTCAAGGGCGCGGAACGCCGCCAGCCCGGTGCGGGCCCACTCCCGAGTTCGTCCGGGCGGCCCGGTCATCACCGGGCCCCAGATCGCGCCGGCGGCAGCCGAGGTCGTCGCCTCCGGTTGCTTGGCCGTGCGGATACCGACGCGGAGGCCGGACTCTGCCAGGCAGATGGCGGTCGTCAGGCCGCTCACCCCGGCTCCGACCACGAGAACATCAAATTCAGCGCCACGCACCCATATGACGTTAGTCGCAGTGCAGCCTGGGTACTCCGCGTGCCGCACCACGCCCGTCGGCCATCGCGCGATTTCGAGTCACAAACCAGGATAAATAGGCTGATCCGTGGCGAGAAGACCGGTTTGCCCGGTCGCCTTTCCCAGGCCGGGCGAACGTCGAGGCGGACGGTATGACGGAACTGGCGAGAGGGGGATGATGAGCAGAGGACCACGAATCGAGCTGAGTACCGTCCAGCTCATCGCGAGCGTCCTCGCCGCCGTAACGGCCGCGGTGCTGACGTCCTACCTCGGCGTCGGCGGGACGATCATCGGGACAGCCGTCGCCAGCTTCGCCAGCACGGCAGGCTTCGCGGTGTACAAGCAGTTCCTTGGCCGCACCAAGGAACGCCTCGATGAAGTGGCCCCGGTGATCGTGGAGCATGCGCGCGTGTGGAGTCCCACCTCCGGTCACCTCGTGGCGGGCCGCCGCGTCGGCAATGGGACGGGGCGGGCGGGAGTCAACGGCAGCCCAGGCGCCGCGGCGAACCAGGAGGAGCAGCCGACACAGCCGTTGCACGCGTGGGATCCCGGGACTCAGGCGGACCAGCTGGCTGCCGCCGAGTTCCGCCAGCCAGGCCTTCCCGGCCAGCCCGGGCAGTCATCCCAGCCCGGACAGCCATCCCCGGACCAGCCATCCCCGGGCCAGCCATCCCCGGGCCGCGTGCATATCGCGAGCGGCGGGCACGGGGAGCCGGGCAAGAACGGCTCGAACGGCTCGAACGGCTCGAACGGCTCGAACAGAAGGCCGCGCTGGCTCATGCCCGCCGCCATCTCGATGGCAATTTTCGTGGTGGTAATCATCGGGGTCACGGTGGTCGAGCTCGCAACGGGCAAGCCGATCGCTGCCACCGTCTGGGGTCACCGCGGCTCGGGCACCACCATCGGCAACGTCGTCACCGGAAACCAGGGCAGCGGTAACGTCGTGCCGCAGCCGACGGGTACGGCGACGCCGCGGCAGGGCGCCACCACGCCCAGCACGGCCACGACCGGTCCCGCGACCTCGCAGCCGTCATCCAGCCCGACCACGTCCCCCGCTCCCAGCACGGTGCCGTCGCTGAGCACCACGCCATCCGTGGGCGCGACGCCGTCGGCGGGCCAGGGCGCGACCAGCAGCGCGGCCCCCCGTGGTGCGGTCACGGGATCGCCATCGCCCTTCCCCACCGGGTTACCCGCACGTAAGATCCTCGTCAGGGCCAGGACAAGTGGCCTGTCTACGGTCAGCGCGACAATGTTTACTGCGCCTGCTCCGGCCGGCCCGTCCGCGTGGAGGATGCCGTGCACGCCCTGGAAGAACCCGAAGGCTGGCCAGAACAAGCGGGGGAGATGCCAGAGCGGCGCGGCGCCGGCGAGGCTTTCTCCGGAAAGGCAGGTGCGAGCAGGCGGGCGTTCATGGTCGGCGGGGCCGCGATCGGCGCGTTCGGGGCCATGTCGGGGCGGCCGTCCGCCGCCCGCCTGACTTCAGCGCAGGCCAAGCTGCTTGACGACGCGACGGCGGTGTCCGTCTCGGGTAATGCCTCGCTCAGCGACATCAAGCATGTGGTCATCCTCATGCAGGAGAACCGCTCGTTCGACCACTACTTCGGCACGCTTTCCGGAGTGCGCGGCTTCTCCGACCCGGCCGTGCTCATCCAGACCGTCGGCGGCAAGACCTACCCGGTCTTCGACCAGTTCGGCTACCAGCCGGGCACCGGGCCCGACACCAACGGCTACATGCAGCCGTTCCATCTGCTGAGCCATCCGCCGCTGGAAAACGGCCAGACCACCAACGACATCACGCACTCGTGGGGGCCTCAGCACCAGAGCTGGAACGGCGGCGCGATGAACCATTTCATGACCGCCCACCTGGCCGCAGACGGTGCCCAGAACGGGCCCGTGACCATGGGCTACTTCACCCGGGCCGACCTCGCCTTCTATTACGCGCTGGCCGACGCGTTCACTATCTGCGACCACTACTTCTGCTCGGTGCTCGGCCCCACCGACCCGAACCGGCTGATGGGAATGTCAGCTTCGATCGACCCGGCGGGGACGGCGGGCGGCCCGGTCGTGCAGACCTTCACCAACCGGGTTGCCGAATACGGGAAGCTGAGCTGGGAGACGATGCCGGAGCGGCTGCTGGCGGCCGGCGTGAGCTGGAAGGTCTACAACGACCCGCTCGGCCTGCTGGCGCTCAGCCCGCTGCCGTACTTCAAGGCGTACAACAACCCGTTCTCGGTGACGGGGTTCGAGCTGGTCTCGAAGGCGCTGACCCCGATCTACCCGTCCTCGTTCGTCGCCGACGTCAAGGGCGGCACGCTGCCCTCGGTCTCGTGGATCATCCCGCCGCTGGCCGAGTGCGAGCACCCGGCGGCACCGCCGGAGTATGGCGAGTACCTCGTGCAGCAGGTCCTCACCACGCTGGTGTCCAACCCTGACGTGTGGGCGCAGACCGTGCTTCTGGTCATCTACGACGAGAACGGCGGGTTCTTCGACCACGTGCCGCCGCCCACGGCCCCGGCGGGCACTCCCGGCGAGTACCTCACCGGGACCCTCCCGGCGGCCGCGTCCGGCATCGCCGGGCCGGTCGGGCTCGGGTTCCGCACGCCGTGCCTGGTGGTGTCGCCCTTCAGCCGGGGCGGCTACCTGTGCTCGGACGTCTTCGACCACACCTCGACGCTGCGGTTCATCGAGACGCTGTTCGGCGTGAAGGTGCCGAACCTCTCCGCGTGGCGGCGCAGCGTGACCGGTGACATGACCGGCGCGCTGGCCCTCGCCAAGCCGCCGGACACCGCCGTCCCCACGCTGCCCGCCACATCGCTCGCCGACACGACCGTGGCCGAGCAGGCCGTGCTCAACGCGCTGGCCGGCACGCTGGACGTCGGCATCCCGTACCCGCTGCCGACGAGCAACTCGATGCCGTCCCAGGAGACCACCCCGCACCGCCCGGCCGTTCCCCGCTGACTCATCCCGCTCCCCGTGAGGCGCGGCGCTGCGGCGCGCCTCACCCCGGAGCGTTATTCGAAATCGGCTAGCGAACCCGGGCCATCGGCCCAGGTGAGCGGCCGGTGCCTGCTGCGCCGACGGTAACCACTGCGGACCAACGGTAACCACTGCGGACCATTCGAATAACGCGAAATTCTGGATGCTGCACAATGTATGCCGATGGAACCACTCACAGCCGAATCCTGGCGGAAGCTGCACGAGGTCTCCACGGCCAGCCTCACCAGCGAGCTGCTCAAGCTCGGCTTCCGCAATACGTTCATGGCCGGCGTAAGGCCGCTCCGCCCGGACAAGCGGATGGTTGGCTATGCGTTCACGCTGCGCTACATCCCGGCCCGGGAGGACCTTGATTTCCAGGTCGAATACGACAACTGGACCAACCCGCAGCGGGTGGCGGTGGAAACCATCGAGCCGGATCAGGTGCTGGTCATCGACGCCCGCGGCGAGACCGGCGCGGCGTCACTCGGCCATATCCTGTGTACCCGGCTGATGATGCGCGGCGCGGGTGGCCTGGTGACCGACGGCGCGCTGCGTGACTCCCCGGCGATCGCCGCGCTGGACTTCCCGTCCTACGCGCGCGGCGCGCACGGCACGACCAGCTCGGTGCTGCATCACCCGGCAGACTTCGGCCTGCCGATCGGGTGCGGCGGCGTCATGGTGCAGCCGGGCGACGTCGTGGTCGGCGACGCCGAAGGTGTCGTCGTGATCCCGGTGAGCGTGGCCGAGGAGGTCGCCGGCCGCTGCTACGAGCGGGACCGGCTGGAGGCCTGGCTCCAGCGGCGGGTGGCCGGGGGTGCCAGCATCCGCGGCACGTACCCGCCGGACGAGGAGACCCTAGCCGAGTACCGCCGCTCCGCTGGCGGCACGTGACCGGCGTCCGCCGGGCCCGCCGGGCCCGTCCGAGCGCGGGCGCACCAGCGTGAACGTCTCGAACTTCGTGTAGTCCGGCGTCGGCGCCCCGGTCCGGCCAGTGGCCGGGTTGACGGGGTCGGCGCCCGGCGCGTGATAGTAGGTCACGGTGATGCTGGTCTGCCCGCCGCATTCTGTGCCGGGGTCGACGTCGAAGACGGCGATCCCGTAACCGGTCGTGGTGTCCCGCTTCGCCGACCAGGTGGCGTCCTCTAGCGCGTCGGCGCCCGCCCGCGCGTATACCCCCGCCGTTGACGTCGGGGCCGGCCGGTTCGGCTTCGTGAACACCTTCGCCTGGCGGAGGCCGTCGCTGGTGTCGATGCCGTAGCTGTCGAGGTTAGCGCTGGTGCCGCCGCCGCCGAGGATCAGGTGAACCGTGCCCTGGCTGGTGTTGAACGTGCCGCTGTCGACCGTCGTGACCGGGTGCGGCCGGTAGGTCTGCACGGGCGCGCCGGTCGCGGCGTCCCGTCCCGCCATGCTGTCGTAACCGCGGACCGGGAAGGACCGCTCGTAGTCGTGGTCGTGGCCGCACAGCACCAGGTCAACCTCGTAGGCGTCGAACAGCGGCAGCCACGTCTCGCGGATTCCCCGGTCGGACCCGTTCCCGGTGGCGGAAGAACTCGTCGCGTCCTGATGCATCTGGACGATGATCCAGTCAATCGAGTCATCGTCCCGCGCCGCCGCCAGGGTCCGGCGCAGCCACGCCGTCTGGGCGCCGCCCGAATACCCCCTGATGTAGAACGACGTGCCCGGCTGGATGGCCGCGTTGCCGGTGCTCGCCGCCGGGGTGAGCGGCGCGGGCCCGGCCACGGACGCGGCCGCGTCCTGGTAGATCACGTCGCTGGCATCGAGGGAGATGAACAGCGCAGCCCCCACCCTGAACGCATACCAGCGCCCCCGAAAGGCCGGTATCCCGTTGTCGGGCAGGAGATAGCGGGTGAGGTAGGAGTCATATCCTTGCGGCCCGTTGTTGAACTCCACCTCGTGGTTGCCCAGGCACGGCATCCACGGCCGGCGGGCCGCCGACGCCTGGTTGTTGTTCCCGAAGTCGCGCCAGACCTCCGGCTGCGACGCCGGGTTCAGGTTGGCGTAGCACAGGTCGCCGTTGAGCAGATGGAAGAGCGGCCGGAACACCTCGACGGCGCCGACCGCGTAGGCGGACTGGCCGTAGGACAGGACCCATCTGGTGTTCGGCGTGGCGAGGTCGCCGAAGCTGGTGAACCGGAATGCCGCACGGCCCGCCGGGGCGGTCCGGAAGCTGCCGGCGAACGGGCGGGCGGCGCTGGCGTCGTTGTCCGCAGTCACGGTGTAGCTGTAGCGGGTGCCGGGCCGCAGCCCGTCGACGCGTGCGTGATAGGCCCACACGGTCTCGCCGTTGATCCCGTCGGTGTAGCTGTGCTGCTGCGCGGGAACCGTCCGGCGCACGTCCACGTGCACCCGCGGATGAACCGCTGGCCCAGGTGATGCCCAGGAGACGACGACGCTCGTGGCGGGGTCGTCGCCCCAGGCCAGATGGACCTGTTCCGGCGTGCCGCTGGTCTCCGACGCGGCGGTGGACGCCATCGCGCGCGGTGCCTGCGCGCCAACCACGCCCGTGCCCGCGGCGGTCAGCAGGCCCGTGCCGCCGACGGCAGCGAGGACCTGCCGGCGCGAGAGGGGCAGGTGGTGGTCAGCCGGGTCGTGGTCAGCATTGTCGGCCATGCCGCGATCGTCGCCGGTACCGGTTAATCCCAGCTAGCCGAACGGGGGGTGGTCATCCATCCACGCATGAACATTCCCGTGAACTAGGCCGACTACGCCGTGTGTCACGCCACCGGCATCCGCGTACGCGACATCCCGATCCGCATCGACCGCCTGATCGGCGGCCCCCCGGCTCCGAACGTCCGAAGACAGGCAGACGTTGCCGGTCGCGGCAGTAGCCGCGTTCCAGGGGGTCGTCTTGCCCCCGGCCAGCACAGTCAGTCCGTGCTGTCGCAGGGGGTGGGCATCGTGGCGGCCCAGCGCTGCTCGACGCGGCCGAACCGCCAGACCCCCAGGGCGATGATCCAGGTAGCGACGAAGAGACCGACGATGAAGAAGCCGAGGGAGTTGAGGTTCAGGCCGGAGACCCAGGTCCAGAACGGGCCGCCGAGACTGTACTCCTGCGCGATGAGGCCGAGGATCTCCACGGTGCCGATGATCAGCGCCACCGCCACCGACAGCCCGGTGATCGTGATGTTGTAGTACACCTTGCGGACCGGCTGGGAAAATGCCCAGCCGTAGGCGAAGTTCATGAAGCAGCCGTCGATGGTGTCGAGCAGGCTCATCCCCGCCGCGAACAGTACCGGCAGGCAGAGGATCGCGTACCAGGGCAGCCCGCTGGCGGCGCCGGTGCCTGCCAGGACCAGCAGCGCGACCTCGGTCGCGGTGTCGAAGCCGAGGCCGAACAGCACGCCGACCGGGTACATCTGCCATGGCCTGGTGATCGAGCCCATGAGCCGCCCGAAGATCCGGGTCATGAAGCCGCGCGCGTTGAGCTGCTCGTCCAGCGCGGCCTCGTCGAACTCGCCGCGGCGCATGCCAAGGAAGACCCGGACGATGCCCACCAGGATGATGATGTTGATGACCGCGATGAGGTAGAGGAACGTCCCCGAAATACCGGTGCCGACCACGTTGGTGATGTGGTGCAGCGCGGAGCCCCCGTTCTTCACCGGGCCCACGATCGCCCTGATGCCCAGGGAGAGCAGCAGCGACAGGACGAAGACGATCGTCGAGTGGCCTAGGGAGAAGAAGAACCCGACCGACAGTGGCCGCTGCCGGTCGGCCATGAGCTTACGGGTGGTGTTGTCGATCGCGGAGATGTGGTCGGCGTCGAAGGCGTGCCGCATGCCGAGCGTGTAGGCGGTGACGCCGATGCCGACCCCGAACGTCTTCGTGCCCAGGCTGTAGTGGGCGGGGGTGACGATCGCCAGCAGTGTGAACCAGCCGATCACATGCAGCGCGATCACGGCCGCCGTCATGCCGCCGGCCCGTGCCCACTCCGGCCTGCTGAGTGCCTGGCTCGCCTTGCTCACGCGGGTCAGTGTCATGATCACAGACTAAACGCGGGATTAGCGCAGTTGCAAATAATTCGCAAGTGGAGCTGCGCCCGGAACCGCCTAGCTCGCCCGGCCGGGTTGCCCGCCGCGTCCAGGTCACCATCAACTACCCGAGCACCGTCGGGTCCATGGGCGGCCGGTCCCTGATCCCGGTGAGCGCCGAGGTCCGCACGAAGGCAGGCGTCGCGGCCGGCGACGAGGTAGACGTCGATGTCGTCGCGGACACCGAGCCGCGGAAGGTCGAGGTTCCCGAAGATCTCGTGGCCGCCCTGAACCGCGAGCCCGCCGCACGCCAGGCCTTCGAGCAGTTGTCCTACAGCGGCCAGCGCCGTCACGTACTCGCCGTCGAGCAGGCTAAGACCGCCCAGACCCGCCAGCGCCGCATCGACAACGTCGTCAGCGAACTGTCAGCCGCCCCGCCGAAGCGCCAAATGACCGCATGCCGCCACGTCGGGGCGGGAAGCCGGGCCACGGCCGCCGGGCGGTTATCAGATCCTGTCCCAGGCCTCGGTGAGAACCTCGCGGAGGATGCGCTCCATCTCGTCGAAGTGTTCCTGGGTGCAGATGAGCGGGGGAGCGAGCTGGATCACCGGGTCACCGCGGTCGTCAGTCCGGCAGACCAGCCCAGCGTCGAACAGGGCGTGCGAAAGGTAGCCGCGGAGCAGGTGCTCGGATTCGGAGTCGGTGAACGTCTCACGGGTGGCTTTGTCCTTCACCAGCTCGATGCCGTAGAAGTAGCCATCTCCCCGGATGTCGCCGACGATCGGCAGGTCGTACAGCTTCTCCAGGGTGGCGCGGAAGCCGGCCTCGTTGGTGCGGACGTTCCCGAGCAGGTCTTCCTTCTCGAAGATGTCCAGGTTGGCCAGGGCGACCGCGGCCGAGACCGGGTGACCGGCGAACGTGATGCCGTGCAGGAACGTCGTCGTCCCGCGGTTGAACGGCTCCATCAGCACATCCCGCACCAGCATGCCGCCGAGTGGTGAATAGCCTGACGTCAGGCCTTTGGCGAAGGTGATGATGTCGGGCTGGTAGCCGTACCGCTGCGAGCCGAAGTAGTAGCCGAGCCGCCCGAAGGCACAGATCACCTCGTCGGAGACGAGCAGGACGCCGTAGTGGTCGCAGATCTCCCGCACGCGCTCGAAGTAGCCGGGCGGTGGCGGGAAGCAGCCGCCGGAGTTCTGCACTGGCTCGAGGAACACCGCGGCGACCGACTCCGGGCCTTCCCGCAGGATGGCGCGCTCGATCTCGTCGGCCGCCCACCGGCCGAAGTCCGTCAGGTCATCGGCGACGAAATCGGGTGCACGGTAGAAGTTCGTGTTCGGCACGCGGACGCCGCCGGCCGGCAGCGGCTCGAACGCGTGCTTGATGCTGGCCAGCCCGGTGACCGCGAGCGCGCCCATCGACGTGCCGTGATAGGCGATGTCGCGGCTGATCACCTTGTACCGCTCCGGCTGGCCGATCAGCTTGAAGTACTGCTTGGCGAGCTTCCAGGCCGACTCGACGGCCTCCGAGCCGCTGGTGGTGAAGAAGACCCTGTTCAGGTCGCCCGGGGCCAGGTCGGCGAGCCGCTCCGCGAGCTCGATCGCGCGCGGGTGCGCATACGACCACAGCGGGAAGTAGGCCAGCTCGGAAGCCTGGCGGGAGGCGGCGTCGGCGATCTCGGTGCGGCCGTGCCCGACCTGGCTGACGAAAAGCCCGGAGAGCCCGTCGAGGTAACGCTTGCCGTGGTCGTCGAAGACGTACGGCCCGGAGCCGCGCACGATCACGGGGACCTCGCTGCCGGAGTAGGCGGACATCCGGGTGAAGTGCATCCAGAGGTGCTGCCTGGCCGCGTCCTGCATCTTCGCGCTCGTGTCGCGTGGAGTTGTCATCTGGTTCCCCATGAATAGGTCTGCTTGCGCAGCTTCAGGTACACGAAGGTCTCCGTGCTCGTCACGGACGGCACGGCACGGACCCTGCTGAGGATCTCCAGCAGGTGGTCGTCGTCCTCGCAGACGACCTCAAGAAGCAGATCGAACGAGCCCGCCGTGATCACGACGTAGTCGATCTCCTCCATGCCGGCCAGGTGGTCCGCAAGTTTCTGCAGATCGCCGTCGCACTTGACGGCGATCATCGTCTGCCGCCGGAAACCCAGCGTGAGGGGATCCGTGACCGCCACGATCTGCATGACGCCGGCATCGATCAGCCGCTGCACCCGCTGACGCACCGCGGCCTCGGAAAGGCCGACGGCTTTGGCGATCGCTGCGTAGGGCCGCCTGCCGTCCTGCTGCAACTGCTCGATGATCCGCTTGGAGATGTTGTCGAGCACTACGGGGGGCATTGGCGTCGGCCTCGGGCCATGCGCCATGACTTACTCCCTCCTTTCAGCAACATGCTGCCATGTCCCGGCCTAATGTCAACCGATTCCGCAGATATTTGCAAGAATGGCGACTGAATCACTTGTACGTGTCCAAAAACTCTGCGAAGCTCGTCATATTCGGATAGGCGTGCGGCCGCACGGAGCGCAGGAGGCTGAGGTTGACAGAGCTGAAGAATTTCGTGAACGGCAAGTTCGCCGACACCCGTGATGACCGGACCAGCGACGTCATCGACCCCAGCACCGGCGAGGCCTACGCGCAGGCTCCGGTCTCGGGGGCGGAAGACGTCGATGCCGCGCTTCGCGCGGCCGCCGATGCGTTCGGGACCTGGCGGGACGCGACACCGGCGGAGCGGAGCCTGGCCCTGCTCAAGATCGCCGACGCGGTCGAGGCGCGAGGAGAGGAGCTTGTCGCCGCGGAATGCCGCAACACGGGCAAGCCGGTGGCACTCACGATGAGCGAGGAGCTTCCCCCGGTCGTCGACCAGCTCCGGTTCTTCGCCGGGGCGGCGCGCCTGCTGGAGGGCCGGTCCGCGGGCGAGTACATGCGGGATCACACGTCCTTTGTCAGGCGGGAGCCGATCGGCGTGTGCGCGCAGGTGACGCCGTGGAACTACCCGCTGATGATGGCGATCTGGAAGATCGCCCCGGCGCTGGCCGCGGGCAACACCATCGTGCTCAAGCCTTCCGACACCACCCCGGTCAGCACCGTCATGCTGGCCGAGCTCGCCGCGGAGTTCCTGCCGCCGGGCGTGTTCAACGTCATCTGCGGCGACCGCGACACCGGGAGGGCGCTCGTCGCCCATGAGATACCGCAGATGGTCTCGATCACCGGATCGGTCCGCGCGGGCAGGGAAGTGGCGCAGGCGGCCGCCGCCGACCTCAAGCGCGTGCACCTGGAACTTGGCGGCAAGGCCCCGGTCGTCGTCTTCGACGACGCCGACGTCGCCGCGGCTGCCGAGGGAATCGCGGGGGCCGGCTACTTCAACGCGGGGCAGGACTGCACCGCGGCGACCCGGGTGCTGGCCGGCCCCGGCATCGCGGCGGAGCTGACCGCCGCGCTCGCCGAGCAGGCGCGCGGCACCAAGGTGGGCGGCCTCGACGTGCCGGACGCCGACTACGGCCCGCTGAACAACCCGGCACAGCTCGCCCGGGTGGAGGGATTCATCGAGCGCACCCCGGAGCACGCCGAGGTCGTCACCGGCGGGCAGCGGCTCGGCGACCGCGGCTACTTCTACGCGCCGACCGTGGTCTCCGGCCTGCGGCAGCAGGACGAGATGATCCAGGACGAGATCTTCGGCCCGGTGATCACCGTCCAGCAGTTCAGCTCCGAAGACGAGGCGGCCGCGTGGGCGAACGGCGTGAAGTACGGGCTCGCCTCCAGCGTCTGGACGAAGGACCACGGCCGGGCGATGCGGATGGCGCGGCGGCTGGACTTCGGCGCCGTCTGGATCAACACCCACATCCCCATCGTGGCGGAAATGCCGCACGGCGGCTTCAAGCACTCCGGCTACGGCAAGGACCTGTCCATGTACGGTCTGGAGGACTACACCCGGATCAAGCATGTCATGAGCTATCTGGGCGGCTGAGCGGACGGGCAGGCGACCGTGGTGGGAGCGGGGCGGCGGGTGCCGTCCCGCTGTCAGCTGGGGTGTAAGGGGTCCGCGTTACAAGAAATTAACCGAATCAGTCGTCTTCAGCAGGGTTTGCTACTGATTTAGTTGATTTCCACCCGGAGGTCTGCCAGGATCTGAACCCTCAGCGCTGGTCGTTGCAGGTGAGAGGCCGGTGCGGCCAGTAGCGCGGGAGCGCGGAGAGAAGAGGGATACCCACCTGACATGACCGAGAGGCACACGCCCTCGCTGGCGGGACCCGGGACGGCGGCCGGCCCGGTTGAGACAGCCGTCAGCCCGGAGCCGGGTGGCGCCGGTTCCACCCGATTGCCAGCGATCGAGCTAGCGGGAGTGGTCAAGGAGTTCCACGCCCGCGGTGAGGTGGTCACCGCCGTCAACGGGGTGGACCTGCAGATCGCCGAGGGAGAGTTCTTCTCCCTGCTGGGCCCGTCCGGGTGCGGCAAAACCACCACCATGCGGATGATCGCCGGCTTCGAGGAGCCGACCCGGGGGAAGATCCGGCTGCACGGCGAGGACGTCACCAACGTCCCGCCGAACAGGCGCGACGTCAACATGGTGTTCCAGTCCTACGCCCTGTTCCCGCACATGAGCGTGGCCGAGAACGTGGCCTTCGGCCTGCGCCGCAAGCGGGTCCCCAGGGCCGAGATCACCCGGCGGGTCGGGGAGATGCTGGAGATCGTCGACCTGGCCGGCCGTGACCAGCGGCGTCCCCGGGAGCTGTCCGGCGGCCAGCAGCAGCGGGTGGCGCTGGCCCGGGCGCTGGTCAACAACCCCCGGGCGCTGCTGCTGGATGAGCCGCTGGGCGCGCTCGACCTCAAGCTCCGGCAGGCCATGCAGGTGGAGCTGAAGCGGATCCAGCGGGAGGTCGGCATCACGTTCGTGTACGTGACGCACGACCAGAACGAGGCGCTGACCATGTCGGACCGGATCGCGGTCATGAACGAGGGGATCATCGAGCAGCTGGGCGCGCCCCGCGAGATCTACGAACACCCTTCCACCAGGTTCGTGGCCGGGTTCATCGGCACCTCTAACCTGCTGGCCGGCACCGTCAGCCGCCTCGACGGCGGCCGCGCCGTGATCGAGGTGAGCGCGGACGAGCGGATCATCGTGCCCATCCGGCCCGGCATCACTGCCAGCCCCGGCGCCCGGCTGGAGCTCACCGTCCGGCCGGAGAAGATCGACCTGTCCGCAGCCCCGCCCCCCGGCGACGGGTGCGTCCTGCGCGGCACCGTGACCGAGGTGGTCTACCTAGGCACCTCGACAAATTTCGCCGTCACCACCACCACCGGGGCCGACATGGTCGTCTTCCAGCAGAACTCCGCGTCTGCTGGCCAGCCGGCCGCCCGGGGCGACAGCATCTGGCTGTCCTGGCAGCCCGAGCACTCTTACCCGATCGGCTGACGATCGGCTCGAGGAGGTATCGATAGTGAATGATGAGGGGGGCGCTGGCCCCGCGCAGGAAAGATCCGCCATCGACCCGTCGATCTGGCGGGGGCTGACTCAGCGGCGGATGTCACGCCGCACCATGCTTGCCTCCGCGGGGGCCGGGGGGCTCGCCGCGTTCCTCGCTGCCTGTGGCGTGCAAGGCACCTCGCCGGGTGGCGGGGCGGCCGCAAGCGGTGTGGGCACAGCCTCCTGGTGGGCCAGGCAGAAGCTCAACAAGAAGGTCAACTTCGCGAACTGGCCCTATTACATCGACGTCCTGAACGGCAAGCACCCGACCCTGGAGCACTTCACCCAGACCACCGGGATCCAGGTCAGCTACACCGAGCCGATCAACGCCAATCTGCCCTTCTACGCCAAGATCCGGCCGTCGCTGCAGGCCAAGCAGTACACCGGGTTCGACATCATCGTGATGACGAACAACAGCCCGCCGCTCGGCTACCTGATCAACTTCGGCTGGCTGACCCCGCTCGACCAGTCGATGATGAAGAACTTCTACACGTACGCCGGCCCGCTGGTGAAGAACCCGTCCTGGGACCGGGGGAACAAATACACGATGGCCTGGCAGTCCGGGTGGACGGCGATCGGCTACAACTCCTCAGTCATCAAGAACCCTGGCAGCAGCATCGGCATTCTGTTCGACAAGAAGTACGCGGGCAAGGTCGGCATGATGAGCGACCCGCAGGAACTCGGCAGCGCCGGCTTGCTCGCGATCGGGGTAGACCCGGCCACCTCCACCGAGTCCGAGTGGGCAAAGGCCGCGAAGAAGCTGCAGCAGCAGAAGAGCGACGGAATCGTCCGGGCCTACTACGACCAGAGCTATATCAACCACCTCAAGAACGGCGACACCCTGGTCAGCCAGGTCTGGTCCGGTGACATCTTCCAGGCCGACCTCAACAGCAAGTACCGCGACCTGAAGCTGCTGATCCCGGACGAGGGCGCCATGTCCTGGACGGACAACATGTGCATTCCCATGAACGCCCAGAACCCCAAGGACGCGATGATGCTGATGGACTACTACTACGACCCGCAGTCGCAGGCCGTGGTGGAGTACTACGGCAACTACGTGTGCCCGGTGCCCGCGGCCAGGCAGGTCCTGCTGAACCCGGCCGGGTGGGCCAAGACGACGCTCAAGGAGATGGCCTCCTCCATCGGCCTGCCCCCCTCGGTGACCGCGGACGCCCCCACGGTGTTCCCCACCGAGCAGTACATCAAGAGCTCCCGGCCGTACTACCAGTACAAGAGTCAGGAAGAGCTGACCGCGTGGAACAACCTGTTCTTGCCCATCACCCAGGGCGCGTAGGCTCTGGCCGCCGCCCTCAGGTCAGGCTCGGCAAGGCGCTCGCGCCGTATCTGCTGAGCCTGCCCGCCGGGCTGTGGCTGCTGGTGCTGTTCCTGGTGCCGCTGATCGTGATGCTCTCGCTGTCGCTGCAGACCTGCAACTTCGGCACCGGGGCCTGCGTCATGACCTGGCACTGGGCCGAGTTCGGCCAGCAGCTCAGCCTGTACCGCGGCCAGTTCCTCACCAGCGTCTACTTCGCCGGTGCGGCGACCCTGATCGACCTGGTCGTCTCGTTCCCCATCGCCTACTGGATCGCCTTCTACGGCGGGAGAAAAAAGAACTTCTTCCTGCTGATGCTGCTGGTCCCGTTCTTCGTGTCCTTCGTTATCCGCACCGTGGTGTGGCAGTTCATCCTGTCGGACCAGGGCGTGGTCCTGGGCACCCTCAAGAACGCCCACCTGCTGCCGCAGAGCTTCCATGTGCTGGCAACGGGGTACGCGGTGGTGGCCGGCCTGGCTTACAACTACCTGCCGTTCACCGCGCTGCCGCTGTACGTGGCGATCGAGCGGATCGACAGGCGGGTGCTGGACGCGGCCTACGACTTGTACGCCACCAAGCGGCAGGCGTTCACCAAAGTGATCCTCCCGCTTACCGTGCCGGGCCTGTTCGCCGCGTTCCTGCTGACGTTCATCCCGGCGCTCGGCGACTATGTGAACCAGACGGTACTCGGCGGGACCAGCAACACGATGATCGGGACCGTCATCCAGAACTCGTTCCTGGTCAACCTCGACTATGCGGGCGGATCCGCCCTGTCCGCGGTCCTGCTGGCGATCTCGCTGCTGGGCATCTTCGCGTACTCCCGGCTGCTCGGGGCCCGGGCGATCGAGGAGTATCTGTGAGCACGGTCGCGACTACGGCGCCGCGGGGGGAAACCCGCCGGGCCGGCCCGGGCAAGAGCCACCGCTCCCGGTGGGCCCGCTACCTGCTGCCCACCTATTCGTGGCTGGTCATCGCCTACCTGGTGTTCCCGATCGCGGTGATGATCGCCTATAGCTTCAACAAGGTCACGACCGGCCTGGCGCAGGTGAGCTTCGGCTGGAACGGGTTCACCACCCAGTGGTACCAGCAGTGGAACGGCATCCCGCAGCTGACCGCGGCATTCTGGCTGTCGATCCGGGTGGCGATCGTCGCCACCCTCCTGTCCACGGTGGTAGGCACACTGCTGGCGCTGGCGCTGGTGCGCTACCGGCCGCCGCGCTTCCGCGGCAAGACAGCAATCGAGCAGGTGATGTTCCTCATCATCGCCGTGCCCGAGATCGTGCTCGGCGCCTCAATGCTCGGGCTGTTCGTCACCCTCAACCTGGCCCGCGGGTTCCTCACCCTGCTGCTCGCACACGTCACCTTCAGCATCGCGTTCGTGGCGGTCACCGTCCGCGCGCGGCTGGCGGGCTTCGACTTGTCGCTGGAAGAGGCGGCACGGGACCTGGGCGCCAACTCCTGGGTGACCTTCCGCAAGATCACGCTGCCGCTGATCTGGCCCGGCATCATGGCCGGAGCCCTGATGGCATTCGCGCTCTCCATCGACGACTTCGTGACATCCAACTTCGTCAGCGGCTCGGCAGTCCCGTTCCCGGTGTGGATCTACGGCGCCACCCGGATTGGCATCCCGCCGCAGGTCTTCGTGTTCGGCACTGCCCTGTTCACGGTCGGCATCCTGTGCGCCCTGGCCAGCGTGGTCATCGGAAGGAAAAAGGCCTGACCCCTTGCGGTGAGGGCCGGCTCGGCGGCGCCCGCGTTCGCGGGCTCCGTCCCGGTCAGGCCTGGCTCGGCCGCGCCGACGTTCCCGGCCGGGACGCATTCCACGAACGAGCAGGAGCGAGGCATGATGATCCCGAAGTCGTCCCGGCTATCGGCCGCGGATTCCCGTGTTGCCCGGTCGCTGGCGGGCGCGCTGCCGCAGCCATTCTGGACCAGCCAGCCCGGCGCACCGGAGCCCGCGTCCGCGCTGACTGCGGCGGTTACCGCGGACCTGGCCGTCGTCGGCGGCGGCTTTTCGGGACTATGGACCGCGCTGCTCGCGCGGCAGCGTGACCCCTCGTCTGACGTGGTCCTCCTGGAGGCGAGCACGGCCGGGTGGGGGGCGTCCGGGCGGAACGGCGGATTCTGTTCTTCCAGCCTCACCCACGGCATCGGCAACGGCCTGGCCAGGTTCCCGGACGAGATGCCGCTGCTGGAGCGGCTCGGCGCGCAAAACCTGGCCGAGATCGCCGAGACGGTCGCCAAGCACGGCATCAACTGCGATTTCTCGGCCACCGGGGAGCTGACCGTCGCCACCGAGCCATGGCAGCTCGAGGACCTGCACGATGAGGCCGAGGCGGCCCGCCGCCTCGGCCATGACGTCACCGAACTCGACGCCGGGGCGCTGCGCCGCGAACTGGACTCGCCGGCGTTCCTGGGCGGCGCCTGGTACCGGGACTCCTGCGCGATGGCCGATCCCGCACGGCTCGCGCGGGGCCTGCGCCGTGTGTGCCTGGACGCCGGCGTGCGGATCTATGAGCACACACCGGTGCGCGCCATCGGCGAGGACCGGCGCGGCGGGCCCGGCGGCCGCGCCGGGCTGGTGCTGACCACGCCCTATGGCACGGTGCGGGCCGCCAGGGTCGCGCTCGCCACGGGCGGCTACCCGCCGCTGCTGCGCCGGATCAGGAACTACGTCGTCCCCGTCTACGACTACGCGCTCATGACGGAGCCGCTGTCGCGCAGCCGGCTGGCCAGCATTGGCTGGCGCAACAGGCAGGGAGCCGCCGACCGGGGCAACCAGTTCCACTATTTCCGGCTGACCAGCGACAACAGGATCCTGTGGGGCGGCTACGACGCCGTCTACTACAACGGCGGGAAGATCACGGCCGAGCGCGACCAGCGGCCAGCGACGTTCGCCCGCCTCGCCGCGCATTTCTTCGGCACGTTCCCGCAGCTCGATGGCATCTCGTTCGAGTATGCCTGGGGCGGCGTCATCGACACGTGCAGCCGCTTCTGCGCCTTCTACGGGACGGCCCGCCGCGGGCGCCTGGCCTATGCGTGCGGCCACACCGGGCTCGGCGTCGGCGCGAGCCGGTTCGGCGCGAACGTCATGCTCGACCTGCTGGCGGGGCGGCGGACGGAGCGGACCGGACTGGCCCTGGTCCGCTCCCGGCCAGTGCCGTTCCCGCCGGAGCCCATACGTTCCGCGGCCATCCAGCTCACCCG
>DASQVO010000575.1:0-5224 GCA_035640715.1 Streptosporangiaceae bacterium
TCGGCCGACTCCTGCATGCCATCATCGCGCCTGGGCTCCGTGCCGACATGCGCAAATCCATGACCAACCTCGCCGAGCTCATCCTCGCCGAGGGGCCAGACGAGTTCGCCGACAGACCTAGCTAGCGGAGCGCGCAATGACGGACGCCGACGTGTCGCCGGTCCGGCGGAACCGCTGGCTTGTGCTGGCCGGGTACAGCCTGCTCGTCGCCAGCACCCAGCTGCTGTGGCTGACATTCGCGGCTGTCACCACGCTGTGGGGTGCCAGAAGCCTGCCTGGCTTGTGAGCTGCGGCGACGGCCAGGGTCGGCGGTAGGGCATCATGATCATCCGTGTCCTTGCGCCTGCTCTATCTCATCTTCGTCCGGCTCTGCGGCTGGCTGGTTCTGCTCGGCCGGTCATCGGCCTCCAAGGACGCCGAACTGCTCGTGCTGCGGCACGAGGTCGCCGTGTTGCGCCGTACCCATCCGCGGCCCCGGCTCGACTGGGCCGACCGTGCGGTCCTAGCTGCGCTGATCCGGCTCCTGCCGGCACGGCTGCGGATGCACCGGCTGGTCATCCCGGGCGCCGTCTTGCGGTGGCACCGCCGCCTGGTCACTCGCAAGTGGACCTACCCGCACCGGATAGGACGGCCGCCGGTTAGCGCTGAGATCGCCGCGCTGATCGAACGGCTCGCCACCGAGAACCACGGCTGGGGATACCAGCGGATCCAAGGTGAGCTGCTTAAGCTCGGCCACCGGGTCAGCGCATCCACCATCCGCCGGATCCTCAAAGCCCTGAAGATCCCCCCGGCACCGCAACGGCACACCGACACGACCTGGCGGCAGTTCCTGCACACCCAGGCAGCCACGATGCTCGCCACCGATTTCTTCCATGTGGACTGCGCGGTGACCCTGCAGCGCCTGTACTGCCTGTTCGTCATGGAGGTCGGCTCCCGCTACGTGCACATCCTCGGTGTCACCGCGAACCCGGACGGCCCGTGGACCGTGCAGCAGATCCGCAACCTGCTGATGGATCTGGGGGATCGCGCCGCCGGTTTCCGGTTCCTGGTCCGGGACCGGGCCGGGCAGTTCACCGCGTCGTTCGACGCGGTCCTGGCCGGTGCTGGCATCGAGGCCGTGAAGATCCCGCCCCGCAGCCCGCGCGCGAACGCTTACGCGGAAAGGTTCGTGCTCACGGCCCGGACCGAGGTCACTGACCGGATGCTGATCTTCGGCAAACGGCATCTGCGGACGATCCTGGCCCAGTACGAGAGCCATTACAACGGACGGCGCCCTCATCGCAGCCGCCAGCTCCGCCCGCCCCGGCCCGATCACCCGGCCGCGGGCCTCTCCAAGGAGCGGATCCAGTGCCGGCCCGTCCTCGGCGGCCTCATCAACGAATACGAACGGGCCGCATAAGAGCCCAGGTCAGGACCAGTGGCTAAGTTCTGGAACCCCACAGGCCATGTTTCACCTGGTCAGGGGGTCGTCGGCGCCGGTGAGCGGGAGTTCCACACGCAGGGTGGTTCCCGCTCCGCGGGGGCTGTGGAGGGAAATCCGGCCGCCGAGCGCCTCCACGCGGTCCTTGAGACCGACCAGACCGGTGCCACGGGTAAAGTCGGCGCCCCCGCAGCCGTCGTCGCGAACCGAGACGCACAGGATGCCGGTGACGGCCTCGACGCAGACGGCAACCTTGGAGGCGCTTGCGTGCTTGGCTGCGTTCGTCAGCGCCTCTGAGACGACGTAGTAGGCGCCGACCTCCACCTGCTCGGGCAGCCGCCCCTTCGCCCGCACATCCAGGTCAACCGGGATGGGGCAGCGGCGGGCGAGCGTCTTCAAGGCGGGTCCGAGACCACGCTCGGTCAGGAGCGCGGGGTGGATGCCGCGCGCGTACTCGCGCAGTTCATCCAGCGTACTCGTCAGCCCAGCGGTGACGCGTTCCAGTTCCGCGCCGAGTTCGCCGAGTTCGGGCGGCACCGCCGCCTGCGCCACGCGCAGCTGCAGCGCCAGCGAGACCAGGCGCTGCTGGGCGCCGTCGTGCAGGTCGCGCTCGATCCGCCGGCGCGTCTGGTCGGCGGTGGCAACGATCCGCGCGCGCGATTCCATCAGCTGGGCCTGCGTCTCGGCGTTGGCGATCGCGGTCGCGGCCAGCTCGGTGAAATCGGCGATGCGGTGCTCAGTTCCGGCGGGCAACGCGCCGCCGTTCCGCGACCCGGCGACCGCAAGACCCCACAGGCGCCCTTCGACGACGATCGGGCTGCCACTACCTGTGGTGACACCAGCCTCCTGGAAAAAGCGCGCGACCGACCCCAGCGGCCCGTCAAAGCGCTCGGCCCTCGCCGCCACACCCGTTTGCAAGACCAGCACGGCAACGCCTTCGCCCGCAACCTTCAGCCGGGCACCGACCGGGATCTGCACGCCCGGCTCACCCCAGCCGCCGACGACGGTCGCGGTGCCGTCGTCTTCATAGCGGAGCACGGCCGTGATGCTTGCGCCGAACACCTTGGCGAGCTCTTGCGCCACCGCCGAGAAGACATCGGAGGGCGGCGCTCCGCGCGCGACGAGCGTGGCCACCCGCCGCAGCGCGGCCTGCTCCTCCGACAGGCGGGCCGCCGCCTGCGCCGCCCGCCGCAACCGGGCCGCCAGCTCTCCCACGACCACCGCCGTAACCAGGAAGACGCCCAGCGCGACGACGCTCCGCCAGTCGGCAACCCAGAACGAGTGGATTGGAGGAAGGAAGAAGTATCCGTAGACCGCAGCGCTCAGGACCGAGATGACTGCCGCCAGCCCTGTGCCCCACACGATGGCAACCGGCAAGACCACCAGCACGTAGAGCACCAGCAGGTAAAGCGCCGGAACGTGCGGATTGAGCAACGCGACCAGGCCGCTCACCGCAGCCACCATCAGCACGCTGGCAAGCAGCCCGCTCAGCCAGCGGACGATGCCCGGTCTCATCCAGCGGCGCGCCATCTCCGCACTCCCCTAGCTGCACCTTAACGAATGTCGCTGCTCCTGACGACCTCCCGAACCGGCGAAAGCCGCGGCCGGGCCTTGATCTTGGTACGGCTCAACTCGGCAGCGCGGCTCAAGCCCATCGGGAGCGTCTACGGTGCTACGGCTCCGGAGGCGGCAACCGGACAGGACTCAGCGCGGACGCACTGCTCCGCGTCTATGCCGAGTTCATCGCCGGGCAGGAGGCCGAAGCCAAGCGCCGCATCCTCGAAGCGGCCCAGCCCGCCGATACCGGCCACGGCGAGGACAAGCCGGACGGCCTTCAGGACGGCGAGACGCCGCCGAGGTAGCCCACGCCCGGCGAGAAGCTGGGGCACGTATAGGGCACAGCGAGCCGCATACCGTCGCCCCGAGCCGCGCACAGCCGCATAAGACGAGACCAGCCCCTGACCGTGTTTTCTCCTGGTCATCCCTGAAGGAGCGGGCCGGTGTCATCCCTGAAGGAGCGGGCCGGTGTCAAGGGGGTGTTTCACGGCCTTTCCCATGGTTCCGGGCGGGTGTGCGGGCACGCCAAGGTGAGGTCCATCGCTGTCATGGCCTGGGCCTGGGGTTGCCCTGTTTCCCGATCGCTGCCATCTCAGGTGAGCGGGCGGGCAGGTCAAGGACCGGGGCGGAGCCCCGGCCGGCGTAGCCGGCGCCGGAGGCGTTCTTGAGGTGCCCTGGCCGCGATCCGATAATGGGGCGGCGGGGAGCAGGGGATATGTGGATGTGTTCCGCCCCGGGTGCAGCCTTGTCATAGGGCAGGCGCCTGGCTGCGGTCATCCCTTCGGGGTTCCCGCGGTTGCCGGCCGCGGGGGCATGGGGCGGTCCGCGTGCGGGCAGCGGGATCAATCAGAGGCACGGCCGCGCCGCCGGGGGCGGGGGCCAGACCAGCAGGCGATCACGCGCTGCCCGTGTCCGGGCCTGCTCACCCGGCCTCCGCTGCGTGGCTGCGGGGGGCCAGTGACCTGACCTGCCCGTCGCGCATCGCGTAAAAGACGCAGGTGAGCAGCTTGCGGGCCGCGGCGACCTTGGCGATGTTGCGGGCCTGGCTGCCGCGGCGGGCGATGATGCGGTCTTTGAGCTCGCGGGGCGGGCTGGTGGCGGGCTGGTGCTGGACCGCCTCCACCAGCGCCCACCGCAGGGCCGGTGAGCCCTGCTTGGTGATATGCCCGCGGGCGACCTTGAGATCGGATTCACGGTGCCGGGGCGTCAGGCCAGCCCAGCTGGCGAGCCGGGCGGGGCCGGGGAACCTGCTGATGTCGCCGATCTCGGCGACGATCACCGCGGCGAGCACCGGCCCGATGCCGGGCAGCTGCCGCACCGCCCGGTAGGGCGGGTAGTGCCCGAGCAGGTCAGCGATCACCGTATCCAGCAGGCTGATCTCCCCCGATAGCCAGGCGAGCAGCTGCCGCAGCGAGGCGACCTTGCCGGCATACGGCTGCGGCAGGGCCAGCTCATCCAGCCACGCCTGCCCGTGCACCCCGAAGATGTCCGAATGGGTCACTGGCACGCCGAGCTTGGCCAGCACGCCATGCACCTGGTCCTTGCCGCTGGTGCGCAGCTTGACGAGCTTGCACCGGTACCTGGTGAGCTCCCGCAGTTCGCGGACCTCCGCCGGGGCGATCCACGCCTCCGGCAGCCGCCCCATCCGCAGCAGGTCAGCCAGGTCAGCAGCGTCTTTCTCGTCGTTCTTCACCCGGCGGTAAGTAAACGCCTTGACCCCTAGCGGGTGCGCCAGGTGGACCTCCGCCCCGGCGGCTGCCAGCGCGTCCGCGGCCCAGTACCACCCGTACGTCGCCTCGAGCACCACCTGCGGGTGCTTGCCCGCCTTCGCGATCTCCCGGCGCAGCTCCGGGGCGCTGTTGGTGATCCGGGCGGTCTCCAGCCGCCTGCCATCCGGTGTCATCCGTACCAGCACGCTGCGGCGCCGGTGCAGGTCCATCCCGACGACCTGCGGGCCGTCATATGCTTCCGTCATTGTGGGCCTCCCTTGCCTGGTGGAGACGGATGCTTGGCAACTTCCAGCATCCGCCAGGAGCGGAGGCCCGCTCCTTCATGGCATCAGGGGCCGTTCTAGCAGGTGGTGGCAGGTGATGGATTCGAACCATCGAAGGCTGAGCCGACGGTTTTACAGCCGTGCTCATCGGGGCTGGTCGCGTTCGCGTGAAATCTTCGGCGCGTGCGGGTGGGCGGCCGGCGGGGGTTACCCGTCTGTGGTGCGGCGTTCGGGGTCCGTGCGGGCCTGCAGGT
>DASQVO010000576.1:0-29093 GCA_035640715.1 Streptosporangiaceae bacterium
GCGCCCGATCGCGGCGGCGTTCACGGTGGCCGCGCCGTCCGGTGCGCGGATCCGGGACCGGCTGCGCCTTCCCCCCGCCGATGCACAGGTCCTCACGATGATGGGGGAGCATCTGGGCCGGCATCAGCGCGCTGATCTGGCTGAGCGCGTCCGGATCGGGGACGTCCCGGCCGGGGAGAGGCGGCGGGCCGGGCGGAAGAAGGCCCTGACCGTGGTGTCGTCGTCGCGCTGGGCGGGGGCGATGACCCGGGCCGGCGAGGACCAGTACCAGCTGTCCGTGCGCTGCCTGCACGCCGAGCGGGCCAGCCTGCGCCGCGCGATCGGCGTCATCGGCCGGCGCCTGGCGGTGCCGTGCGGGCAGCGCCGCGGCCGGGTGCGCGGCTATGCCAGCCAGGCGGAGCGGTTCCAGAAGCAGCGCCGCCTGCAGGTGCTCAGGGCCCGCCTCGCCCGGGCTGACGCGCGCATCCAGGCTGGGCGGCCGAAGGTTACGGTGGGCGGCAGGCGGCTGCTGAAGGCCCGGCACAACCTCGCCGGCGCCCAGCTCACCAAGCAGCAGTGGCGGCAGCGGTGGGACGCGGCGCGGCTGTTTCTCACCGCCGACGGCGAGACCGGTGCCCCCTACGGCAACTACACCATCACCGTCGGCCCGCACGACGGCACGGTGCAGGTCGTGCTGCCCGAACCCATGCGGCACCTGGCCAACGCCCCGCGGGGCCGGTACCAGCTGGGCTGCACCGTGCGGTTCACCCATCGCCGCCAGGAGTGGCTGGACCGCGTCACCGCCCACCGCGCCGTGCGGTACGACATCACCTACGACCCGGTCCGGGACCGCTGGTACCTGGACGCCTCCTGGTCCGCCGGTAAGGCCCCCCTGCCCGCCCTGCAGGAGATCAAGGCCTGCGGCAAGCGGCTGCTGGCGGTGGACCTGAACGCCGGCCACCTGGCCGCCTGCGTCCTGGACTCCCACGGCAACCCGGCCGGCGAGCCGGTCACCGTGCCACTGGACCTGGCCGGCCCGGCCAGCACCCGGGACGGCCGGCTGCGCGCCGCGATCAGCGAACTGATCGCCATGGCCCGCGAGCACGGCTGCGCCGGGATCGCGATCGAGAACCTGGGCTTTGCCGATGCCCGCGCCACCGGCCGGGAAACCATGGGCCGCGGACAGCGCGGGAAGCGGTTCCGCCGCACCGTGGCCGGCCTCCCCACCGCCCGGTTCCGGGACCGCCTGCGCGGCATGGCCTGCCACGCCGGGCTCGCCGTCATCGCGGCCGACCCGGCCTACACCAGCAGGTGGGGAGAGCAGCACTGGAAGAAGCCCCTCCAGGGCCAGAGCAAGAAGATGTGCGTCACGCGGCACCACAGCGCCGCGGTGGCGATCGGCAGGCGCGGCCTGGGATACCGGATCCGGCGACGGCCTGGTGTGACCGGCAGCCACCAGAGGATGGCTGCGCGGAGAGCTACCGGCCAGACCGGGCCCGTCCCCAGGCCACGTGGGACCACGAGCCCACCCAGGACAGCGGGCACGCCCCACAACGGCAGTAAGACCCGGCTGGGCCAAGGTGACCAGCTCGTGCTGTTCCCAGCTCCCCAGGACCGTTCGGGGGAGCACCGGGCCACCCGCCCGGTTCCATATGATGTGGCCAACCCTGGCCAACATCGCCAGGAACGGTGTCGGACCGCGGGGAGCGGGGATATTAGCGGAAGTCCGGGACGGGGACATCCAGCCGCGCTCTGATCACCGCGCGGAACAGTGACGTGACGACATCGGGACGGTCGCTATGGCCAATGCCGCAGCAAACAATCAGCCCGCTGGGCCCTGGCCTCAGATGAGGTCCGGGCCGCTCATCGTCGGGGGAGCCCTGGTCGGTGCCGGCGCCGCGGTGGCGCTGGTGGGCCTGGCCATCGCAGGCTCCCACGTGGCGGCCGCGACCCGGCAGTGGCTCAGGGAACTGGAGACGCCGCCAAGCCAGCTCGCCCGGCTGAAGTGGGAGCAGGCCAAGACTGCAGCGGCGGCGGGCGCGAACTCCTGGCAGACGCACCCCAACGCCAAGATCCGGATCCTGGCCCGCCGGTCCGGCTCCGGCCGGGCCTAACCGCCGTGCCGGAAGGCCCGCAACCTCGGCACTAAATCGAACACCGTAGTCCAGTCAAAGCGGCGTCAGGGCTGGGGCATGACCGGCAGTGCGACATGGCTCGGATGCCGTGCATCGAAGTGGACGCCGAACCGGCAGGGCAGCCCCCTGGTCGCCGCTGCGAACGGATCGGCCGTGCCGAAGTTGCGCACGTAGCGCGGGAACGAGCCCCCGCTGATCTGCACGCGGATCCGGTGGCCGGCCCGCACCGCGGCTCGGCACCAGCCGCCCGGCAGGATTCTTCCGGTCACGGCGTGGTGAGCGTGGCCAGCGCGCGATCGGGCTCCCAGTGGGCGCGAATGGAGGTGATCAGGCCGTCGTCGTCGACCGTATAGATGGTCACGCACTCTACCGTCATGGTCGCTCCGCCGTCGAGCGTCATTGTGATGGTGAGAATGTTGGCGCAGCACGGCCCGTTGGCAAAGGAGTCCCTGACCTGGAAGTGGTAGCGGCTCACCATGCTGAGGTGCTTGTCCCAGAACCTGCCGATCCCCTCGTGCCCGCGGTGCCCCTTGCCTTCGGGGTCGAGCATCGACGGGCCAACGGGATCCTCCACAAAGGCGTCTGGGGTGAACAGGCCGAGCCAGTCGCTCTTGCGCCCGGCGGCGACCGCGGCCATGGAGTGCTGCGCTGCCCGGCGTGCGGGGTGGTCGCCGTCGGGGGCGTCCCAGCTGACGGTGCTATCGGCAAGAGATTCGATCACTCTAAAACTGTAACCTGTTCTATTTTTCGGTCAAGGGCCGACCGGGCCGTGCCGAAGTTGCTCATCAATCTCAGAATCAGTGCTGAGGATGACGCGGCGGCGTCCCGGGCTCACGCCCGCGCGCCGCCGTCGACCCGGAGGACCGTGCCGGTCACGTAGGAGGAGCGGTCGCTGAGGAGCCAGACGGCGGCCTGGGCGATCTCGTCGGGGTCAGCCGCGCGCCGCAGCGGGGTTTGCGCAGTGAGCCGCTCGACGATGCCGGGGGAGTTTTCGTTCCATTCACGCATCATCTCGGTCAGCGTGGCGCCGGGTGCGATGGCGTTGACGCGGATGCCTTCCGGGCCGTAGGTGACGGCAGCCGACTCGGTGAGGCTGTTGACCGCCCGCTTCATCGCACCGTAGGCGGGCAACTCGGGGTTGCCCATCAAGCTGCCGACGCTGGAGTTGTTGACGATAGCCCCCGTCCCGGCGGTAGCCCGGATGGCGGCGACTTCAGCAGTCATGGCCAGCCACGGGCCCTTGAGGTTCACGGCGTAGACGTGGTCGAAGTCGGCCTCGCGCACCTGGTCCATCGGGCCGGGCGGCACGATCGTCGCGCCATTGTTGAAGGCGACGTCGAGCCGGCCGTACAGGTCCACGGCGCGGTCGACGGCGGCGCGCACACTGGTCGCGTCGGCCAGGTCGCACACGACGTAGTCCGCGGTGCCGCCGGCCGCCCGGACCTCCTCGGTCACCGACTTCAGCTGATCTTCCGTTCTGGCCGCGAGCAGCACTCGGGCGCCCTCCCGGGCGAACAGCCGCGCCGCGGCGGCGCCGATGCCGCGACCGGCGCCGGTGATAAAGGCGACCTTGCCGGCCAGCAGGCCCAGGCCGGTGGGGGTGGATTCGTCGATGGTCGATGTGCTGTCCATGGCAGTGATCCTGCGTCCGGCCGTCGAGCGTATCCAGGCACCGGCGGTACCTGGATGAGTTCGACGGCATCCGCGCACACTGGGAGTGTGGACAGACGAGAACTGGCCGCTTTCCTGCGCAGCAGGCGTGAGCGGATCACCCCCGCCGACGTGGGGCTGCCCGCCGGGCCGCGCCGCCGCACTCCGGGACTGCGCCGCGAGGAAGTGGCGCAGCTGGCGTTCATCTCGACCGAGTACTACACACGCCTGGAGCAGGCCCGCGCCCCGCGTCCCTCGCGCGAGGTGCTGGCCGGTCTGGCCCGGGCCCTGCGCCTGCCGGATGCCGAGCGCGCCCACCTCCACCACCTCGCCGGCGCCCCGCCCGGCCCGCCGCCCGGGCCCTCCCGTCAGGTGCGGCAGAGCATCCTCGACCTGCTGCACCGGCTGCCGCAGGCCGCCGCGATCGTGGTGTCCGCAACGTATGAGGTGATCGCCTGGAACGATCTTGCGACCGCCCTCATGGAAGACTTCTCCGCCCTGCCGCGGCGTGAGCGCAACCTCGTGCGCCGCGTTTTCCTCGGGCCGCACCCACAGGGGCGCCGGTTGTACGGAGTGTCGGACGCTGACGCGTTCGCCCGCAGCTCGGCCCAGGACCTGCGCGCCACTGCCGCCCGCTACCCTGACGACCCCGAGGTGACCGGGCTGGTGACCGAACTCCTCTCCGGCAGCCAGGAGTTCGCCCGGCTGTGGGCCTCCCACGACGTGTGCGCCGAACCCTCACTGTGCAAAACCTTCCAGCATCCGCTGGTCGGTCCCGTCACCGTCAACTGCGACGTCCTCGATATCGCTGATCGGGACCAGCGGGTCGTGATCTACACCGCCGATCCCGGCTCGCCGTCCGAGAAAGCGCTGCGGCTGCTGTCGGTCATCGGCACCCAGCGCATGGATGTGCCCGGCTGAGCCGCGCCGGGCCGCGTTCCAGTTGCGGCGGCATCGACCATCAGGGCTCGTTCGATTGGACACCCGGAACGGTGCCGCCATGGATTTGACGCCCTATCAGGCCGCATTGGCGGTAGAACGTCACGGCTGCCCGAACTTGTGACGCGCCCACCGGCAGCGCCCGCCGCCGGGACGGGTGATCGAAACCGACATCAAGCAGCGCAGAATCCGCCGTTATCCCCGCAACTGTTGTCCATCATCGAACATAAATTGCCAAGTCCAACCATCCCGGATCTCGAGCGCACGGTCGCTACACGCCATCGTAGCCGCGCAGTGTAGCAATCGGATGGCCTTTTTACCTGCTTTTGGACTTATCTGCACTTTGTGCCTAGGCTGCCCAGCTGTTAGGCGCTCCGAAGGTTTTCAGCACCATATGCACCGCATGCACCTGCATGTAGCCTTCCCGGTGAGCGCGCCCTGCTCGGAAAGGAGCCCATTGGGCTGCCCAGGTAAACCATCACGTATCCGGCTCCCGCACCGGCTGCCGAATGCCGCCGCCCCCGCCCTCTTCGGCGTGGCAGCGGCGTTTTGCTTGTCAGCGCAGGTATCTGCGGGACCGGCGGCCGCCCAGTCAACCGTGCATCACGCCGCGGTACTGGACGCCGCCAACCGGCCGGCCCCTTCGCCCGCACAGCTGACATCAGCGACCCGGCGGGCAGCGGAGCAAAAGCCGGACTCGGGCCTGCTGGCCCAGTACACAGTGAGGCCAGGTGACTCGCTTAGCGCGATCGCCGGGCGCTTCTATCACAACCCAGACGCGTGGCCGGTCCTTTACTGGGCCAACCGCAGCCAGATCGGCTGGGCGGACGACATCCAGGCCGGTCTGGTTCTGCGCATCCCGGCCGCGCCCGCCCGGATACCCAGCGCGCCGACGCTGCTCGGGCCGCCTGCGCCGCAGGCCCCGGCCGCCGCGAACGACACATCGGCGGACACAAGCCCGGCCAGTGCGCCCGTGCAGGCCGCTCCGGCGCAACCTGCTCCTGCGGAAGCCGCTCCCGTGCAGGCCGCCGCGGCGGCTAGCACCTATTCGGGTGCCACGCCGGGCGGTTCGTTCGGCCAGTGCGTGGTCGCCCGCGAATCCGGCGGCAACGCCCAGGTCATGAACGCCAGCGGCCACTACGGCCTCTACCAGTTCAGCGCGTCAACGTGGGCTGCCTACGGGGGTTCCCCAGCTGACTTCGGCCATGCCAGCGTGGCCGAGCAGAACCAGGTGTTCGCCAGCGCACTCGCCCAGGGCGGCCAGTCCAACTGGTCACCCTACGACGGCTGCTGACCCACGTCGGCGTATCGCCGCCGACGGTTAGCAGCACCGCTAAGGCGTGTTGCAGACGGGCGGGCCAGCGGCTCATCGCCGCTGGCCCGTCTGCCCGTTCTGCCTCGTCAACAGGAGAGGTCAGAAGCGGTGCCGGGGGTGGCTGAAGCTGCCCCCGATGATCTGCTGCAGCAGCGAGATAAGGCTATGCGGGTCTGGCACCGTCACGTCAGTGATCTCCGCGAGCGGGCTTATTCCGGAGGGGCTTATTGCGACCGCCAGCTTAGGCCGGCCGCTGCGGTCAGACCATGCATTCACCTCCTGCACGGCGGGCAGGTCACCGACGTCGTCGCCTGCATAGAATGCTGCTGCCGTCTCGTCGCTGATAAGCTCGCGGATCGCTGTGCCTTTGTCAGTACCCGGGATGCAGATCTCGAGCACTTCTTTGCCCGGGCGCGCCTCTAGCCCTACGGCTGCTGCGGCTTCAGCTACCGGTGCGCGCAGCGCCTGGAGATGGCGATCCGGTTCGGCGGTGAGACGCGTGTGTATGACGAGTGACAGTTCTTTGTCCTCGATCCATATCGCGGCATCGTGAGCAATGCTGGTCAAGAGCTTGGGAAGGCTCCGGCGAAGCTCACCGATGCCCGGGGGAGGCGCCGGCGCGCGGAGCCGCCCGTTCTCCCACCGCTCGACGCCGTGAAGGCCGTATATGACGATGCCAGGTACGGCATCGAAGCCGCTGATGCGGAGGATCGATGCCACGCTCCGGCCTGTCACGATGGCGAGAGTTGCACCAGTTGCGCGCACCTCCTGCAGGATGTTCCTGGCGCCTGCAATCGGACGTGCGTCGTCGGGGTGGGCCGATATCGGTGCGAGCGTGCCGTCGAAATCGAGCGCCACCAGCGCAGACGAAAGCGCAGCACGCAGAGGGAACAGGTCGGTCAGCACACCGGCACCGTCGCCGGCGGCACCAGATGCCGCGATGTCATAGCTCACAGTGACGAGGACCCGTACCGGTCGAGGTCAGCGAAAGTTCTCCGTACGCCGTGCTCAAGCAGGGATGCCAGGACAGAGCTGTATACGCTGGTGAAACGGGTGTCGTCGGCCAATTCACCGAAGATCGCGCGGTTGTCCTCCACGAAAGCGGCTGGGCGGTCGCGCTGCCGGCGGGCCGCTGCTTGAAGCTGGAACGCGATGGCGTCGTGGATCTCGTGTGGCTCGCCGTTCTCGTCGGTACCTTCTGCGTAGCGCGCCCAGCTGGCCACGACGGCGGCCGACCGCGTGAAGGGACGGCCGGAGGCGAGCTGTTGCCTGATGACGGGAAGGAGGAACTTGGGAATGAGGTCAGACGTGCCGGAGCATAGCCGGGCAAGGGTATCGCGGACTTCGGGATTGGAGAACCGTTCAATGAGCTGGCTCGCGTACTCATAAAGATCGATCCCGGGAACAGGCCGTAGGGTCGGGATAGCTTCCTGTGTCATATAGTCCAGCAGGAATTGCGCGAACAACGGGTCGGATGTGACCTCGTGCACGAACCGGTAGCCGACGAGGTAGCCCGGGTAGCACAGGGCCTGATGGCTGGCGTTGAGCAGCCGCAGCTTCATCAGCTCGTAGGGCTCCACGTCGGAAACGATCTGCACGCCGACGTCTTCGAGCGGAGGCCGCCCGTCGCTGAAGTCCTCTTCAAGCACCCATTGGGTGAATGGTTCGCATAGCACAGGCCACTGATCGTCGATACCGAACCGGCGGCTGACTTCGGCGCGATCTCCTTCGGCCGTCCGGGGTGTGATGCGGTCGACCATGCAGTTGGGGAACCGGACGTTGCTGGTTATCCAGTCGGCTAGCCCGGGATCGCGAAGGCGGGCGAAAGCCGTGAACGCCCGCTGGCTCACATGGCCGTTGCCCTGGATGTTGTCGCAGGACAGGATGGTGAAGGCAGGAATTCCCCGCTCACGGCGGCGGGCTAGCGCTTCGGTCACTATCCCGAAGACGGTGCGTGGTGTGGCTCCAGGACGCAGGTCAGCGGCGACTGGCGCATTGGAAGAATTGAATTCACCGGTGACTGCGTCGAGGTTGTATCCGCCTTCGGTGATGGTGAGCGACACGATCCGGGTGGTCGGCGCGGCCATCTTCTCGATTGCTGCCTCGGGAGCGCCGGCTGCGAATATGTACTCGATGATCGATCCGATTACCCGGGCATCCCAGGTCCCGTTGCTGTGCCGGGTGACCAGTGTGTAGAGGCCATCCTGGGCAGCCATTACATCGCGCATCCTGGCATCAGGTGGCTGCAGGCCGACACCGCAGATACCCCAGTCCATCGCCGCGCCGCGATTCAGCAGCGCATCGATGTACATCGCCTGGTGCGAGCGGTGAAAATTGCCGACACCGATGTGCACGATTCCAGCCGTAACGCGGCGGCGATCGTAGCGAGGAAGGGACACCCTGGTGTTCAGCCGCGCTAGCGCTTGCTCGCTCAAGATGGTCATGCTGTCCTTCCCTGCCAGTCTGACTGCCTGCCCATGCGCCCACTCAGCGATTATTCGGAGTCGCTTCCTTCAGTGCTGAGACGATCTGCCGGAACCTTGCATGGCGTTCCGCGTGGAAGGCAGCCATCGCCGGGTCCGGTTCGGCCACAAGGCGGGCTGGCGGCGCTAGCGGTCCCTGGATATCGCCAAAACTGAGCAGGCCGGCGGCCGTGGCCCCCAAGAGCGCAGCGCCCCGGCCGGACGCCGCGGGCACGTCCACGGCGTCCAGCGGTGACCCCAGCACGTCCGCGAGCAACTGTCGCCAGCCAGTGGCCAAGGTGCCCCCGCCAGCCAGGCGGAGACGCGGCGGCCGGTGATCCCCGAGCAGCGCGTCCAGAGCGTCGCGGATCGCAAATGCGGCCCCTTCGAGCGCTGCCCGCAAAAGCGATCGCCGGTCATCCGCGAGCGACAACCCGGTCCAGGAACCGCGCAGCGCCGGATCGGAGTACGGTGTCCGTTCCCCCGACAGGTGCGGGACGAAGATCGGATCGTCACCCTTGGCCGGATGATCGGCACTCGCGTACAGCTCCGCCCAGGTGGCGTTCATGATCTCCCGTACCCAGTTGAGGCTGAGCCCTGCGCTGATGGTGGCGCCCATGTGGTACCAGCCGTCCGGAGTCGCTGACCGGTAGAGGTTGATCCCGGCGTCTGCCCGGCTGATCGGTGCGGTGACAGGCCGGATGACTTGCGCGCCGGTGCCCACGGTCAGCTGGACGTCGCCGCTGCTGACGATCCCGCTGCCGAGTGCCGCAGCGGCCGTGTCGGCGGCCCCGGCCGCGACGGGGATGCCTGCGGGCAGCCCCAGCTCGGTCCCGGCCCCGGAAGTAAGGCTGCCAGCGAGTGCCCCTGATGAGGGCAGGAGCGGCGCGAGCAAGCTGGCGTGGAGACCCAGCGCGCTCACGACCTCGAGGTCCCAGCGGTCGCCCGTCACGTCGTAGAGCAGGCTGGCTGAAGCATCACTAGGCTCGGCATGGACCTCACCGGTGAGGCGGGCCCGAATCCAGTCTTTGGGCTGCAACGCCCAGCGAGCATCCCGGTACGTGCGCGGTTCGTTGTCAGCGATCCACTTGAGCAGCGGCCCGGTCATGCCAGGTGCCAGCGGGTTGGCGAGCCTTTCCAGCGCACGCGGACCAAGGAGCTGGTACGCGCGGAGGGAGGCGGTTGCGCGGCTGTCGGCCCAGAGCAGGGCCGGACGAAGCGCGCCGCCATCCCGGGACGCCATGACCAGGCCGTGCATCTGCCCTGACAGCCCGATCGCTGACGGCCGTGCGCCAGCCGCCTGGACGGCCTGGCGTACGCACACGGTCACCGCGCCCCACCAGTCCGCCGGCTCGCTCTCGGCATAGCCGGCCTGCGTCGAGGTCACGGCGTAATCGGCTGAGGCCTGAGACAGGACCGCGCCGCCCGTGCCGATCATCACTGCCTTAGCCGAGCTGGTGCCAAGGTCGATGCCCAGGGTGCAGACCGTGCCGGTCGTATCTGGGCGCCCAGCGGCCTTCGCCGGGCGGCGAGGAGCATCGTTCACTTGCTAGCACTCGATGATGATCTTGTGGACCGTCCGGTCGTTTTGCAGCGCGTCAAGGGCATCGGCGTACTGGTCGAGCTTGAAACGGTACGTGATGAGGCCTTCAGTGCCCGCCCGGCCGCTCCGCAGTGCGGCGATCGCTGCCGGGAACGAATCGATCTCCGCGAAGGACCCTTTGATAGTGATCTCGCGGCGGAATACATCGTACGGGCTGACCCGTACGATGTCTTAAGCCGGCCCGCGCGGACTATCCTTGCCGCCGACTAGCCGGGCTCCGCAGACGTCTGCGCTCAATTCGCGGAAAGCGGCCGCCAGGTGGAGCAGGAAATCCTCGGATGATCATCATCCAGCACGCCACCCGGCCGGCTCCCGGCTCGCCATCGCAACAGGGTGGACGTCCTGCGGGGCTCCCGGACAGGGAGCCCCGCAGTGATTGCCTTCCGTCAGGGTGTTGGGTCGGAGACCGCGGCGCCGTAGATGTCGGAGTTGCCGAATGTGGCGGGGCAGTCGGCCTGCGGGGCGGGTTTGGGGACTGTTGTGCCCGTGCGAAGTGACATCCGCCATGCATCCAGCGCTGGGCAGTCCGCTCCGTTGCGGACGTCGTTCCAGACCCCGACCGCGCCGGTGCGGGTAGCGGCCGTGTACACGTAGTCGCCGAGGAACTCCGCCGTAAGGTCGTTCTGGGACGATGCGCGCGGGTCGCCGACGGCGCCCCGGGCCAGTGTGCCGAACGCGCCGATCTGCCCGCCGGTCACGTCCGCGTGCAGGATCGCGCCAACCAGGCCCCGCGGGGATGTCGTGTCCGTGCGGTACGGGGTCGTGAATGCGTTGTAGGTGATGTACACATCGGTGCCGTTCGGCGAGATGGCGGGTGCGGTGTAGTAGGGCCGGTCTCCGCTCTGCAGCGGCACGGCAGCCGGCCTGGTGAACGATGCCCCGCCGTCAGTCGAGGTCATCAGCAGAAGTTTCTCGTGATTGAGTCCTTGCGCTCCGTCTGCCCAGGTCAGCACGATCTGGTTGGTTGCGTCGGTTCCGGTGGGCGCGCCGTTGGCGATGTCCACGCTCGGCCCGTCGGCCAGGTCGTTGCGCGCGCCCGCGATGCCGTCCATCACCGGCCGGCCGGTGACCGGGTCGACAACCCCGGGGTCGACGGCGGCCGCGAGGAGCGCAGGGCCGGTGAAATGCGCGCCGCCGTCGGCCGACTTGTACATCATCTCGTAGGACACCCCGCCCCTGGTGCCCACGCCGAACACGTACAGGTTGCCGTGGCTGTCGGTGCGGACGGTGCAGCCGTCGGGCTGGCTGTTGATGCCGTTATCGGTCGCCGGGCCTACCTGCTTCTGCGTCCAGGTGCTGCCGCCGTCGGTGGACCGCGCGACCATGAGCGGGGTCGGGAGAGCCTGGCCATGGCTGTTGCTGCCGAAGCTCGCCCAGCAGACGTAGACGCTGCCGAAGAAGGGGCTGCTCTGCGCGTTGTCCGCCCAGATCTGGGACTTGTCGGAGAACGTCGTCGAATTCTGCCTGGAGATCACCACCGGGTTCATCCAGGCCGACGCGTCGCCTGCGGCGGCCGCGCGCGGGTTGTCCGTGCGTGAAATAGCGATTCCCTCGAAGCCCTTGAAGGTCTCGTCGCGCTTGGTGGTGGCGAAGTTCGATGTCAGGTTCGAGTAATACAGCCGTGAGCCATTCGCCCACGAGAACGTGCCGTTCGCGCCAGGGCGCGGCCCGAATGCGACACCCGGATCCCCGTCGGAGACCAGGCCGTTCTCGTAGTAATGGGGCAGCGTGCCAATCGGCCCAACGTGCGGCGTGCACGCAGCGGGGCCAAGGCAGTCCCGCGCGCTCCATCCTGTGTACGTCGGCTGTGTCCATGAGTGGCCGCCGTTGAGTGAGAAATACACCCCGGAGACGCCGACTCCGTGCGTGAACGGGCATGTTGTCGGATCGCCCGCGTTGCATGCCTCCATGTCGATGTTGTCATTGGAACCGGCCACGACCAGCGATGGATCGTGCGCGTCGATCGCGACGGCCGGCTCGTTCTGCTTGTTCTGCGAAAACGGCGTTACGGGGCTGCCAGCCGTAACCAGCGTGCCCGTGGCCGGGCTGGCCGGGGCCTGCATGGCCATGGCCGTGCCAGCTCCCGCCAGTACCATGAACAACGCCGCCGCAGCCGCGGCGAATCTCGGTGTTCGCATCTGCCCATCCCTGTCGTGAAAGGGCCAGGCGAGCTCTCGCGCCCCGCCCTGCCGCACTTTTTCCCACACCGGTAACCAAGCATGGACCTGTTGGCGAACCACGGCAAGAGCACAGCCATGATCGCCGGATTCTCACTGGAACAGCGAGGGATTGAGCGCTGATGGCGGCTGGCGCAGCAGGCTCGCCTGCTCGTAGGCATAGCCATAGCTGACCAGTGTGGGTTCGCTCCACGCCTGGCCCAGGAAGGTTATGTTGAACGGCCGGCGGTTGCTCGCCTGATAGCCGGCCGGGATCGTGATGGACGGGTACCCTGCCTTGGCGCCGATGCCGGCGCTGCCGCTATTGGCCCATAGCAGCGCAGTGAGATTATTCTGCGACATCAGCGCGTCGATCCGGCTCTTGCTGTCGGCCAGGTCTTGCGCGCGGTCCGCCAGGTACTTGACCGTGTCCGCGCTGCCGCGGCTGAGATCTATCGCTTGCGAGGCGATGGCATGCACCTGACCGAACTTCAGCGCCACTTCGGCGTGGGCGTTGTTGTAGGCGACGATGTCGGCCAGCGTCTTCATGGGCGCGTTGGCCGGCAGTCGCGATAGGTAAATGTTCAGGTCACGCTTGAATTCATAGGTCAGTACGGTTGATCCGCCGGGGATGCTGCTGCTGGTGTCCAGGGTCACCGGGACCAGAATCGCGCCCTGAGCCTGGAGGACGGCGATTGCGGCATTCCATAGGGTGAGGTTGTCGGTGCCAGCGGCGGGGATCTGGCTCGCCACCACGCCGATCCGCGCCCCCTGGAGGGCGTCTGCCTTTAGGTCCGTCGTGAAGTCGTGGTTAACCAGGGGATTCTTAGCAGTGGCCGGGTCCAGCGGGTCGGTCCCAGTGAGCACCGTCAGCAGGGCGGCCGCGTCGGCGACGGTCTTGACGATCGGGCCGGCGGTGTCCTGGCTGGCCGCGATTGGCACGATACCCGTCCGGCTGACCAACCCTACCGTGGGCTTGATGCCCACGTCGGAATTCGCCGAGGACGGGCTGAGGATCGAACCAGAGGTTTCGGTGCCCACGGTGAGCGGCGCCAGTCCGGCCGCCGCGGCAACGGCAGGTCCAGCGCTGGAGCCACTTGGTGTCTGCGAAGCATCATAGGGATTAAGGACCTGGCCGCCGAGGGAGCTGTAACCACCGGGCATGCCGGTGGTCAGGTAGTTGGCAAACTCGGTGAGGTTGGCCTTGCCCAGGATGACGGCGCCGGCCTTGCGCAGCTGGGCGGCCAGTGGGGCGTCGGAGGACGGATACGAATGCGCCAGCGCCACCGATCCGGCGGTGGTCGGCATTCCCTGCACGTCGATGTTGTCTTTGAGCAGCACCGGGATCCCCAGCAGCGGCCCATGCGGGGAATTCTTCCGGCGGATCACGTCAGCGGCGCGCGCCTCGTTGATGGCGTCCGGGTTGATCATGCGCACGGCGTCGAGCGCCGGTGGCTGCGCATCGAGCGCGTGGATGCGCTCGAGGTACGCCTGGGTCAGCTGCTCACTGGTGATCCGCCCGCTGTCCAGCAGCGCGGCCAACTGCCCCACAGTTGCGGTCTCAAGGTCCAGGTCCGGTGGCAGCTTCATACCGGACCGCGCCGCTGCCGAGGCCGAGGCCGAGGGCCATCCCGTTACGGCTGCCGCGGTTCCCGCAGCAGCCGTGGCTGCTGTTCCCCGCAAGATCGCTCGTCTTGACACATTCTTTTGCTCACTCACCGATGTACTCCCGGGTCAGCGGTCATCCTTGGGTCAGCCACGGGGCGGCTGCTACTGCTCGCCGCAATCTGCTCACGGGAACCATCGCGATGTAGCCGACCTGGCGGGGACAACTATGTTCAAAATTGTGTTTCCGGTGATCACCTGTGAAGTGACTGTCGTGTTACACCGCAACCGATCGCCATGGCACGGAAGCTAACAGAGCACCGGCCAACACGAGGGGAGAGGGCCGGAGCGCGTTGGAGCCGGTCGATGGACCACAGCCTTCGAGCCGGGGATGCCGTTCACGTGAAATAGGCGCGACATGAGCGATTGGTTCGTGAAGACTGCGATCGTGCTCCTGACGATTTCGACGACCCACGAACCGGCCAGTGACCTCGGCTTCTTGCTGCATAAGCATCCGGGCCGGGTTCAGTCGTTCGACGAGTCGGTAGGCCGGGCACACGTCTTTTACCCGGAAGTGAGCGAGACCCGCTGCACAGCGGTGCTGCTGCTCGAAGTGGATCCGATCGGTCTCGTGCGGGGGCGGAAGGGCCCGTCTGGTGATGGGTTCGCTCTCGGGCAGTACGTCAATGATCGCCCGTATGCCGCCTCCAGCATGCTTGCGATGGCACTCAAGGATGTGTTCCGGACCGCGCTTACGGGCCGCTGCAATGCCCGCCCGGAGCTGGCCGCCTCGCCGATCCCATTGGACGTTCACGTTCCCGCGATCCCGTGCCGCGGGGGAGCCGACCTGCTGGGCCGCCTGTTCGGGCCTCTCGGGTGGCATGTCGAGGCATCCGCCAGCCGGCTAGATCCTGCCGTTCCCGAGTGGGGAGACTCGCCCTACCTTGACGTCCGGCTGACCGGTGACATCCGGCTCGCCGACGCGCTCAACCACCTGTACGTCCTGCTGCCCGTCCTGGACGACGCGAAGCACTACTGGGTGAGCAGCGACGAGGTCGACAAGTTGATACGTGCCGGCGGCGGCTGGCTGGCGACGCACCCGGAGAAGGCACTGATCACCCGCCGCTACCTGTCCCACAGGCGGGAACTGACGCAGTCGGCGATGGCCCGGCTGGCCGAGGCCGACGACACCGACGCGGACCAGCTCGACAACGCGGTGGACGGCGCCGTCGTCCTGGACGCCCCGGACCGGCTGGTCCCGCTGGCCGAGCAGCGCCGGGGCGCTGTTCTTGCCGCGGTTCGTGCGTGCGGCGCGCGCCTGGTGGGCGACTTCGGCTGCGGCGAAGGCGCGCTCGTCCGGGACCTGGCCGCAGATCACAGCATCGAGCGCATCGTGGCTGTGGACGTCTCGGCACGCGCCTTGGAGATCGCTGCTCGCAAGCTGCACCTGGACAAGATGACCGGGCAGCAGCGGGACCGGGTCCAGATTTTCCAGTCCGCGCTCACCTACCGCGACGACCGGCTGTCCGGCCTGGACGCCGCGGTCCTGATGGAGGTCATCGAGCACGTCGACCCGTCGCGCCTGGACGCTCTGGAGCGGACGGTGTTCGGCCACGCCGCGCCAGGTACCGTCATCGTCACGACCCCGAACGCCGAGTACAACGTACGTTTCGAAGCGCTGCCGGCGGGTGTGATGCGCCACCGGGATCACCGCTTCGAGTGGACTCGTGCCGAGTTCCGCTCCTGGGCCGGCAATGCCGCCGCTGCCTACGCGTACACCGTGCGGTACCTCCCGGTCGGGGTGGACGATCCGGAGGTTGGGCCGCCGACGCAGATGGCCGTCTTCAGCAAGGTGGTGACCCCATGACTCGTGAGCTCGCGATCCCGGAGCTGAGCCTCGTTGTGCTGATCGGCGTGACAGGTTCTGGGAAGTCCACGTTCGGGCGCACTCACTTCAGGCCGACGGAGGTGATCTCGTCCGACTTCTGCCGCGGCCTCGTGGCTGACGACGAGAACGATCAGTCCGCGACGCCGGAGGCGTTCGAGCTGTTGCACTACATCGTCGGCAAGCGGCTGAAGGCCGGCCGGCTGACCGTCGTGGACGCCACCAACGTCCAGCCTGAGGCGCGCAAGCAGCTCGTCGCGGTTGCCCGTGAGCACGATGTCCTGCCGGTGGCGATCGTTCTGGATGTACCGGAGAGCGTGTGCGTCGCGCGCAACGCGTCCCGCCCCGGTCGTGACTTCGGCGCCCATGTCGTCCGCCGTCAGCGTGACCAGCTGCGCCGCGGGCTGAAGGGGCTGCAGCGTGAGGGATTCCGCACGGTCCACACGCTGCGGGGTGCCGGCGAGATCTCCGATGTGACGGTCACGAGAACGAAGCTGTACAACGATCTGCGGCATGAGAGCGGGCCGTTCGATGTGATCGGCGACGTTCATGGCTGCCGCGCCGAGCTTGAGCGGCTGCTGGGGGAGCTCGGCTATACGGTCAGCCGGGACGATGAGGGACGCGCAGCCGGGGCGCATCACGACGGGCGGCGCGCGGTCTTCGTCGGTGACCTGGTTGACCGCGGGCCCGACACACCGGGAGTCCTGCGGCTGGTGATGGGCATGGTTGCTGACGGTGACGCCTTCTGTGTACCGGGCAATCACGAGAACAAGCTGCTGCGCGCGCTGCAGGGCCGCAATGTGCAGGTGACTCACGGCCTGGCCGAGTCGGTGGCTCAGCTCAGTGCCGAACCGGAGCAGTTCCGCGCCGACGTCGAGCGCTTCCTGGATGGCCTGGTCTCGCACTATGTCCTGGACGGCGGGCAGCTGGTCGTCTGTCACGCCGGGCTCATCGAGCGTTACCAGGGCCGTGCTTCCGGACGGGTGCGCGAGTTCTGCCTGTACGGGCAGACCACGGGGGAGACCGACGAATACGGGCTGCCGGTGCGTTACCCGTGGGCGCAGGAATACCGGGGCAAGGCGATGGTGCTGTACGGCCACACCCCGGTCCCGGCACCAGAGTGGATCAATAACACGTTGTGCCTCGACACCGGCTGCGTATTCGGCGGGCGGCTCACCGCGCTGCGCTACCCCGAACGGGAGATTGTGTCCGTGCCTGCGGCCGAGATCTACTACGCACCGGCCAGGCCGTTCCCCGCCAGCCCCGGCGCAGCCCTGCCGGACACCGTGGGGCGGCGGGATCCGGAGGTCCTCGACATCGTCGACGTCACCGGATCACGGGTGGTCGAGACGCAGTACCTCAAGCGCATCGGGGTGCGTGAGGAGAACGCGGCCGCCGCGCTGGAGGTGATGAGCCGCTTCGCGATCGACCCGCGGTGGCTGACGTACCTGCCTCCGACGATGAGCCCGGTCGCCACCTCGGCGTTGCCGGACCTGCTCGAACACCCTGAGCAGGCGTTCGGGGCATTCCGTGCCGACGGCGTCGGTGCGGTCGTGTGCGAGGAGAAGCACATGGGCTCTCGGGCGGTGGCTCTGGTGTGCCGTTCCCTGGACGCGGCCCGGGCACGGTTCGGTGCCCCCGGCGGCCAGACGGGAGCCGTATGGACACGCACGGGCCGCCCCTTCTTCTCCGGCGATCTCACCGCCGAGCTGGTTGATCGGCTGCGCACAGCGGCGGAGGCCGCCAGGCTGTTCGATGAACTCGGCACGTCCTGGCTGCTGCTCGATGCCGAGCTGCTGCCGTGGAGCGCGAAGGCGGGGCAGTTGCTGCGCGAGCAGTACGCGGCGGTCGGCGCGGCGGCACGTGCGTCCCTGCCGGCCGCGGTGGAAGTGCTCTCCCGGGCGGCGGCCACCGGTCTCGATGTCGGCGGCCTGCTCGAACGGACCCGTGCCCGTGAGGTGAATGCCACCGCTTTCACCGATGCCTACCGGCGTTACTGCTGGCCGACCGACGGCCTGACGGGCGTGCGGATCGCGCCATTTCAGGTGCTGGCGACTGAGGGCGCGACGTATCACGAACGGCCGCACGCGTGGCACCTCGGCATCGCGGACCGGCTCGCCGCGGCCGACACCGAACTTGTCGCACCGACCCGGCGGGTGTTCGCGGACACCACCGACCCGGACTCCGTCGAGGCAGCAACCCGCTGGTGGTCCGAGCTGACCGCGGCCGGCGGCGAGGGCATGGTCGTCAAGCCGGCCGCGAACCTGACCCGCGGACGTAAGGGCCTTGTTCAGCCGGGGCTGAAGGTCCGGGGCCGGGAGTACCTGCGGATCATCTACGGCCCGGACTACACCGAGGCGGCGAACCTGGACCGGCTGCGTTCTCGCGGGCTGGGGCACAAGCGCTCGCTGGCGCTGCGTGAATATGCGCTCGGTCTCGAGGCGCTGGACCGGGTGGCGCGTGGCGAGCCGCTGTGGCGGGTGCACAGTTGCGTGTTCGCTGTGCTCGCGCTCGAATCCGAACCCGTGGATCCGCGACTGTGACCGGGCACGTTGCGGGAATCGGGGCCGAGGAGAGTGGATCAGGTGTCGCCGCCATCCGTCGATCCCGTTACCAGCCTCCTCGCTGGTACTGTGCGTATATGACGGCGATTCACATCCCGTACAGCATCGAGCAGGACGAAGACGGCTGGTTCTGCGCGTATGCCCCGTTCGTCACCGACGAGGTTCACGGTGGCGCCAACGGAGCCGGACGCACCCGGGAGGAAGCCATCGCTGATCTGCGTGAAGCACTGGAGGGGTGCGTTGCGCAGTACGGAATGCCTCATTCGGCGCGGACCATCGTAACCCTGACGGTCCAGGATGCCGCTTAATGCCCCCTTCGGGGAAATCAGTGATCAAGGCGCTGGAGAAGTTGGTTTTACGGTAGAGAGGATCGCCGGAAGCCACCACATCCTGAAGCACCCTGACGGCCGGTTCCTCACCGTCCCAGTCCATCGCAACCAGGACCTGCAGCGCGGTATCTACCGGAAAATCCTCAAGGACGCCGAACTGACCGACGAAGAGCTGAGGAAATTGCTCTAATATCGCGTCCGGACCGGTAGCCGGACTCAGCGTGCATTTGTGATCAAGAGCGGCAGCCGACGGGGCAGCACAAGAGAGGCAGCGGGAGAATCGACACGCTGCGGCGGTAAGAGGCCTACGTCACATGGGTGATCGAGCCACTGACCAGAACTCACGTCTGGCCGGGTTCGATTGCGGTCCGGCGCCCACAATCGACGGTTCGGGCTCAGAAGTCGTATTGCTCGCGGGCGTAGGCGTCGGGCCGTCGTAGTTCGTCCTCGTAAATGCTGCGTAGGGCCCTCGGGGCGAATATGCGTTCGAAGAAGCCACCGATCCCTGCGACCGCATTCCACTGCTGTGTGGTCATCTCCGCGATATCGACATTGGGGGCGCCGGCGCCGACGTTGTTAACCAGCACCGACGGCGGCCCCAGCTCGGCGGCGATCCGGGCGGCGGCGCCATTCACCGCGGCCTCGTCGGCGACGTCGGCGGCAACGGCTATCGCCGCCCCGCCGCCGCGGCCACCGCCGTCCAGAAGTCGCCGAAACCGTCCAGCGGGCTGGTCATCCCGCGCTGTGTCAGGAGCACGGCGACGGGCCACGGTCAGCTGGCTGCTGCCCGCCATGGTGCGGGTGCTGATCCAGATGTCACCGGCGGCGGCGTTGTACCGGATCGCGTTGTCGACCAGGTTCGCGATGAGGCGTTCGGCCAGTACCGGATCGCCGGAGATGACGGCGGCCTCCAGCGTGGCGCGGATGTCCGCCGCCATGCCGCGCAGGTCGCCGGGCGTGCTGTCGGGGTTGCCCAACCTCAGATCCTCACCCAGAACAACCAGCTCTGCGCGCCTGCACGGGCACTACACAACCACGACACCGGGCGCGCAGAACGAAGCCTCTTTGTGTCAAGTGGTTCGGGTGGGGTGATTTCTGGTCGGGTCGTAGGGTGGGGTGTGGTCCGGGAGTGGCTTGGCGATCAGGAGCCAAGCCGCCCTAGGCTAGGAGATCCTCGATCATGATCGGGATGTGCCGGACCCGGATGCCGGTGGCGTTGTAGATGGCGTTGGCGACCGCCGCCGCCATGCCCACCATGCCGATCTCGCCGATGCCCCGGGCCCCGATGCTGTTGTGCAGAGTGTCCGGGTACTCGACGAAGTGGACGTCGACGTCGGAGATGTCCGCGTTCACCGGGAGTAGGTAGCCGGTGAGGTCGCCGTTGGCCGGCCGGCCGTTCTGCTCAATCTCCAGTCCCTCGTGCAGAGCGGCGGACACACCCCAGATCATGCCGCCGATGATCTGGCTGCGCGCCGTCTTGGCGTTGATGATCCGGCCGGCGTCGAATACGCCGAGCATACGGGACACGCGAGCCTCCCGCGTCCACCTGTGCACCCGGACCTCGCAGAACTGAGCGCCGAAGGAGCTGAACGAGTGCTTCGTCAGCTCCTCGCCGGGCGACGAGGAGCCGATAGCGGAGACCGACGAGCGATTCACCGCCCGGAGCAGTTCGCCGAACCTCATCGCCCGGCCATCCGCCAGCACGCGGCCGTCGGCGTACGAGACCTTCATGCCGTCGAACGGCGCGCCCGGGGACGACGCCAGGGCCAGCAGCTCGTCGATCACCTGCGCCGCGGCGATCATGATCGCCGATCCCGCGCTGGCGGTGCCGGTTGAACCGCCGGACATGCCGCCCGGCGGGAGGGCCGAGTCGCCCAGCAGGGGCGTGACTTGGGCCGGCGGGATATCGAGCGACTCGGCGCCCACGAGGGAGAGCACCGTCAGCAGGCCGGTTCCCGGATCCGCGCCGCTGGTCGCCACCTCGGCCGTGTCGTCGTCCCGCAGGGTGACCCTTATCGAGGCCGGGAACCGGAGAGCGGGAAACATGGCGGTGGCCGTGCCGAGGCCGACGAGCCAGTCGCCGTCTGTGCGACCGTGGGGCGTGCGGTCCGCCCAGCCGAACCGGGCCGCGCCGATGCGGAAGCACTCGTCGAGATGCTTGCCCGACCACAGCAGGTCCTTGCCCAGCGGCGCGGTCGAGTCGTTCTTCATGCGCAGCTCGATCGGGTCCATGTTCAGCGCGACTGCCAGTTCGTCGATCGCGCTCTCCAGCGCGAACGACCCGGGGGCCTCCCCCGGCGCCCGCATGAATGTGGTCGGCGGGATGTTCAGCGGCACCATCTTCTGGCTGATGGCCAGGTTCTGGGCGGCGTAGTACTCCCTGGTGCTGTGCGAGGCCGGTTCGACGAACGACCGGTCCACCGGCGTACTGGACCACGAGTCGTGGCGGATCGCGATCAGCGAGCCGTCCGCGGCCGCGCCGAGGGCGATCTTCTGGACCGTCGCGGCGCGGGTCGCGGTCGCGGTGAAGACCTGTTCCCGGCTCAGCACGACCTTGACCGGCCGGCCGAGGGCCCTGGCCGCCGCCGCTGCCAGGAACGCCGCGACGGACGTGCGGCCCTTGCCGCCGAAAGCGCCGCCCACGAACGGGTTGACCGAGTGCACCGACGACGGATCCGTGTTCAGCGCCTGGGCCAGCTCCATCGCCTGGAGGTTGGACCCCTGGTTTCCGCTGTACACAGTGAGGCCGTCGGAGTCCCACGCCGCGACGGCCGAATGCGGCTCCATCGCGGCATGGTTCTGGGTCGCGGTGGAGTACGTGGCCTCGACCACGACCGGGCTGGCCTCCAGGGCGTCCTCGATGGAGGAGACGCCGGGCGCGAGTATGTCCATGGTCGAGGGCGACCCGTCGATGCTCGGCGGCGCGTCCTCGGCGGACGAGAGGCCGTCCCGCAGCGAGGTCAGCGCTGGACGCTCGTGGTACGTGACCTCGACGGTCATCGCCGCGTCCCGGGCCTGCTCGTACGTCTCCGCCACCACGAGACCGATGGGCTGGCCGTAGTACGTGACCTCCTTGTCCTGGAGGGGAACCCACGTCTCACCAAACATCGGGGTGCTCGGCGTCCGCAGGTCTACCGGGTCGAACGGCGAGTAGACGTCGATCACCCCCGGAGCGCTCCTGGCCGCCGTCACGTCCATGGCCCGGATCTCGCCGTGGGCGATCGTGCTGACCACGATGTAGCCGTGCGCCATGCCGGGAAGGTTGTGGTCCGCCCCGTACTTGGCCCGGCCGGTGACTTTCAGCGGGCCGTCCAGCCGGCTGGTCATCAGCGACTCCCCTCGATCAGAGCGCGAACGACGGTCCGCTTCAGCAGGGACACCTTGAATCCGTTGCCGGGCAGCGGCCTGGCCCCTTCGGCCGCCACGGACGCGGCGTCCTCGAAGGCCTCCGGCGTCGCAGGCGCGCCACGCAGGGCCGCCTCGACCGACGCCAGCCGCCACGGCCTGGTCGCCACGCCGCCGACGGCCACCCGGGCGTCGACGACGCGCGAGTCCCGGATGTCCAGGGCGACCGCGGCGGAGCAGAGCGCGAACTCGTACGACTGCCGGTCCCGCACCTTCACGTACGTGGAGCGCCGGGCCCAGTCCAGTCGCGGAACCACCACCTCGGTGATCAGCTCACCCGGCCGCAGGTCGTTCTCCACCTCAGGCGTGTCGCCCGGCAGGCGGTAGAAGTCGTCCAGCCGGACGGTACGGGTTCCCGAGGCGCCGGCCAGCCGGATCTCCGCGTCCAGGGCGACGAGGGCGACCGCGACGTCGCTGGCGTGCGTCGCCACGCACGAGTCGCTCGTGCCCAGCACGGCGTGCGTCCGGTTGGCCCCCGAGACGGCCGGGCAGCCGCTGCCGGGTTCGCGCTTGTTGCAGGGCGTGCTGACGTCGCGGAAGTAGCCGCAACGGGTGCGTTGCAGCAGGTTGCCGCCGATGCTGGCCATGTTGCGCAGTTGCTGGGAGGCGCTCAGCAGCAGGGCACGGGAGATGGCCGGATACACGCCGGGATGCCGGGCGACGTCGCTCATCCGCTCCAGCGCCCCGATCCGCAGGCCGTCACTGGTGTCGATGCCCCGCAACGGCAGTGCGTTGATGTCCGTGACGTGCCTCGGCGTCAGGACGTTGAGCTTCATCAGGTCGACGAGGGTGGTGCCGCCGGCGAGGAAGGTCCCGGGCGAGGCGAGGGCGGCCTCCACGGTCGCGGGCGCGGTCAGGTCAAAGGGTCGCATCGGCCCGCCTCGCCTGGTCGACGGCGGCGACGATGTTGGGGTACGCCGAGCAGCGGCAGATGTTGCCGGACATGAACTCCCGGACATCCTCGACGCCCTGCTCGACGGCCGCGACCGCCGACATGATCTGGCCGGAGGTGCAGAACCCGCACTGCAGGGCGTCCTGGTCGACGAACGCCCGCTGGACCGGGTGCAACCGGTCCCCCGTGGACAGGCCGTCCACCGTTGTCACCGGCGCCCTCACCGTGGCGGCCAGGGTGAGGCACGAGAGCACGGGCCTGCCGTCGACGTGCACGGTGCACGCGCCGCACTGACCCCGGTCGCAGCCCTTCTTCGGGCCGGTGATGCCGAGGCGTTCACGCAACGCGTCCAGCAGTGTCACGCCGGGATCGATACTCAACTTTTCGGTACTGCCATTGACTTCGAGGGAGATATCCACCAAATCTCTTTCCCGCGAACCAGCTTTGGACGTCCGCTTCGGACACCTCGGCGGTTTGAGTGATCACCAGCCGAGGTGCGGCGCCGTCCATGTCGGGGCCCGTCACCGAGCGGAACCGGATATTTATCCGCTATATGCTTTAACGCTATCGGATTCTTATCCGCTTCGCAACGATGGAGTCGCACCACCGGCGGGGCCGCGCATGTACGCGGACCGGTCCAAGCCCGTCGGTGCACTACATTGACCTGGGCGAACCGAGACACGCCGCCGGGGAGGGACGACGATGACGACGGGAGCGGTCAATCCCAGGCGCGCGGACACGCGGCGCAACCACGAGCGCATTCTCGCGGCGGCGCTGGAGTCGCTGACGACGTCGGGCGAGGTCTCGTTCAACGCCATCGCGAAGAAGGCGGAGGTGGGTGTCGGCACCGTGTACCGGCATTTTCCCACGCCGGAGGCGCTCGTCCTGGCCGTCTACCGCCGCGAGGTGCAGCACCTCGTCGACGTCGTGCCGTCCCTGCTGGAGACGAACACGCCGGAGCGGGCCTTCCGCGCATGGAGCGGTCACCTGGCACGCTACATGATGACCAAGCGAGGCTTGGCCGACGCTCTCCGCACCGCCACGACCTCCCACGAGGAACTGTTCGCAAAGGCCTACGAGGCCATGGTCAGCGCGGTCTCCACACTGCTGGAGGCCAATGTCCGCGCCGGGTCGGTCCGGGCCGACGTGGACCCGCAGACCGTGCTGCGCGCGCTGAGCGGCCTGCTGCACCTCAACCCCAGAGAAGACTGGCAGAGCCAGACGGAGAACCTCACCGACCTGCTCTGGAAAGGTATGCGCGCGGACCAGCAGCCTCGGCCTGTGGCGCAACAGCAAGATCCTCCACCGCCGTTATGGAGTTCTCGGCCCCTCTCAGATCCGCCCAGTGCGATGACGGGGACACGCACGCATCGTCGCTGCACCACATAGCGCACCAAGCGAACCCTAGAGAACAGCCCTACCCGTAGACCACCTTGAACATGGCGGCGTCGCGGAACGCGGCCAGCTGTCCCTTCCGCCGCGAGCAGATCCTGATGGCCGCCGGTGGGCAGGATCTGCCCGCTGGCGGCCATGAAGAAGGCACGGCCGCCATCACAGAGAGTGAGCGGATTCTCCGGTCACTGCACTGCCAGTCCGCCTCCCTGCCGACTATGCGTGCCTATTGATAATGAGGCACGGGGCGGCCAAGCGGCGCAGAACAGCCAGTTCTGGCGCCGCGTCCCCGCCCCCGCTCTGGCCGCGACCGGGTTTGCATGTGCGCGAGGTGAACGGGACAGCCGGGTGCCTCGGCGAGCCGGAGCACCACCTTGATGGCGGTGTCGCGCAGATCGTCAAGGCCGGCGGCACCCATGTCCGGCGTGCAGCGGCGTGTCATCAAGCAGGGCAACCAGTGGGCATCCTCGTCGTGGGGACGCCAAGATCTCCTGGATGACAGGCAACCTCTGGCTGTCGCGTGCATCTTCTTCTGTGTGGAAGCCGAATCCCCGCACGCGACTGATGAGATCTCTTTCCCTGGTACGGGCACGGTGACGTCCGCAGATGCCGAGCGGGTTCCCGGCCGGGAAGTGACCGCGCTGTATGAGGCACACGCGCTGAGCCTTACCCGGCTTGCCTACGTCATGCTCGGCGACCGCCCGGCGGCTGAGGATGTCGTCCAGGAGGCGTTCCTCGGGCTGTACAAACGGTGGAGCCAGCTGCGTGACACCGCCAGTGCCCCTGGTTATCTACGGGCAAGCGTACTGAACGGCTGCCGGATGGTGCTGCGGTCCCGCGCCCGCCGTGAGGACCGTACCGCCGGTGAATTGCCCTGGGAATCCGCCGAGGCGACCGCGCTCGTTGGCGAGGAGCAGCGGCATCTGCTCCTGGCCATCCGTGCGCTGCCGCCCCGGCAGCGCGAAACGCTGGTGCTCCGCTATTACCTCGACTTGAGCGAAGAGGAGATCGCCAGGTCGATGGGCATCAGGCGGGGTACCGTCAAGTCCGCCACGTCCCGGGCGCTCGCGGCGCTCGGACAACGCATGCAGGAGTACTCATGAACGTTTCACCGGATCAGGTCCGCGCCGCGACCCGCATCGCTGCTGCCGTGATCACGCCGGACGACGTGCCGCCGCTTCGGCTGCATGAGGCGCCCGGCAGCCACGGGCTTGTGCGCCGGACCCGGATGGCCTGGGTCGTGCCACTGGCCGCCGCCGCGGCGGTCGTCATCGTCGTGGTGGGCAGTATGGCCGCCGGCTCCTGGCTTGCCAGACCCGGAAACGGCCAGTCCAGCAATCCCGGTGCCCTCAAGCAGGGAGCCTCGGCCGGCTCTTACACCGGTGTCCCAGCGTATTACGTGGCGGTCGAAAACCCGTCGTTGGCGGTCGTACGAGCCACCGCGACCGGGGCCACGCTCGCCAGGATCACGACGCGTACGCCATTCGTCGGCGTTACCGGGGCCGCCGACGACCGGACGTTCGTCCTTGACGCGCAGCGCCAGGTAATGGGGCCCACGGTGCAGTGGCTGGGGCAGCCGGCGTTCTACCTGCTACGGCTGAGCGCGTCCGGCGCTGAAGAGTCCTTCACCCGGCTCGCGATCCCGGCGCTGCCGAAGGGCACCGCGGTGACGGGCCTCGCGTTGTCCCCCGACGGCAGCAAGCTCGCCGTCGAAGTGGACTCGGAAAGAAATTTCCAGCCGGGACTGCTGGAGATCAGGGTCTACACACTGGCCACCGGCGCGTTCCGCACCTGGTTCACGAACGGGTCGACCGACCCAAAGGACCCGGGCGGGTTTACCGGGTCGGGCGTGGACGGTTCCGAGACCATCTCGTGGGCGGCGGACTCCACGACGCTCGCGTTCGACTGGAGGAACCAGTCCTACATCGGCGTGCGCCTGCTCGACACCACAGCCAGCGGAGACAACCTGATCGCGGACAGCCGGCTCGCCGTCATCCAGGCCAACCTGACGTCCCAGGGCGTGGGCCGGTCAGGCTCCCCCTCCAAGTCAAAAGACCACATCTCCCAGTGCGTGACGGATTCGATCATCTCACTGGACGGCTCCGCGATCGTCTGCGGTTACACGACGACCATCGGGCGATCCCAGGGTCCCTACGACACGACGACGGGATTCATCCGGTACTCGACCAGGACCGGGAAGCCGACACTCGTCTTCGGCGTTTTCCAGTACAAGGGTGAAGCACCGGGCGGTATCTCTCTGTACTGGACCGACCCGGCGGGGAAGACCCTGATCGGGGGGATCCTGACGCCCAGCGGAATCCGTGTCGGCGTGATCAACGGCGGGACGTTCACCCCGTTGCCCGGGATCACAGGCCTTGGAGCCGCCGCCTGGTAATCATGCGGTCTCGTGGGAAGCAACCCACCGAGGCTAGCCGCATCTCTACAGGCATGACCAGTGCGATGGACTATCAGCGACTGTACGACTATCGCCTCCGCGGTATCGACCAGGGCACCCGGCAGAAGGTCTGGAACGAGATAGGCGCCTATATTTACCGGCTCATGGGTGCGCCCCACCGGATTTCTCGATCCCGCCGCGGGAAGTGGCGAGTTCATCAATGCTGTGCTAGCGCCTGAACGGTGGATCGGATCGTTGATCTCTTTAATCAGGGCGAATACCGCAACAGCGACATTAATCCTCGCTGCCATCGATGAACAGGGTCTGTATCTTCTGGGCCACCTGAATGCCCCGTTCTCTCCCATGGATCTCGCGCCCAGCGTAGATGATCTCCATGTCAAGAGCTCGCGGCCACGCTGCCTGGCCATGCACCGTGCGCCGGAGGCTTCATAAGCATGGCCTGGAGCCGGGAATCAGGGCCCTTGCGAGTGAGCAGGCAGTGCAATACGCAGGCGGAAGTGAGGTGATTTCGCCGATCGGGTCGGCGGCCTGGGTCGCTGCGGTGCTGCAGATCACCCAGTTCTGTAGATCGTCCACAGCGACGCCGGCCGATCAGCAGGCCATACAGATCGGTGGAGCGCATTCCCGGCTCACCCGCACCCACGGTGCCTGGGGCCGGGCGCGGAGGCGGGGGTGAGGCGCGTACGAACGGCCACTGGCATCTGGCGCGGGGGCCGGACTGGTCCGTGATGGGGAGAATCCGGCTTATCTGGCAGTAACGTGCGCTGGGCTCCCACGCGTACTCTGCTCGGCGGGCCCAGTGAGCCCGCCTTGGCCATGGCGGCGTATACGCGGTCGATCGCGTCGCGGGCGTCTGCGGCCTCATCCGGGCGAAGCGCACCCCGGATGATCAGGTAGCCGTCGCGATCGGAGGTGGCCCGTTGCTCAGCCGTCATCGGAATGGCCGGCGTGGTGTTCCTCGCTACGGTTGACTTTCGTGTCATTGTCCTTTCCTGTCACAGCAGTTGCCAGTGAAACGAGCAGTCGCTGCTCGCAGCGGCATCCGGCGGATGACGCTGTTCGCGGTGCTGTCAGATGCTCCAGAGCGCCTGAGTGGGGGACAGGCGGGCGGCGCGGATGGCGGGCAGCAGTCCGGCCAGGGCGCCGATGGCGATGGCGGCGGCGAGGCCTCCGCCCCAGGCTTCTGCGGGGATGACGAGGAGCTCGTGGTGGCTGTGGGCGTAGATGGCGGTGGCGGCGGCGCCGGTGGCGACGCCGGCGGCGCCGCCGGCCAGGGACAGCAGGATGGCCTCGGCCAGGAACTGGATGCGGATCTGGCCGCGGGTGGCGCCCAGCGCCCGGCGCAGCCCGATCTCGGAGCGGCGTTCCAGCACCGAGATGACCATGATGTTGGCCACCCCGATCGCGCCGACCAGCAGCGCGACCGCGCCCAGTCCGAGGAACAGGGTGTCGAGCGCGCCCTGGGCGTCGGCCCGGGCGGTGAGCGCGTCCGAGGGCTGGGAGACGTTGACCTGGCTGGGGTTTTGCGGGTTGGCCTGCGCGCCGAGCAGGTTGTCCACCGCGGTGGTGGCGGCCGGGGTATCAACGGTGCGGACGTAGATTTCCGACGGGTGCCCGTCGAAGCCCAGGTATTTCTCCGCGGCCGGGAAGCCGACCAGGACCGCCGAGTCGATCTCGGGGGCATAGGTGTCTTTGTTGAGGATGCCGGTCACGTAGAACCACTGGCCGCCGGCCCAGATCCGCATCCCGGGCCGGATCCGGTCGATGCCCAGCAGTTGCGCCGTGACGGCGCCGAGCACCGCGACCGGCTCGCGGGCGGTCGCCGCGTTCAGGAACCGGCCCTGCGCGAGGCTGGTGCCGGCCACCGCGGGCAGGCCCAGGGTGGCGGCGTCCACGCTGAGACCGCTGGTTTCGATCGGGGGGATGAGCGGGGACTTGTAGACGCTGACGCCGCCGACACTGCCGATGTCCTGTACCCCGGTGACCCCGGGCAGCCGGGCGATCATGCCCGGTGCCGCCTCCGGCAGCTCGGCGGTGGCGCCGGCCAAGGTCTGCCCGTTGGTGACGGTCAGCAGGTTGGTGCCCAGCTGGCTGATCTCGGCTAGCAGCGCGGCCTGGGAGGAGGCGGCCAGGCCCAGCACCGCCACGATCGCCGCGACCCCGATCGCGATGCCCAGCGCTGACAGCCCGGCGCGCAGCTTGCGGGTCCGCAGCCCGATGCTGGCCAGCCCGGCCAGGTCGGAGGGCCGCAGCCGGATCGCGGACGGCGCGGCCGGGGCGGACGGCCGCGGCGATGTGGTGGTCATGACGGTCCTTCCTGCGCGGGCTGCCGGCGGGCGGGCCGCCCGCCGGCGGCGGCCGCGTGG
>DASQVO010000577.1:0-9191 GCA_035640715.1 Streptosporangiaceae bacterium
GGCAATCGTGGGCAACCCAGGATGGGCGTCTGCCTGCGATGCAGCCCACGTGCACACAAGGTTCACCGTGGCCGTCTGGCCGCCGCCGACTGTCGCATACCCAGGACATTCGATTACCCCCGGCGGCTGACCCGGGGGCCATAGCCCGACCTGGTAACTGCCAGGGAGCACGGACAGGGTGAAGCGTCCTCCGGGCCGGACCTTGACCTGAGCGGCCACCCTGCCATCATGTACCGCCTCCACGGTGACCACCTGACCGTTACTGTCCACTCCGCGGACGATGGGGACCTGGCCGGAGAGCGTCCCGTTCCCGCCCGCGCAACCCGCCAGAGGCAGCCCGTCCAAAGCGGCAGCCGGCAGCGCGCCCTTGCCTGCCAGACGCATATCGCCTCCATCCGTTGTGAGCTAGGACGGTTCATGTATCCGGCCGGTTGCATGGCGCGGCATCAGAGCATGTCGTGCCTGGCTAGCTGGCTTCGGGATGAAGCTCCACGGACTGCGCGGAGAATAGCCGGAGAAGTTCCCGCAGCTGTAACGTTTGCGCTGGTCAGGGCATAGTTGGCAGAGGTCTGTAAAACCGTCGGCTCAGCCTTCGATGGTTCGAATCCATCACCTGCCACCACAAGGAAGACCAGCTCAGGGGCGCTATGGCGTCCCTGACTTGTTTCCGGCCTATGCAGCCAGATGCCACCGGAGGCGGCCAGGTGCCGCTGGTCGTGGGATATGCGTGGGATAGATCCCGGCCGGATGCGGCTCTCATAGCTGGGCCTGCCACGGCGGTCGATCTGGCTCGAAGCCGTGGAGAAGTCGTCATCACAAGTCAGCGGATCGCTGGCCCGGCGGAACCATGTTCCGATAAGCATCGGCCGACTCGCCTTCGGGCAGACTGCGGGTCATTCGGACGAAGACCGGACCGTAGGACGTGCTGAGCTGCCAGGCATCGTGCTGATCGAGATCTGTCTCGCCATACCGCTGCAACAGCGTGACGAGGTGCCAGAACTCATCCTCAGTAAGGCGCTTGCTCACGCGCCTAAGCATGACAGGCGGCGGGTTAACCGTTGAGCATGTCGACAGACGAGCGCACATTGCTGTTGCACATCAACAAGTGGAGCCGGGCACTGCCATCAGGTCTCCCGCAGCGCGGCGTCGATGCGCATGTTGGCGGTCCTTTCGCCGCCGTCCAGGCACTTGGCGTAGACACGGAGCAGGACTTCGACGCTGTGCCCGGCGCGTTCGGCAACCTGTGGCGCGGGTACTCCGGCGTTGAGCCAGAGGGAGACGGCGGCGTGCCGCAGATCGTAGGGACGTCCGGCCAGGGGTGAGGCGACCTGGGCGGGTGTCAGGGCAAGGGTCCGGGCCTCGGCCCACACGTCGCTGATCGCGGTGGAGGCCACAGCCCGGCCACGGTCGCTGCTGAAGATCCGGCCATCGGAGGCGACGCCGAAGGTATCGATGTGGTGGCGGAGGATGGCGACCAGTTCCGGGGGGATGGGCACGGGCCGTGTCTCGGTGACGGGGCGGTGTTTGAGCCCGCGTTCGTCGTGGGCTGAGGCGGTGTCGGTCCAGCGCCGGTCGACTTCGGGCCGGGATTTCTCCAGCGTCAGCCGTCCCCATCCGGTTGCGGGCAGATAACAGTCTTGCTGCCGGAGCCCGACGGCTTCGCCGGGCCGCAGCGCGGCGAAGTACATGCAGGCATACAGCGCCATGAGCCGCTGGCCACGGGCGTACGGGCCACGGCGTTGCTGGCCGACGTAGGTCACGGCGGTGAGCAGTTCGCGGGCCTGGCGGGGGTTGACCACGACGCGGCGGTCAACGACTTCAGAGACCTTCGGTGGTTTCCAGCTCAGCCGGTCCAGCGGGCTGGAGGACAGCTCTTCCAGTTCGACGGCGTAGCGGAGCACGTTGGCAAAGACAGATCGCTTGCGGGCGATGGTGGTTGCGCCAGCGACGCGGCCATCCTGAAGTACGGAGATGGCATCGAGAGCGGCGCGGGCATGCTTGGGCTTGCCGACCTCGCTGACCGGAAGGGATGCCTTTTCCAGCCAGCGCAGGGCGGCTGCCGCTTCGGGGGGCCGGCCCAGGGTGTGGGAAGGGGGTGCCAGCACGAAATGCCGCAGCGCAGACCGCAGCATGGCGATGTCGAATTGGTCCGGTGGTTCCTCACTGACCACCGCCGGAATCACTGATGCCAGCGCCTCGGTCATGGCGTCGCGGGTCTTCGGTGCAGCAGAGGGCCATTTCATATCGATGTAGGCGAGGCAGAACTCGAGCCAGGAACGTTCATGCCGGACCGTCGTCATCAAGGGCGCGCCTGCGGCACGCCAGCGCCGGGCCGCAGCCCGCGCAAGGATCGGGAGCAGAAGACGCGAAGTGCCGAAGAGTGAATGCGTGAGACGCGGCGGGGATGACCACCAGGGCCAGGGCCTCAGCGGGGAATGGCGGGGGTCTGTCCGCGCCAGGGGCGTCGGCTGTGTCGCGCCCTTCGGGCGGAAGCCCTACGGCGCGACGGCCGACGCCGGGCGGCTGCCCCCGCTACCGCTAGGCCGGTGGTGGCCCGCCGTTACGCTGTCACCGGCACCGCGCTAGCCGATCAGTGCGGGTGACCCGTCCAACGGTGCCGAAGATTCTTTCGCCGCGCAAGATCACAGTCAAGGGCGCTCCTCCGTCGCGTCTTCGATGGCGCACAAACCGCGCCCCCCTTGACTCTGATCTTCCACGGCAAACCCATTGGCACCTATCAGGTTGGACGGGGCAGACTGGTGGCCGGGCGGATTCGTACTCGTATTCGTCAAGATCGGCTTGACAGTGAATCGGCGAGGGACTGACCACCGTGCTCCGGATCACGTTCGGTCAGTCACTGAAAATCCGCGAGCGCGCAACTCATCGATAGCCTGCGTACGCCTTGGCAGCACCAGCGAGACGCCGAAGAGTGCGCTCGTCGGATCTTCGAACCTCACGACCGCCAGCCGACGCCAGTAGAAAAGAGGAAGATTAATCCGCAGATGATCGCAGACGGAAATTTCGCCGACTGCGTCCTTGCTTGCTGAGCGGTCTACTATCCATCTGAAAAATGATGAGCGAACAGTGAGTTCGTCACCGCCAATGACGAACCTGCCGAACGGCCAACTCACCTGCCACCCGCGCCCTGCACCCTGATCGATATGTATCTCTGTCCGAAAGGACCTGCTTGCTGCCATCTCGATCACTTGCCAAAGTCTAGTTTGCATCCGAGGCGGGCCACAGACGGGCCACATGCCACGATGATCGACGGGCACTGACGGTCAACCACGGATCGTCGGACGTGCATGACCAGCACATACGTATCAGCACGTCGAGCCAGAGGACCATGACCGATCTTCCAAGCTGGTCATGCGGGTTCGATTCCCGTCGCCCGCTCTGTGCGCTCCGCTCCAGTTTCGAGAGCCGATCATGTGGACCGTTCAAACTCGGTCGATACTGTCACCTCTATGGTGCTGCCCAAGGCCAGTTGCGTGCCCGCAGGCGGCGACATCGATGTCGCTTGCCAGCGTGATGGGACCAGGGTGTTGCCACGAGGAAGGGACCACCTGGCGTCATGAGTGATCATGGTGGTCTCCTTGCTTGTCGTCAACGGACACGCCGGGGGCGTGGCCGCGGTTGATGGATGGTTTCTGGCGGCGCCGGTAGGACCCGCCTTCGATGATGAGTTCGTGGGCGGTGGAGGCGAGCCGGTCGACGGCGGATTGGGCGAGCAGCGGGCCGGCCATCATGGACAGCCACTCTTCTGGGGTGCGGTTCGAGGTCACCACGGTGGAGGTGCGCTGGTGGCGCTCGACGCAGATCTCGTAGAAGTCGGCGGTCTCGGTGGCATCCAGCGGCTGGAGGGCCAGGTCGTCGATGATGAGCAGGTCCACCCCGGCGAGGCGGCGGATCTCGGCGTCCAGGGTGTTGTCCAGCCGGGCGGCCTTGAGCCGCTTGAACAGCTTGGCGGCGGCGGCCATGTGGACGGTGCGGCGCCGCCGGATCGCGATGTGGCCGAGCGCGCAGGCCAGATGTGTCTTGCCGACCCCGACCGGCCCGAGAATCAGGGCGCCGTGGGCGGCGCCGGGGAACCGCAGGCTGACCAGCTCGTTCCATAGCTGCCGGTCGTAGCGGATGGCGGCGGTCTCGTCCCATGTGTCCAGCCGCATCGCGGGGCCGGGCCCGGCGGCCCGGGCGCGCAGCGAGGCGGACTTGGCTTCCCGGCGGGTGACCTCGTCGGCCAGGACGAGCTCGAGGAAGTCGGCGTGGGTCATCTTCTGCTGCCGGGCCAGGGTGAGCCGCTCGGGCAGGGTGTGCAGCATCTGGCCGAGCTTGAGCGCCCGCAGCGTCTTGCGCAGGTCCGGGCTGACGGCATCGCGCACGGGGGCGGTCATCAGATGCCCTCCTTCCCGCCGTCGATGAGCGTCAGCTGCACGGGCCGGTACTCGGCCGGGTCGCGGGCGAACCGGGCACCCGCCGCTGCCGCCGGGCGGGGCGGCGGAGGCGTGTTCTCGGTCGCCTTCTCCAGCATCGAGGCGATCTTGGTGACGTTGACGACATCGAGCTCCAGCGCCCGGGTGCAGGCAGTGTCTACCGGGCCGGGCCCGTAGCGGCGCACCAGGCCGGGCAGCCGGTAGACCTGCCGCATCCTGGTCCATGGCAGGTCGGCCTCCAGCAGCCGCCCGGCGTAGATCCCCACGTTCTCGCCGTGCCGGCGGGCTGCCCGGGCGAGTGCGGCAACGTCGCGCATCGCGTAGGTGGTCTTCTCCACGGGCAGGTCGGCCGGGTCGGTGGAGCGCCGCCCGGGTGCCTGCCGGGGATGGGTCTTGACCAGCTGCCCGCGGTGAAACAACTTGACCAGCGCCGAGCCGGCGCGAGCATCCAGGTGGCAGCCCAGGTACTCCTTCGGCGCCGAATACAGCGCCCGCCCGACCTCGACGTGGAAGTCCCGGTGGACCTTCACCCTGGTGAACACCGGCACGTCATACGGATCTGGCAGCGGCAGCAAGGCCGCTGCCTCCTGCTCGGCGAACACCTCCGCCGGGCGCGCGCAGATGGTGCCGTGGATGCGCATCCCCGCGACGTCCCGGCACCAGGCTTCGGCCCGGGCCTGGGCGTCGGCCAGGCCGGTGAAAGCCTCGCCGGCGAAGAAGTTCCCGCGCACGTACTGCACGGCCCGCTCCACCCTGGGCTTGTCACGAGGCGACCGGATCCTGGTGGCGTCGGTGGCGAACCCGCAGTGCTGGGCGTAGTCCAGCCAGCCCGTGGTGAACCGCGGGTTGACCGCGTCCGCGTCCGCGACGATCGCCGAGGCGTTATCGGGGATGAGCGCGCGGAAAACCCCGCTAAAGAACCGCCAGGCGGCCTCGCATCCGGCGATGAACGCCGCCAGCGTCTGGGTGAAAGACAGCCACACGAACATGTGCCGGGAGTAGACCGCGGATGGTTCTCCTGCCCGGGCTCCTGCTCCTCTTGTCCGCCCCGCTCATCCCTGCCAGCCCTGATGACGACCACAGACGGCTAGAGCGCGAGCTGACCGCATACTCAACCCAGGCCCAGCGGTGCGATCTTGAAGCGATCCTTGACCGGTATCCGGACACCATCACGCACGAGCTGCGTGACATCCTCGCCAGTCAGGCCATAACCGCCTGCGGCGACGGGATTCCGGGCGCCGGACCATCTCCAGCACGCCCGCAGCCCTTCTGAGCTTGTGATCCTGCTGCCAGCGCTGCCGCGCACCCAGGGCTGCCGCCCCGGACCCCGCCGAAAGTGAGGACTTATCGTCCCCGCGCTCGACCGTCCCCCTGATTTCCTCCGCGGAAAGCGGCAGGGGGGACCGTCGTCAGCCGGGCGGCGCGGGATCACCGGCCGGCGCTTCCGCTGGGCCGGCCGCCGAAGCGCCCGGCGAGCATGCGCATGAGGTGGCTCAGTTCCTCCAGCCGCAGGATCTTCGCCGCGGCGATGAACAGGAGCAGCGCGCCCCCGCCGCCGATCAGGACGGTAACGAATCCGTATACGGTCCCAGGATGGATGATGGTGCCGACGACGGTGCTGACCGCGAACGCGAAGATGACCGCCGGGATCGACGCCACGTGCATCCGGACCAGGCTGCGTGTGACCACGCGGCCGTCCAGGCTGCCGACACGCCTGTTAAGCAGCCGCCACGCGATCGCCACGCTGAGGATGCTGGTGAGCCCGTAAAGGAACGCCATGCCGATCACTACGTCGCGTGCGGGCAGCAGGGCCAGCACGAGCAGCCTGGCGATGATGGTGGCGATCATCGTCACGAAGCCGATGATCGCCGGAGTCCGGCTGTCGTGCAGGGCATAGAAGACCCGCAGCAGCAACTGGAAGATGACGAACGGTATCAGGCCGAGGGAGAAGGCCCCGAAGGCCTCGCCGATGTACTGCGCGCCGGGACCGTGGGCGTTGTTGCCGTAGCCGAACAGGAACTCGCCCAGCGGTCCCCCGAGGACGGCCAGCAGGAGGGCGGCCGGTACCAGGATGACTGACGACAGCCGGATGCTGTAGGAGAAGTCCTCGCGTACCAGCCAGTACTTGCCTTCGGCGGCGTGCTTGCTCATCCTGGGCAGCAGCGCCGTGATCACCGAGACGCCGATGATCGCGTACGGCAGCAGGAAGAGCGAGTAGGAGGTGTTGTAGGCGGTGACACCGGCGTACGGCACGTGATTGCCCGCCGCGGTGGCCACGTTCGTGGTGACAATGAACCCGATCTGGGTCGACACCACGTAGCCGAGCATCCAGACCGCCATCCGGCCGATCTCGGCCAGTTCCGCCCGCCGGAAGTCGAACCTCGGCCGCCAGCGGAAGCCGACCTTGCGCAGCGAGGGAATCAGCGCGATGGTCTGGATGACGATGCCCAGCGTCGTCCCCACGCCGAGCAGCAGGATCCCGCCGCTGCCGAGGAGATGCTGCAGGATCTCGCCGCTGGAGACTTTGCCGACGTCCTTGTGCAGGCCCACGGTGACGATGAAGAGCACACCGACGGCGATGACGATGACGTTGTTGATGATCGGCGTCCACATCGGCGCGGCAAAGCTGTTCCTCGTATTCAGGATCGCGCCGATCAGTGAACTCATCCCGTAGAAGAAGATCTGCGGGATGAAGAAGTAGGCGAACACCACCATCAGGCTGTGATCGGCGCCGTGCACCGACGCCGCGTACAGGTCGACCAGCAGGCCCGCCGCGATCGTCGCCACCACCGTCACGGCCCCGAGGGCCAAGACGCTCAGCGTAAACATCCGCTGGTTGTAGGCTTCGCCGCCGTCTCGGTGCTCCTTGGCCGCCTTGACGAGCAGTGGCACCACGACGCTGGTGAGCACGCCGCCGATCATGACGTCGTAGACGGCGTTCGGGATGGTGTTGGCGAGGTTGTAGATGTTCGCGAGCAACGCGTCGCCGAGCGCGACGACGAAGACGAGGGTGCGCAGGAAGCCGGTCACCCGCGAGATCAGGGTGCCGATCGCCATCGATCTGGTGGACTGGCCCAGGCCGGCACCCGAGGCCGGCGCCTGCTCGGGCCGGGCCGGGCGGGGGTACGCGCGGGTCGGCGCATAGACGATGTCGTCATAGGCGTCATCCCCGCGATAGACGTCGGCCGGGATGTAGGCGGCCTGAGGCTGGTAGACGGGGATCGGCTGGGTGAGCTCACCGGGCGGGACGCCGTAGCCGCGGGCGGCGGGCCTCCGGGGCCATCCCGGCTGCCCGGGTCCTCCCGGCTGCCCGGGTCTTCCTGGCTGGGCAGGCCTCTCCGGCGCAGGCTGGCGTTGCTGACCCGGGCGCGGAGGGGCGGGGCGGAACGCGTCGTCCCACCAGGCCCGTTCGTTACCGCGGCCAGGGTCGCCGGAGCCCGGGCCTCTGCCGGTGCCGGAGCTGGGCCCTGGCTCCGGAGCAGGGCGCCGGGGAGGTCCCGTCGGCGGTGGCGCCTGCTGCCACGCGTCCCGGCTGGCTGAGCCAGGCTGGCGGCCGGAACGGCGGCCTTCCGCGGGCTCGCCAGGCCTTCCCCCCGGGCCGCGCCGCGTGCCCATGCCCCGGTAGGCCTCGGTGGGCGCGGCGGAATCAGGCTGTATGTAGCCGCGCTCGGAGCGCCGGCCGCCACCTGCTGGACCGGGACGAGCTTGCCGGGACTCCAGGTCGGATCCCAGCCCTGGGTCGCCATAACGGCCCGGATCGCCGGGCTGCCTTCGTTCGCGTCCCATCCGGCCAGACCACGAGCCAGGATCATGCCCCGCTCCGCGCCGTGCATCTTGGCGCCCGTCGCCCGGGCCACGGTAGGCCGCGTCGTCCGGGCCGCGGTAGGACTCGCCCTCTAGGCCGGCGTAGGGCGCGTCCGAGGGGCTGCGGTAGGCCGCGGTCACTTGGGAATCGGGACTGCTCCCGGGGCCGTGGGCCGGGGACCTTCCTTCGGGCTGGCCGGTGTAGCGCGGCGCCTCGTTGCGAGGCGGCTGAGCGCCCCGTCGTCCCGGATCGCGTTGCGTGCCTCCCGGGTCGCGTTGCGTACCGCCCTGCCAGGAGCCCGCGTCCCGGTACGCCCCGGCCTGCCGTGAGTCTCGTTCATGGCGGCTCCCGGCGTCCGGCCGGTAGGGCTCCTCGCCGTCACCGGCCTGGCCTTCCCGCCACGGCTCGCGCCTCCGCCGCGCGTCAGCCGCCCACGGGTCAGGGTCCCGCCACAGGTCGCTCAGATCGGACGAGCCGGCGCCGGAGCGCCGTCCGGCACCAGGCCGCTGTTCGCCAGGGTCCGCCTGACCAGGCCACCGGCCGGGACCGCGCTGTGCGCTATTGCCGGAAGCGTCGTGGCCGCGGTAGGTCTCGGTCTGCCAGGAGCCCGCACTCCCATGCTTCCCGCCCCGCCGGTCATCCGGGTCCTGCCGGTAGTCCCCCATTGAGCCCCCGTAGTACGGCTCTTCGCCGCTGTACGGGCCGTCCGCTACCCGCTGGCCGGGGCCCGGCGTCCGTCCCTTCGTCCACGAACCCTACACCCCGACGCGGGGAACCGCCCACGTCAGCTGATCGCCGGATCGGCTCCCGGCTGCCGGCCGGCGTCAGCGTCCGGGCTGTGCCTTGGCGGCTCGCCCGGCCGCACGCCGGGCCACCATTGGGTCAAGCGGCGCCGCTGCGCGGCGCCGGGCCCGGCCGCGCTTCGCGCCGGGCGTGCGGCACCTACGGCGCCG
>DASQVO010000578.1:0-2053 GCA_035640715.1 Streptosporangiaceae bacterium
TCGAAAAGGGCCTCGATCTCACCCGCGCCCCATGTCCTGCGCCTGGTGGCTGACGGCGCCGCATCGCCGAGCGAGCCCATCAGGGCGTGCCGCAGCAGCCACGCCAGCTCGTCGGCGGTGGCATGCCGGGCCGCGAGCGCGCTCGCGGCCAGTGCGCGGCCGAGCCGTTCGGCCTGGTCGGTCCACTTTCCGATCTCGGCCGGTCCGATCGCGTCGTCCACTATGCCCAGCCGCCGCTCCCCGCCCTGGTAGAGGGAGATGAACTGGGAAAACACGCCGCCGGACAGCTGGGCCCGCATGCCCCGCTGCCCGAGCCGCACGCCAAGGTAAATCTCCTTGCGCCAGAAATCCTTCGCCCAGACGTACTGGTATGACTCCTCGAGGTATTCCCGCCACCCCGGCCCCCCGTCGGAGGTGGCGTCCAGGCCCGTGGCCCATTCGGCCGCCGGGTATGAGCGGTGAGCGATCCGCAGGTGCACCTCGGCGTCGGGCATCCTGATCGCCGCCAGCGCGACCGTGATGTTGGTCGCCAGTGCCTCGCGCTCCTCCCGGGTGGTGAACTCGTAGGAGACCGACGGCAGGCGGTAATAGGCCCACGCGTGCGTGTCGGTGAGCAGGATCCGGTCGTCGAAGTACCGGATGGCGAGCCGGCTGCGTCCCTTGGTCCGAGGAGTCAATGGAGAACCTTCCGAGGAACCGGGGCCGCCGCGAGGCCTGCGACGAGCACCCCGGCGAGCGCGGTGTACGCGTGCCGCGTCTGCGGCCGCAGCGATGACGTTCCGGCCGGCCCGGCCGCCAGGACGTCGTCCCACGGGATCCGGACGATCGCGCGGCAGCGCCCGCGGGCCACGGTCTCCGCCTGCTCGACGTCGGTCATGCTGGCATTGCTCACTCCGTTGATGACGGTGACCGCGCGGGCCGCGAGGTCGCTGCGGCCATGCACGCCCAGCCACTCCTGGGTCGTAGCCAGCGATCTTGACGCATCCCCGCTGGCGGGCGCGACAAGCACTAGCTGGTCGGCGATCCCGAGGACCCGGGTGACTTCGGAGGCGCCCGGATCCACCACCGCAACCGGGTAAAGGCGGCCCGTCAGCTCCGCCAGCCTGGCATAGCCGCGCTCGTCGGGCACGGGCGACGACACCTGGTCCGCATCGGAGGCGATGACGTCGAGTCTCGCGCTCGTCTTGACCGCGTCCGGCGGCGGCGATCCGGCCAGGAGCGCGGCAACAGTGAGAACCGGCGCGGTCCGCGCCTGCCTGGACAGTGACCCTTCCCCCGGGTTGAGGTCGATGGCGGCGACCGGCTCGCCGCGGAGCGCGGCGAGCATCTGCCCCGTCATCAGCGCCGTCACCGTCTGGCCGGCGCCGCTGGTACAGCCGAGGAACACAATCCGGCGCGGGCCCGCGAGCGGAAGCCGTGCCCGGTCCTTGTCCAGGGCCTCCTGGTCCCGCTTACCCGGTCCCTGGCCGCCGGGCACCACCTTGACGCGGCGCCGCCAGCCGTCAATCCTGTCCTTCGCCGGCCCGCTCAGCGCCCGCTCTATTGATGGCACCGGATGTGATGGCACCGTCTTCACCGGTGTCAGCTTGCGCTCACCGCCAGCTGCCGGACCAGGGCGGACGTCGGCCGCGGGAATACGAAGATCGGCCGGCACGATCCAGAGCGGCACACCGGCGCGCCCCTCTTCTTCCTCATGCGAGACCTCGATCGGCCGCGGTCTCGCGGCAGGCTCTGCAGCCGGACTGTCTCCCGTCCGTGCCACCTCAGCTCCCCGCGCCGCGGCAGGCTCTGCAACCGGGCTGTCTTCCGTCCGCGCCGGCATGGGGGGTTCCGCCGCGCGCCGCTCCGCCGTATCCGGGGCCATGGCACGCGGGGCTACTGCCGGCCGGGCCGCCGATTCCGGGGCTACCGCAGCGTGGGAAAAGGCATTCGGTGACGCTGCCTGCGCCGCCGCCATCCCGGCACGCGGCCAGGTGGCCGGCCCTGACCGCGCGGGCTGCGGCGCCGACCGCACGGGCTGCGGCGCCGACCGCACGGGCTGTGGCGTCAGCCG
>DASQVO010000579.1:0-18213 GCA_035640715.1 Streptosporangiaceae bacterium
TCAGATCGCTGCCGAACTGGCCGGGACGCCCGGCTGGACCCGTGAGGGAAGCCAGATCACCCGAACGATCAAGCGCCGGGACTTCCGTGACGCGCTGCTGCTCGTCGGCGCTGTCGCGTTCCTCGCCGAACAAGCCAACCACCACCCTGACATCTTGGTGCAGTGGAACCGGGTGACGCTGACACTGTCGACGCATTCGGCCGGGGGCCTCACGGCAGCGGACTTCAGCATGGCCCGCAAGCTTTCCGACCTGGCCTGAGCAGGCCGGATCCGCCCGCTTTCTCCGGTCCGGCGTGAGCCGCAAGGGGAGCGACCGCACTGATGCGGGCTGGGCCGTGGCACTGGGCTGGGCCACAGGGATGACAGGACCGGCACCCCGGGATGGTCAAGGCCGGATAGGCTTCATCATCCTGTGACCGGGCAATAACTGACCGTGATCGGGCAAACATTGAGCCGACGGCCACGCCAGCATATCCGGCGTGCGGACCGTGGCCGGGAGGCAGGCTGGCCGCGCTGGAGGGCGTGGCAGTGGCTGTCCGCGGTCGTCCCGGCGGTCGCCGGAGGCCTGATAGTGCTCGCCGCCTGCTCCGGGCCGCATGGCGGCAGCGGAACTGCCCGCGGCACAGGCGGCGGAGCCGCCACTCCGTCGCCGGCTGCGCCGAATGCTCCCGCGACTTCGCTCGGCTCCGGTGAGGGCATGCTGCGGCTGGTCGTCATGCCGGGACCGGTCCAGAACGGGAACGTGAATCCGCAGGCCGACTGGGTGACGCCGTTCGAGAAGCAGGCGGGCTGCCGTGTGGAACTCACGAACGCCTACTCGGACGCCCAGGCGGAAAGCGACATCGCCGGAGGCGGCGCGGCGTATGACGGCATCCTCGCCTCGCCGGAGGTGGCCGGGCAGCTGATCGCCGCCAGGGCCGTCGCCCCGCTCAACGTCGGCCTCATCAACGGTTACGGAGCGCTCAACCCGACGCTCCGCTCCGCGCCGAGCCAGGTTTCCGGCGGCACGGTCTACGGCATCCCCTACCTCTGGGACTCTTACGTCGCCGGATACAACTCCGGCCAGGTGAAGCCCATGCCGCAGGGCTGGAGTGCGGTGTTCGCGCCGCCGTCCGCCGCCCGCTACGTGGGGAAGATCACGCTGCCGGACAGCACGGCCACGATCGCGCTGGCGGCGCTTTACCTGAAGTCGGCGCGGCCGTCGCTGGGAATCTCGGATCCCTTTGAGCTTGACAAGACACAGTTCGCTGCCGCGGTACAGGCGGTGAACGCGGTCCGGCGCAGCGTCGACACCTTCTGGACGCAGGACAGCTCGGTCATCGGGCAGCTCGGCGACGGCCAGGATGTGCTCGGCGGCGTGATGAACCACCAGATCGACGAGATAGCCAGTGCGGGCCTGCCCGTGGCGGCCGTGCCGGCCCCGGCGACCGTGGGCCGATCCGGCCCGGCGATCGCCTACGTGGAGTCATGGCTGATGTCCGCGAAAGCGGCGCACCCCAGCTGCATGTACCGCTGGCTGTCCTGGTCAGCGTCGGAGTACGTGCAGGAGCGGGCGTCCACGTGGACGAACGACGCACCGGTGAACCCGATGGCCTGCACCGGGCCGGTCTCTGGCACGTGCGACCGGTTCGGTGAGGCTGGCCTGGCATCCACCCGGAACGTCGTCTTCGAGCACCTTCCCGTCAGCAACTGCGGTGACGGCCGCACCGGCTGCGTGGCTTACGCGCAGTGGCAGGCCGCCTGGCGGCGCATCGTCGGTGTACGGACAGGCGTTCGTACCGGCTAGCGAGTCCGGGCCTTCAGGCCCGGCGAGCGGCCGGCGTGTCGGACAGCAACCGGCGCGAGCAGGCGGGGGTTCCGGGGGTCGTCCCCCCGGGCCAGCACAGCGCGGCCTAGGCGTGTTCTGCCTGCTCATACAGTGACCGGGCGGTGGAACCGAGCGTCGGCCCGTATATGACCTCACTGCCGTTGTTGTACTTGAAGCTGGTAACCGACGTGATCGTGCCGGTCCCGGACCTGAAGCCGGACAGCCAGGGGCCGCCGCTCGAGCCCCCGGTGATGGCGCAGTGCAGGCCGGTGTCGCTGGTGGCATTGTAGGGGTCCAGGCTGGTCGTCCCGTCGCAGTAGTCCAGCCGCTGGCCGTTGTACGGGGGCTCCGACGGGTACCCGAACGCGTATGCTCGCGTCGGCCGGCTGCCGAACGCGATGCTGAGGCCTCCGGCGGTCGTCACCGCATGTGTCTGTACGCCGCCGACCTTGGCCGTGCGCAGCGCGACGAACGCGACGTCGTAATCTTCGCCGGCACCGCTGCTCCACTGGCTGGGCACGAAGAAGCGGCGTGCCGGGTAGCTGCCGTAGGGCTTGTTGCCGTTCACGTAGCCGGGCACGAACGTCCAGTTCGTAGCCCAGTTGCCGCTGCCGTCGCAGACGCAGTGCGCGGCCGTGACCACGACGTCGGCATTGGCGCTGGCCACGGTGGACCCGGAGCATACGTAGTTCGTGCCGTTGAGGGTGTAGAAGATCTTGCCGGCAGCCCGTGCCACCGCACCGCCGCCCTGCCACAGCGATCCCATGCTGCCCGGCGTGGCCGGCCTGGCCGGCGCCACCGCGGCGTTCCGCGCCGGGGCGGCGAAGAACTCCTGGCGCGGGACCAGGTCGGCAGGCGCCGCGTGCTCCATCCGCGAGCGGGTCCAGTAGCGCAGTACGGCTAGCTGCTGGCTTGTCGTGACAGCCGCGGAGTGCCCGGCCGCCGCGTGCCCGGTGGTGCCATACCGCGGGGTGGCCGCCGTGGGCGCCACGGCGGCGGCAAGGGCCGCGGCCGTGGCAACCATGAGTGCTGCCGTCACTGGTCGCAGCCGGACATTGAGTTTCATGATCCGAGTGTGACACACAGCGTTATGACGTAGTCGCACTGGGTAATCGAATATGGCGCATACGCCTGACGCCTCGCTGCGCGGGCTCCGGACAGGTCAGAATGGGTCCGTGGAAGCTTCCGGCGGCGGCCTGTCAGCCCGCCGCACCCGGCCGCGCGATGTCGTCATTCTCGGTTCAACGGGCTCGATCGGCACGCAGGCACTCGACGTGATCCGGCGTAACCCCGGCAGGTTCCGGGTGGCAGGCCTGGCCGCCGGCGGCGGCAACCCCGGCCTGCTCGCCCGGCAGGCCATCGAGTTCGGCGTGGATGCCGTCGCGGTGGCCAGGGAAAGCGCACAGGCTGATGTGCGGGCCGCGCTGCAGGCGGAGGCACGGGCGGCCGGCGGGCGCTCCGCGGCGCACCTCCCGGAGGTGCTCACGGGCCCGAACGCGGTGCCGTCGGCCGCCGCGTGGCCGTGCGACGTGGTGCTGAACGGCGTGACCGGTGCTGTCGGCCTGGCCGCGACGATCGCCGCACTGGACGCCGGGCGCACGCTCGCCCTCGCCAACAAGGAATCGCTCATCATCGGCGGGCCGCTGGTGACGGAACGGGCGGCGCCGGGCCAGATCGTGCCCGTTGACTCCGAGCACTCGACGATCGCGCAGTGCCTGCGCGGCGGCGCGTCCCACGAGGTGCGCAAGCTCGTGCTGACCGCGAGCGGGGGGCCGTTCCGCGGCTGGAGCCGTGACCGGCTCGCCGGGGTCACGCCCGCCCACGCGCTGGCCCACCCCACGTGGAACATGGGGCCGGTGATCACGGTGAACAGCGCGACGCTCGTCAACAAGGGCCTGGAGCTGATCGAAGCGCACCTGCTCTTCGGCGTGGGCCTCGACCGCATCGCCGTCGTCGTCCACCCGCAGTCGATCGTTCACTCGATGGTGGAGTTCGCCGACGGCGCGACGATCGCGATGGCCAGCCCGCCGGACATGCGGCTGCCGATCGCGCTGGCGCTCGCCTGGCCCGACCGGGTACCTGACGCCGCGCCGGCGCTCGACTGGTCCAAGGGGGCCACCTGGACGTTCGAGCCCCTCGACGGCGAGGCGTTTCCCGCCGTCCGCCTGGCGCGCGAGGCCGCCGCCGCCGGCGGCACCGCGCCTGCGGTCTACAACGCGGCGAATGAGGAATGCGTCGACGCGTTCCTGGCCGGGAAGATGCCGTTTACCGGGATCGTGGACACTGTCGCGCGGGTACTCTCGGAACATGATGTGTCCCGGGGGGGCGCCGCGACCCTGGACGACGTCCTCGCGGTCGACGCGTGGGCGCGTCGGCGGGCACGGGAGCTTAACAGCGAGGGAGAGACCGCCGGATGAGCCTGCTTGGCTGGGTCATCTTCGTTGTCGCACTGCTCTTTTCGGTCATGCTGCACGAGTCCGGCCACTTCGTGACGGCCAAGAAGTTCGGCATGAAGGTCACCCAGTACTTCGTCGGGTTCGGTACCACCCTGTGGTCTACCCGCAAGGGTGAGACCGAGTACGGGGCCAAGGCGCTCCCATTCGGCGGTTTCGTCAAGATCGTCGGGATGACCTCGATGGATGAGGTCGATCCGGCCGACGAGCCGCGCTCCTTCCGCAGGCATCCTGGGTGGCAGCGCCTGATCGTCTTGTTCGCGGGCTCGTTCATGCATTTCGTCCTCGCGTTCGTGCTGCTCTTCGTGCTGGCCGCGGGGATCGGGCTGGTGAACAACAACACCACGCAGCTCGGCCCGGTGAGCGCGTGCGTGCCCACCAGTTCCCAGGCGCTCCCGACCGGCACGTGCACATCTGGCGATCCCGCCTCGCCCGCCAAGCTCGCCGGCCTGCGGGCCGGGGACAGGGTGGTGTCGTTCGACGGTAAACACGTGAGCACGTGGACCCAGCTCGGCACGGTGATCCGCGACACACCGGCGGGCCGCCCGGTTCCGGTCACGGTGCAGCGGGGCGGCAGGACGCTGGTGCTCCACGTCACGCCGACCACCGTCAAGGGCCGGTCCGGCTCCTACCTCGGTATCGAGAACACCAACGTCTTCCAGCGTTACAGCCTGCCGCATGCCGTCACCTACGCAGGCTCGATGTTCGGGCAGGTGCTGGCCGGCTCCGCGAAGGTGATCGGCAGCCTGCCGGCGGCGCTGCCGCACCTGTTCGCGAAGAACCGGGCGAGCACGGCGGCAGGGCAGGTCACCAGCGTCGTCGGGGCGGGCGAGATCACCGGCCAGGTGGTGTCCGCGAATGTCGGCTGGCAGGTCAAGACCGACTACGTGCTGCTGATCATCGCGTCGCTGAATATCTTCGTCGGCGCGTTCAACCTGCTGCCGCTGCTGCCGCTGGACGGCGGTCACATCGCGGTCGTGATCTACGAGCGGGTACGCGCCCGGTTCGCGAGGCTGCGCGGCCGGGCAGACCCCGGCCTGGTAGACATGACAAAGCTTGTTCCCGTCAGCGTCGGCGTGTTTGCGGTCCTGGTCTGCTTCGGGCTGGCGCTGATCCTGGCCGACCTCGTCAACCCCGTGGGTTTCGCCTAGCTTCGCCGCGAACTTTCTGAAAGGCGCAACGTCTTGTGACACCAGCGTCAGGTTGGACGTGGTGCGATGTACGTGGTGGAAGCATGATATTGAGAGACTGGCAGCGGGCAGGAACATATCCCGGCTTCAGGCCGGGGCCGGCCCGGAAGCAGGACACCGCCAATCGATCGGATGGGGAAAATGACCATTGATCTCGGTCTGCCGGAGACGCCGTCCAGGCCTCTTGCCGAGCGCCGGAACTCGCGGCAGGTGATGGTGGGGCCGGTGCCGGTGGGCGGCGGCGCGCCGGTGTCGGTCCAGTCGATGACGACGACGCTGACGGCGGACGTGAACGCCACGCTGCAGCAGATCGCAGAACTGACCGCGGCGGGATGCCAGATCGTCCGCGTGGCGGTCCCCTCGCAGGATGACGCGGATGCCCTGCCCGCGATCGCCAAGAAGTCGCAGATCCCGGTGATCGCCGACATTCATTTCCAGCCGAAGTACGTCTTCGCCGCGATCGACGCCGGCTGCGCCGCGGTCCGGGTCAACCCGGGGAACATCAAGGCGTTTGACGACAAGGTCGCCGAGATCGCGCGGGCAGCCAGGGACGCGGGGATTCCCATCCGGATAGGCGTCAACGCAGGGTCGCTGGACAAGCGCTTGATGGCCAAGTACGGCAAGGCGACGCCCGAGGCGCTGGTCGAGTCGGCGCTGTGGGAATGCTCCCTGTTCGAGGAGCACGACTTCCGCGACATCAAGATCTCGGTGAAGCACCACGACCCGGTGGTGATGATCAACGCGTACCGGCTGCTGGCCGAGCGCTGCGACTACCCGCTCCATCTCGGCGTGACCGAGGCCGGCCCGGCCTTCCAGGGCACGATCAAGTCGGCGGTGGCGTTCGGCGCGCTGCTGGCCGAGGGGATCGGCGACACGATCCGTGTGTCACTGTCGGCTCCGCCGGTTGAGGAAGTCAAGGTCGGCATCGGGATCCTGGAGTCCCTCGGCCTGCGGCAGCGCGGCCTGGAGATCGTGTCGTGCCCCTCGTGCGGGCGGGCACAGGTCGACGTCTACAAGCTCGCCGACGAGGTGACGGCGGGCCTGAGCGGAATGGAAGTGCCACTCCGGGTCGCGGTCATGGGCTGCGTCGTCAACGGTCCCGGCGAGGCCCGGGAGGCCGACCTCGGCGTGGCCTCGGGTAACGGCAAGGGCCAGATTTTCGTCCGCGGTAAGGTCATCGCCACCGTGCCCGAATCCAAGATCGTGGAGACCCTGATCGAGGAAGCCATGCGGCTTGCCGGGGAAGAGGGCCTGCCGGGCGGCACCGGCTCGCCGGAGGTTACCGTCGGCTGATCCCGGGCCGCGCGGCGACCGCCAGAGCAGGCGTGGCTCCCATGATCGTGGGCATGATCATGAGACTACCGGCGCGCGCCATCACCGCGGGGCCACGTCCAGCGTGACCCCGCCCCCCAATCATGGCGGTCCGCGTGAACCGTCCGCTGATCGCGCCGCAAAGCCGCCGGTCGCGGTCGGCCCTCCGCCGGCCGCGCCCCGAGCCTCCGTCGGACGCGTCTGGGCAGCATGCCCGCTGGCCGCGGTCGGCCCTGCTGCTGCTACCGCTTAGCCTTAGCCGCGGCCTACCCGTGCGGCAGGCATGCTTTCGGCCACGATGACCTCGCCGACCTTCTCGGACACCGAGTCGCGGACGTCAGCGGGCAGTTCATCATCGGTAACAAGGACGTCCACCTCATCCAGGCTCGCGAACGAGCTGAGGCTGACCAGGCCCCACTTGGTGTGGTCGGCAACGACCACCACCCGGCGGGCCAGGCGGATGAACGTGCGGTTTGTCTCCGACTCCGCCAGGTTCGGCGTGGTGAGCCCGGCACTGAGGTCGATGCCGTGGCAGCCGAGGAAAAGCGTGTCGAAGTGCAGGGACCGGACCGTCAGGTCGGCGACGGGGCCGACGAGCGCGTCCGATGGCGTGCGTATGCCCCCGGTCAGGATGACCGAAGTGTGTGATCCGTTGGTCGGCCGGGCGCTGCTGAACAGATTCATGACCCGCAGCGAGTTCGTGACGATCGTCAGGCCCGGGACGTCGAGAAGGCACTGAGCCAGCGCGAACGTCGTGGTGCCGGCGGACAGCGCGATCGCGGTCCCCGGCTTGACCAGGCTGGCAGCCGCCCGCCCGATCACCGCCTTCTCTGGCTGCTCGAGTACGAGCTTCGCCTCGAAGCCGGGCTCGTGACTACTGGTCGGTGTTCCGGGCAGGACCGCGCCGCCGTGGACCTTTTCGATCAGGCCGTCTCTCGCGAGGGCCTCCAGGTCGCGGCGGACGGTCATGTCCGAAACCCCTAGTTGCTGGGTGAGATCGCTGACCCGTGCGCTGCCGTCGCTGCGGACGGCTTGCAGGATCAGCGACTGCCGATGCCGGGCAAGCATCCGTTGCCTCCTTCTTCTTTATGAGGGACGCCGCCGGGCCGTACCCCGGTGACGCCAAAGACCGCCATTCGTCTTCACTGAGACGTTCACTTCCGCTGTTCGGTTCCGGTCGTGGCTGTCGGATGCACAGAACGACGGCATTACCGTCCCCGGATGAACGAGATTGGCGTTTTTGCGAAGATCATGCCGAGCCCCCTGTGACGAGCATGTCCCTTGTGATGGTAACTGATTGTGTCGGCATTAGCCTCATCCAGCTCGGCATCAGCCGTCACAGCAGTCACACTAACTACTTTCTACTCTCCGGACTCAAACGTTTATGCTCCGACCACGGCCTGACCGCAGCCCGAACGTAGGTGTCGTACCTCTGGCCGCACTGTGAACTTGGAGAAAGGTTGCTCAGAGTGGCCTCTGGCGTCATACCTTGGCTTGTCCCCGACCTTCAGGCTTCGCCGCTCAGCGTGCCGATTGTGTTTCGCGTTCGTTGCTGAACGGTTATTTGTTAACGCTAACATGCTAATAATGTTTAAGTTTGTTACAGGTGAGGCAAAGGTTACGTTGTGGTTACATCGGGTTATGTGGGCCTGGAGCGGATGCTGGGCATGATGTGCCGATCTGGTCGGCCGCGGCCGGCATCCCGCGGGCCGGCCGGGCGGCGGGGCGGCCCGGCCGTACGGTCTGGATTGCCTTCGGCGATGCTCCGGGAGACAGCCCGTGTGGACAGTCTGCCTTGCGGGTCCCGGGAACGCCAGCCTTCGGCAGCCGTGGCGCCCGCTTCCTGGCGCCTGCCAGGCTTTCCGGGAACCTGCCAGGCTTTCCGAGAATCCGCCCGTCGCCCTGGATCATGCTCATATCGCGGCGCCCCGGAGCTTGCGTGTGTCTTGACATGCGATCATGCGCAGCCTTAGCGTCGACGGCGTTCCGTCGGATTTGGGTCTTTTCTGACGTCAGTCACGAATCAGTGAGATGCCGTGCAGTGAACCCATGCAGGGCTGGATAGCGAAAGTACTCGCGCTTCCCTCTGCGCTATGACTTCGATGACTTCGGCGAAGACCGCTGTTTACGCAGCGGGTCCGGCTCGGGACAGTGAGTGTCCTGAGACAATTCCATGGAGGTCCAGATGAAAGACATCGACCCGGTGGTCGACGAGGCTATTGAGACCCTCAACATGAAAGACGGGCCCACACGCCGGAGGCTGCTCCGAGGCGCCGGGCTGTTCAGCGCGACGGCAGCGGCTTCGGCTCTGATCTCTGCGTGCACCTCATCGTCGAACAGCAGCGCGGGCGCCAAGGGGGCGGCGGGGAACTTCCCCAAGACCCCCGGGTGGCAGTTCTGGTTCGTCAACCATGTCACCACCAACCCGTTCTTCACGCCCACTCAGTACGGGATGGCCGACGCCGCCGCGCTCCTGGGCCTCCCGACTCCGAAATGGGGCGGCTCGGAAAACTCGACCATCTCGCAGATGACGAACTACATGAACACCGCGATCTCCGCGAAGGCCGACGGCATTGCCGTGGCGGTCATCGACGCGAACGCGTTCACGTCCCCCACCCAGAACGCCATGAACGCGGGTATTCCCGTGATCTCCTACAACTCAGACGGGACTTTCGTCAAGGGCAAGCCAGAGATCGGGACGAACCGCCTCGCCTATGTCGGCCAGGCCCTCTACATCTCCGGCCAGCAGATGGGGAACCAGATCGCATCCCTCATCCCCGGCGGCGGAGACATCGTGATCTTCATCGCCACTCCCGGCACCGGCAACATCCAGCCGCGCTACGACGGCGCGGCGTCCGTCCTCACGGGGAAGGGCTTCACCGTCCACGAGGTTGCCACCGGTGCGGACACGTCCGCGGAACTGCCGGCGGAGAAGGCCTATCTGCTTGGCCACAAGAACATCAAGGGCGCCTTCGCCGTCGACGCCGGGTCGACCGAGTTCCTCGGCTCTGCCCTGCAGAGCGCCGGCCTGAAGGTCCCGTCCGGCGGGTTCGACACCCTGGGCAACACGCTGAGCAACATCTCCAGCGGCCTGATGAACTTCACCATCTACCAGGACCCGTACATGCAGGGTTTCCTGCCGGTCCTCTACATGTACATGTACAACCTGTCCGGCGGCACGCTGGCTCCGCCGGACACCGACACAGGCCTGACGATCATCACGAAGAACAACGTCGGCCCGTACTCGAAGGCCAGCAGGTACCAGGGCTCCACCACGGCGGAGCTGCACATTACGCGGCCGTCCGGCGCGATCAACAACCCGATGGCGACGACGAGCACCTGACATCCGGGCGCGCTGGCAGCGGGCCGCCTGCCCGTATCCGCGGCCGGGCCGCCCGCCGCCGGCGCATGATCCGCCGTACCGGTACGGGCAGGCCATCGGTGGAAGACTGGAACCGCGCCCGCGGATGGGGCTGATTTCCACGGACCAGGTGGCTCCAGCGGGCTTGTCGCCTCATCCACGCGACGGCCGGGAGCACGAGGGACGAGAAGGCAGGAGAGAAGAGCAAAGTGAGCGGAACCGTAGCACCCGGGACGCAACGTCCGGACCGGCCCCCGGGCGAAGCTGCCCCGGCGAACGGCTTGTGGGCCAGCATCAGAAGCGGCGGCGCGGTTTTCATCCGGCAGCGAGAGGCGACCGTCTTCCTTGTCGCGGTCGCGCTGATCGTCTACTTCTCGCTCGCTTCGCCGAACTTCCTCGGGAAAGCGAACCTCATCACGTGGCTTTCCCAGGACTCGGCGCCGTACATCATCATCGCGATCGGCGAGGTGCTGCTGCTGATCTGCGGCGAGATCGACTTGTCGGTCGGTTTCATCTACACCTTCGCGCCGTACCTCATGCATTACCTGATCGACTTCTATGGGGTGCCCGGCATCCTGGCCATCGTGATCTCCCTGATCATGGGACTCGCGGTGGGCTGGCTGAACGGATTCCTCACGGTCACGGTCGGGCTGCCCTCGTTCATCACGACGCTGGGCACGGGCTTCGTGCTGCTGGGACTGGTCAATACGACCTCGCACGCGCAGCCGGCTGCCGTGCCCCAGCCGGTGATAGGGATCGGGCACTGGATCGGCACCTATGCCTGGGCCGAGATCAGCTGGGCCGTGGCCCTGGTGATCATCTTCCACATCGTGCTCACCCGGACCCGCTGGGGCCTGCATACGGTCGCGGTCGGCGGCAACCTCCTCGGCGCGCGGGAGGCCGGCATCGGCGTGGCCAAGATTAAGTATGGCAACTTCATGATCACCGGGCTCCTCGGCGCGTTCGTCGGCATGCAGGTGGCCTTCCAGAACAGCACGATCGACCCGACGGCCGGCGGTTACCAGCCCATGTTCTACGCGGTGACCGCCGCGGTCATCGGCGGCACGGCCATGCTCGGCGGCGTCGGCACGATCCTGGGCGCCTTCCTGGGTGCCGTCGTGCTGGGCACCCTGACCGACGGATTCCAGATCATCGGCATCAGCGCCAACCCGCTGGACATCATCTTCGGCGGCGCGATTCTCGTCGCAATGATCGCGAATGTGCAGCTTGCGCGGCTACGCGAAGCCGGGAGGGGCTAATGACCACAACGACTCCGGAAGGCAGCGCCGCGTCCGCCAGCCCGGACGGTGACATCCTGCGCGCCGAGCACATCTCCAAGCGGTACGGGGCCGTGACAGCCCTGACCGACGTGAACCTGCGCCTGGCCCGCGGTGAGGTGCTCGGACTGATCGGTGACAATGGCGCGGGCAAGTCGACACTGCTCAAGATCTTGTGCGGTTTTCAGCCGCCCACCTCGGGCCGGATCGTGCTTGACGGGCAGGAGGTCACCTTCAAGTCCGTGGACCACGCCCGGTCGCTCGGCATTGACGCGGTCTACCAGGATCTGGCGCTCATCAACCAGCTGAGCGTCTACCACAACATGTTCCTCAACCGGGAGCGCGTTCGCTGGCCGCTGCTGAGCAACCGTTCCATGCGGAAGGCGGCCAAGCAGTACCTCGACAACATGGGGGTGCGGATCCCATCGGTGGACGCTCAGGTGGCGCAGCTTTCCGGTGGGCAGCGCCAGGCGATTGCCGTTGCACGGTCGGTCTACTCGAATCCGAAGATTCTTCTCCTGGACGAGCCGCTGGCGGCCATGGGCGTGAAGGAAGGCGCCATCATCCTTGACCTCGTACGGGAACTCAAGGAAAACGCCAACGTCTCGATCATCATCATCGCCCACAACTACGGCCAGGTGCTCGAGGTGTGCGACCGAGTGAACATGATCCAGGGCGGCCGGATCACCCTCGACAAGCGCAGCTCTGAGACGTCGGCGCAGGAACTGACGGACCTGGTCGTCGCCGAGTACCGCAAGGCCCTGGAGGAACGCCAGCGCGAAACGGCGCGTTAGTGTGCCTGGAGCTTTACCCGGATTTTTCCGGCGCCGGGATGATGTAGCTCGTCAGGTATGACAACCGCCTGTTGCCATGCCTGACGGGTGGCGCATCGCCGCGGGGACGCACGAAACAGCACGTGACTTGGGGCGGCTGCGGCATGCCAGCCTCGTTCAGGCAAGATGGCTAGCATGTCGATGCGCCGCCGGACCCACCGCCATGCCCTCACGCTGACCGCTACCGCGGCGGTTGCCGCTGTTGCCGTCACCCTGGCGGGCTGTACCTCCGGCGGCACCGGCTCCACCATGACGGGCGCCGGCTCGGGCCAGGGCTCTGCGCTGCGGTGGAGCCCCTGCACCGTCGGCGGGGTGCAGGGGGGAGTGCAGATGGACTGCGCGAACCTCCAGGTCCCGCTCGACTACAGCCATCCTGGCGGACGTAAGATCACGCTGGCGCTGTCCATGGTGCCGGCCACGGCCCCGGTCAGCCAGCAGCAGGGTGACCTGCTGGTCAACCCTGGCGGGCCAGGCGCAAGCGGCCGGTCTCTCGCGGTCTCAGTGGCGCAGGGCCTGAACCCGGCCGTCGCCGCCGACTACAACATCATCGGCTTCGACCCCCGTGGCGTGGGCGCATCTGTTCCGGCCCTGCACTGCGATCCGGGCTTCTTCTCCGGTGTGCGGCCGGACTACATCCCTGCGAACGCCGCCGCAGAGCAGGTGCTGGTCAACCGGGCCAAGGCGTACGCGGCGGGCTGTGAGAAGCGGTTCGGCTGGATGCTTCCGTACATGACCACCAAGGATGCGGCCAGGGACATGGATTCCATCCGGGCGGCGCTGCACCAGCAGAAGATCAGCTACTACGGGTTCTCCTATGGCACCTACCTCGGCGAGGTGTACGGGACGCTGTTCCCGAATCGGGTGCGCCGCATGGTTCTGGACAGCACCGTCGACCCGGCGGGTGTCTGGTACACCGACAACATCAACCAGGACTACGCGTTCCAGGGCCGCATGCAGGCCTTCTTCACCTGGACGGGGCAGCACAACAGCTCGTATCACCTGGGCTCGACCGCTGCCCAGGTCCAGCAGGCCTGGTACACCGCCCGGAACCGCCTGAAGGCCCACCCGATCTCCGGTTCCAGCGGGCCGATGATCGGGGCTGATGAATACGACGACACGTTCTTGCAGGGCGGGTACAACGACACGTTCTGGCCAGGACTGGCTCAGGCGCTGTCTCAGTACCTCCGCGCCAGATCCACCACCGCGATCGTCACCGAGTACCAGGTACTCGGCGTGCAGAACGAGAACGAGTTCGCCGTCTACAACGCCGTGCAGTGCTCCGATGTGAACTGGCCGCGCAGTTGGGCGAAGTGGAACAGCGACGCGAGGAAGGTCTACAAGACCGCGCCATTCCAGGCGTGGGACAACACCTGGTACAACGCCGCGTGCGCGTTCTGGCCGGTGAAGGGGCCGGCGCAGCCGATGCAGATCAAGGGGAGCGGGTTGCCCGGCATCTTGATGCTGCAGGGCACGCTGGACGCCGCCACGCCGTATGCGGGGGCCCAGGTCGCCCACAAGCTCCTGCCGAGCGCGCGGATGGTGGTGGTCGAGAACGGCGGTGACCACGGCCAGTCGATGGAGAATCCCTCCGATACGTGCGTGCAGAACTACCTGAACAGCTATCTGTCAACCGGCGCCCTGCCTGGCCATGCGGGGCTCGTCAACGCCACCTGCGCACCGGTGCCTGATCCCAGTCCCAGCAGCTGATCGGGCCAGCCCGGTGGCCTGTGCCGGCGCTCAGCCATGATCCTCAGGCCGGCAGTCCCGGGACATGGCACCGGGCAGCACGGCTACGCTGGCACTGTGCTCCGCGTGAAACCGGCGCGGCCCGGGCCGCTGCGCATTCTCGACGATCGTGACCGCGACGAGGTGCTGAGGATCTGCGACCGAGAGCCGGTCACGAACGTCTTCGTAAGCGCCCGGGTACGTGCCGCTGGCCTCAACCCCGCGCGGCTCGGCGCGCAGATGTGGGGGCACATGTCGGGGGGCCGGCTAACGTCGCTGTGTTACGCCGGCGCCAACCTGGTCCCGGTCGCGTCCACCCCGGAGGCGACCGCGGCGTTCGCGGACCGGGCGCGGGTGCAGGGCCGGCGATGCTCGTCGCTGGTTGGCCCGGCACCTGACGTTGAGGCCCTGTGGTGGCTGCTGAAGCCGTACTGGGGACCGCCGCGAGACGTCCGGGCGGTACAGCCGGTGCTTGCCATCTCCGGCCCGCCCTCCTGCGAGCCTGATCCGCTCGTGCGCCGTGTCCGGCCCGATGAACTCGGCCTGCTGATGCCCGCCTGCGTCGCCATGTTCACCGAGGAGGTCGGCGTCTCGCCGATGGCGGGGGACGGCGGTGTCGCCTACCGGGCGCGCGTGGCCGAGCTCATCCGCGCGGGCCGCGCATTCGCCAGGATCGAGGCAGGCAAGGTCATCTTCAAGGCGGAGATCGGCTCGGTCACGCCGCATGCGTGCCAGGTCCAGGGCGTGTGGGTCAATCCCGAGTTCCGGGGCCGAGGGCTCGCGGCACCGGGGATGGCGGCGGTCGTGCGGGATGCGCAGCGGAGCATCGCGCCCGTGGTCTCGCTGTACGTCAACGACTTCAATATCCCGGCGCGGGCTGCCTACCGGCGGGCCGGCTTCTCGCAGGTCGACACGTTCATGTCAGTGCTGTTCTAGTCGCGTTCGCGGATCTTCCGCAGGTGGTCGATGACGGCCGCGTATCCCTCCCGCATGGCGGACAGCTGATCCTCGGTCAGGAGGTCGATGAAGTGGCGGCGCACGCTTTTCACGTGATGCGGAGCCACCCGCTGGATCGTTGCCATGCCCTGGCTGGTGAGCACCGCGAACAGGCCGCGCTTGTCGCCCGGGCACGACTCGCGCCGGACGAGCCCGCTCGCCTCCATGCGGGTGATCTGATGGGACAGGCGGCTCCGCGACTGGGCCGTCTCATCGGCCAGATCGGTCATCCGCAGCTGCCGGTCGGGAGCTTCCGACAACACGACAAGGATCTCGTAGTCGTTGATGCTGAGCCCGAATGAGCGCAGGTCCCGATCGAGTTGCCGGCTCAGCAGCTTGCCCATTGTCAGGTGAGCGCGCCAGGCTTGCTGTTCTTCCGGTGTAAGCCAGCATGGCTGCCCGGCAGCAGAAGTTTCCGGGCAGTCGTTCGTGCTGCTGGCATCTGATTCTGTCCGGGGCGTCCCCATAACGGGAAACTTACCGCCGGCCAGCGTGGACTCAGACAGAACTGACCGCCTCCTGCTGCTGGTTCATCGAGATGGGCCACATTTGACCGGGTCATCGTCACGTGGTGCTGAGCAGCCGCGGTGTGACCGCCTCTTGCCATATTAATGAACTTTTCAAGTATTCCTGGGCTCGACGTGTGGTGTGGCGGGCCCCTGATCCATTACGCGGCCGCTGGCTATCTGGCCGTGCATAAGCGGCTCCGCGGGCGTGACACGATCGGACTGTGCGACTGGACCCGGAGCAAGCGACGACCAGCGCGGACTTGCGCGCGCACAATCTGGCCCGGCTGCTGCGGGCAGTTCATGACGGCGGAGGCGCGCGCACCCGCGCCGAGCTCACCCGCGAGCTGAACCTGGCCAGGGGGACGGCCACCGTGCTCGTGCGGGACCTGTCGGACCGGGGGCTCATCGAGGAACTGCAGGCCGGGGCGGAGGATGCCACACCTCGCTCGCGCGGGCGGCCGACCGGCGTACCGTCCCCGCATCCCGATGGCCCTGTCGCCCTCGCCGCAGACCTGCGTGACGATTCCTTCTCCATCGCCGCCTTCGAGCTGACCGGACGCGGGAGCGTGCTGGAGCGGCGGAAGCGGGATGCCGGCTCAGGCGCGGACCTTCTCGGCGACCTCGCGCAGCGGCTGGCCATGCACCGGAACCGCCTGGGGGGGCGCCTCATCGGCATCGGCGTGGCGGTGCCGTCGCCGGTGAGCCATGGCCGCATGGTGCAGCCGGGCCTGGCGGACTGGCACGGAGTTGATGTGGTGGGGATGCTGGCGGCTGGGCCGGTCCCCGTGCTCGTCGGTAACGACGCGAAACTAGCCGGTCTCGCCGAGGCAAGGCGGGGCGGGCTACGTGACCTTCCGGTCGCCTTGCACCTGCATCTGGCGACGGGCATCGGCGGAGTGCTGCTCTCCGACGGCCGCCCGCTGACCGGAGCGCACGGTGCCGCCGGGGAATTCGGGCACATGCCGCTGACCGGCGGCACCGAACCATGCCGGTGCGGCTCCGTCGGCTGCTGGGAACTGGACGCGGGAAGTCACGGCCTTCTCCGCAGGGCCGGCCGTCCCGAGGAAGGGGACCGGATGGAACTGGCCATCCGCGTCATCAGGGATGCCGGGCGCGATCCCGCATGCGACCGTGCGCTGGCGGACGTGGCGGAATCGCTGGGGCGGGGAATGGGCTCGCTGGTCAACGCACACGACCCGGCCGCGATCGGCCTTTCCGGGCTGGCACGTGAGATCTACCAGGCCGCGCCCGACGTGGTACGGGCCGGATACCTCGCGACGCTGATGCACTTCCGCCGGGACGCGCCGCCGCCGCTCGTTCCGTCGGAACTGGGCGACCTCGGCGTGCTGACCGGAGCAGCGGAACAGGTCTTCGACGGCTTCCTCACGCCCCGCGGCCTCGGTGCCTGGCACCCGGCCGGCACCGCGGCGCAGGTTTCTCTCCGTCACGGCTGAGTGCTCTTTGGCAAGCTGCAGTGGCCTACCGGTACAGGCCCTTTGTATGGTGCCCGCTTGTATGGTGCCCGCCTGCCTTCGGGCGCTGCGTGACGGACACCAGCAGCCCCCCGCCCAGGAGGAGGAAGACGCCAGCGATGATTGCCACGATGCGAAGGCCGACGCCAGCGGGCGATGAGGCACTGGGCCGGCTTCCCTGCGGGCCGGCGCCCGTAACAGCAGGCGCGGCCGCGAGCACCGCCACTGCGACGGCAGCCGTGGCGTGCGCCACCCAGGGCACCTGGCTGGTACCAGTGACGGACACCCGGGCGGAGACGGCGTGGACGCGGCCCCGCCGGGCGCCCGCCGGCAAGCGCCCGGCGACGTCGATACGCCCGGCCACGCCCGCCGGCAGGGTCCCCGAGCAGGTCAGCGTCTGGCGGATGCATGTCCAGCCGACCAGGCCTGCCGAAGCGCGGAGGCTGGTGACGCTCAGGCCCCGCCGCAGGCCGAATCTGACCGTCACGCCGTAGGCCGCCTGTGCCGACACCGCGTTCGCCGCGGTCACGGAGGCAGTGAAGGCGCCGCCGGCCCGGCCGCTCCCGGTCCCGGCGGCCAACGTCACGGCACTGTAACCGAAGCTCCACCTCCGGCCGGTGGCGGTGCCCGCGCACGCGCGGCGGACGACCTCGGCCCCCGGCACCGGCTGACCGCCGACGCCGGCGCAGACGCTGGCCCTGGGGCTGGCCAACTCGCCGGTCGTGCCGCTGAACTGCCATATCTGTCTGGCGCTTCCCCCGCATTGACCGGCGAAGTCGACGTACAACGGGACGCCGCCGCTGACCGGCCCGGTCCCTGCCTCCAGGCAGTACCCGATGCCATTCATCAGCACGCCGTTGCTCGTCAGCGTCCATTGCTGCGCTTGGATGGCGGTGTCGCAATTCTCCAGCGTGATGGGCGCGCCGTTCCCGTTCGCCTGCCAGCAAAGGCCCGGGCGCCTGAGCAGGTTGATCTGCGCCGGGCCGATGTTCGTGCCGGCGGCTGGCTGGCTGGTTCCGGTTCCGGCGTGCAAGACCGCCGCCGCGCTCAGCCCGGCGCTCGCTCCCTGGTGCGCCGCTGACGCGCTCGCGACGCCGCTACCCGCCCCGAACTGGGCGCCGAACATTACCACAGCCAGGACCCCGAGCGCCGCAATGCCGCCCACGCGGTGAACGCCTTCACATGGCACGTGCTGCCCCCTGGCGTCTTGTTGCATAGCGTGACTGATCGTTTACAAAACATCTGCAGATGGCGGCAGGCTACCGAGTAGGTGACTCTA
>DASQVO010000580.1:0-3459 GCA_035640715.1 Streptosporangiaceae bacterium
GTCCGCGCGCAGGGTGGCCAGGTCGTCACCACGGACGGGCCGTTCGCGGAGACCAAGGAGCAGCTCGGCGGCTTCTGGGTCATCAAGGCCGCCGACCTGGACGCCGCCCTGGAGTGGGCGGCCAAGGGGTCTGCCGCCTGCGGCGGCCCGGTAGAGGTCCGGCCGTTCCAGGAGCTACCGGAGGACTAGTTCGTGCCCAGTGCCGACGCGGCCGCCGTAGAGCGCGCCTACCGGGAAGGCTCGGGACGTGCGGTCGCCACCCTGGTCCGCCTCTTCGGCGATATCGACCTCGCTGAAGAGGCGGTCCAGGAGGCCTTCGCCGTGGCCGCCGAGCGGTGGCCGGCCGCGGGTGTGCCGCCCAACCCGGGCGGCTGGATCGTCACCACTGCCCGGAACAAGGCACTGGACCGGCTGCGGCGGGAATCGTCCCGCTACGGCCGCGAGGCCCAGGCGGCCCTGCTGCGCGCCGCGGCGGAACCGCAGGAGGTGGGACCGGTGCAGGACGACCGCCTGCGGCTGATCTTCACGTGCTGTCACCCGGCCCTTGCCGTCGAGGCGCAGCTTGCGCTCACGCTGCGGCTCATCGCCGGATTGCAGACGGGCGAGATCGCCCGCGCCTTCCTCGTGCCCGAGGCGACGATGGCCCAGCGTCTTGTCCGGGCCAAGCGGAAGATCCGCGACGCCGGCATCCCCTACCGGGTGCCGCGCGACGCGGAGCTGCCTGGGCGGCTCCCACTGGTACTGGCGGTCGTGTACCTGGTCTTCAACGAGGGATACACGGCCTCGGCCGGCGATGACCTGGTCCGCTGCGAGCTGTGCGCCGAGGCCATCCGGCTGGCCAGGCTCCTGGCCGGGCTGATGCCCGACGAGCCCGAGGTGCTGGGACTGCTGGCGCTGCTGCTGCTGACCGAGGCGCGCCGCCCGGCCCGCACCACGCCCGGTGGATCACTGGTCCTGCTCGCGGACCAGGACCGGGGCCAGTGGGATCGCGCCCTGATCGCCGAGGGCCAGGATCTGGTGCGAGCCTGCCTGCGCCGCAACCAGCCGGGGCCCTACCAGATCCAGGCCGCGATCAACGCGGTGCACACCGATGCCCGGACCGCCGCGGAGACGGACTGGGCGCAGATCCTCGCGCTCTACGACCAGCTGATCGCGGTCGCGCCAACTCCTGTCGTGGTCCTCAACCGCAGTGTTGCCGTCGCCGAGATCCACGGTCCTGCCGCTGCGCTCGAACTCGTTGACCGGCTCAGCCTCGACGGCTATTACCTGTTCCACGCGACCCGCGCGGACCTGCTGCGCAGGCTCGGCCGGCGGGACGAGGCCGCGGCGGCATACGACGAGGCCATCGCGCGTACCGGTAACAGCGCCGAGCGATCCTTCCTCGAACGCCGCCGGGACAGTCTCGCCGGTCGGTAACCCGGGCTCGGCAGGTGTAACACGGGCTTACTAAGCGGTAACCATGCCGAAATGTCACTGTTGTGTTATTTCGGCATGCTGACGGGACCCAGGTGCGCGGCGGGCGTCCGGGCACTTCACGAAGGGAGGGCCCATGACGGTTGCCGCGGGATTGCCCGTCACGCAAGCGGCAGAGACGGAGAGCCGTAAGCTTCGCCGCCATTTCGGCCGTTTCGACATCCTGTTCTTCCTGGTCTGCACAATCGTCGGGGTCGACACCGTCGCCTCGGTGGCCCGCAGCGGCGGCGAGGCCTTCACCTGGATGCTCATCTTCGCCCTGGTGTTCTTCATTCCTCAGGCGCTGCTGTTCGCCGAGCTCGGGACGGCGTTCCCGCAGGAGGGCGGGCCGTACCTGTGGACCCGGCTGGCGTTCGGCCATCTGGCCGGGGCGATCAACAACTTCTTGTACTGGGTGACCAACCCGGTGTGGCTCGGCGGGACGCTCGCCTTCTCCGCGATCACGGCCATCCAGGTGTTCTTCCACGGCGGCAGCGCCTTCTCCACGCCGGTCTTCTTCGTGATCACCATCGCGTTCATCTGGGTGTCGGTCCTCGCCGCGGTCCTCTCGCTGAGCCACGGGAAATGGCTGCCCACGGCGGGTGCCTTTGCCCGCTTCCTGCTGCTCGGCTTCTTCACCATCGCGGTCGCCATCTACGCGGCCCGGCACGGCGTTCACGGCCTGACCGCCGGCAACTTCAAGCCCGGCGAGGCCGGCTTCGTGGCGCTCGTGGCCGTGCTGCTGTTCAACTACGTCGGCTTCGAGCTGCCGAGCAGCGCCGGCGAGGAGATGACCAACCCGAGGCGTGACGTGCCCTTCGGCATCGCCCGCAGCGCGGTCCTCAGCTTCCTGCTCTACGCCCTGCCCGTGCTCGGCATCCTGCTTGTCCTGCCGATCGGCCAGGTCACGAACTTCGGTGGGTTCGTCGACGCGATACAGATGGTGTTCACCGTCTTCGGCGGGCATGTCAGCCACGGCGTCCCGGTGCTGACCGGCGCCGGGGCCGTGCTCGGCGACATCTCCGCCATCCTGTTCATCATCTGCGTGCTGACGTCGGGCGTCACCTGGATCATGGGCTCCGACCGGGCGCTGGCGGTCTCCGGCTACGACGGCGCCGCGCCGCGCTTCCTCGGCGTGATCAACGCGCGGTTCGGGACGCCGGTACGGGTCAACATCTTCAGCGGGATCGTCGCCACGGTCGTCCTCGTGCTGGCGCATCAGCTCACCAGCGGGAACGCGGCCAAGTTCTTCGGTGCCGTGCTCGGCGTCACGATCTCGACCACGCTCATCAGCTACCTGCTCATCTACCCGGCGCTGTGGAAGCTGCGGTGCAGCCATCCGGACGTCCAGCGGCCGTTCCGGATGCCCGCCTACCGCAGCCTCACCGTGGTCCTGATGGCCCTGCTCGTCATCACCGTGGTCGAGCTGATGGCCCCGGGCGCCGGGATGAACTGGTTCGGCGCCGATTTCGCGCCCAGCGGCTGGGCGCACTCCGAGCGCGTCACCTACCTCATCACCGAACTCGTCCCGGTCCTGGTGTTCGTCGGCATCGGCGTGGCCTTCTGGGTGCTCGGCAGGCCGACCCGCGCCGCGGTCGCCGAGGCGACCGGGGCGCGGTCCGAGGCGGATGCGGCGGCGGTCGCGCCGGATTCGCCGTAACGCAGCCGGACCGGTACGTCGGGCCGCTTAATGCGGCGCCCGCGTCCAGGCCGGGCCGGAGCGCCCCAGCAGGTGACTGGCGGTGGCCGCGGCCGCCGCGGCCACCGCGGCGATGAACAGCACCGTCTGCGCGGCGGTGGTAGCGCTGAGCAGCCGCCCACGATGGCCGCCGAGGCGGGTCTTCAGGTCCCCTCCGGCGAGAGCGCCGAGGTGTGGCTACCTCTCGAAGGCGCCGCGGTGATCGGCGGCGGCCGCCTGCGCGAGCAGGGCGGCGGCCAGTTGCCGCGCCTCGCCTGGGGTGAGCCCGGCCCAGGTGCCCGGCCCGGTATCCGATGAGGGACCGATGT
>DASQVO010000581.1:0-7150 GCA_035640715.1 Streptosporangiaceae bacterium
CTCAATCAGGCGGTTACTTGCGCGCCGCATGTCGGCCCCGCCGCCACCGTCCGTGACGGCAGCCGGAGTGCCGCCAGTGCCAGACGGAGCCGCCATGGTGAGCATCCCGGCGACAGGGTCATCGTGGCGGAGACGCTCATCGGCGAGGCATGCCAGCAACCGCGGTTCGCCGAGAGTGACGTCCGGCACTCACGGCGAATGATGCGTAACACCCCTGGGGCCTGGTCTGCTCGGCTTGTCCTGGGACGAAGGCGGGCAGGATGACCAGGCTTCCACCTCAAACACCCACCCAGCTCAGCCCGGTCGGGGCGGCCATCCCGGAGCCTGAGGCCCCCGCCGGAGGCGTCAATGACCGAATCTGGCGCGGCGGCGCAGGGGTTCCGTAGGCTCTCGCCGTGTTCAGCGATGAATTGCAGGACGTTATCGACTCACTGCTCGGCCAAGCCTGCCCGGACTGGACGCCCCCACCATGGGTGGCCCCAACGGCAGACGACGCCGATCAGCGCCGCTATGAACGGATCGAGATGACTCGCCTCCGGCTAGGACAGGCCTTGACCGAGCGGCCCGATCTGACGGCGCGGCTATCCGCCACGATCTTTAAGGCCGTCCTCTCTGAATACAGCGTCACCAACCAGTTGACCGCGCCTCTTATAGCTGCCGTGGGTCGCCGTGTCGTCCTGGAGCAACTGATCGACGCGGTGAGCGAGGGACCGTGCGAGCGGCGGGCGAACGCTGCCGGGGCGGCTTACTGGGTCCGGTGCTGGCGGCACCCGCAGGAATCCGCCCTGCTCCGATCCGCCTATGCGGAAGGCGCCCGGTCTTCCGCGGAGTTCCGGAGCTACCTGGCACGTCACCTGCCGCCAGGTCCTGGCGGGATCGACACGATCGAGGACCTCTGGCCCAGGTTCTGGCAGGCCTGCCTGACCGCCTTCATCGAATGCGACGACGCCGAGGTGCGGCGTCTCTTGCAGACGGCGTTTCCTAACGAGGTCGGATGCTATCCGCCGGAGTTCGCCGGGCTGCTCGAACAGGCGCGACGGATCGCCGCGGCCGATCCCGAACGGTTTCAGCGGATGCACGACCGGTCAACTGGATACGGCTACCGGATTTGATGCATCCAGCGGGCTGTGGTCTCTGCGTCGGCCGCCCGATCGGCACGGTCGGAGGGACCGGCGCGAAGCGCCGCCGCCTTGATCTCAGTACGGCTCAACCCGGCAGCACGGCTCAAGCCGATCGGGAATGTCTACGGTGCTACGGCCCCGGGGGCGGTAGCTGAGCAGGGCACAGCATGGACGTACCACCCCGCGTCTACGCCAAGTGCATCGCCGGGCAGGAAGCCGAAGCCAAACGCCACATCCTCGAAGCGACCCAGCCCGCCGGCACCGGCCACGGCGAGGATAAGCCAGATGGCCATCAGGACGGCGGGACGCCGCCGAGGTAGCCCACGCCCGGCGAGAAGCTAGGGCACGTATAGGGCACAGCCAGCCGCATACGGCCAGCCTGAGCCGCGCACAACCGCATAAGACGAGACGACCCCCTGACCACGTTTTACCTGGTCAGGGGGTCGTTTTGGCTGGTGTGGCAGGTGATGGATTCGAACCATCGAAGGCTGAGCCGACGGTTTTACAGACCTCTGCCAACTATGCCCTGACCTGCGCAAACGTTACAGCTTCGGGAACTTCTCCGGCTATTCTCCGCGCAGTCCGTGGAGCTTCGTCCCGAAGCCAAGTATCGATGCGGACGGCCAGCGCGGCGGCATGCCTGACCTGGGACAGAATGTCCGTCAGCGTCCGCTGGTGTCCACCGCTGGCGATGACGATTGTTACTCACTTGGTTACTCGCTTCCCTGTAGATGCCGGGAGCCTCGGCCTGTGGACCTTCCGATTTTCAGGAGGCTTTGCAGGTCCACGCGAGTCCTGTGCGTGCCGAGAATCCCATCCGTGGCTGTGAGCAGCGAAGTTGTGATGTCAGTGACCCGGCCGTGATGATCACTGATCATGTGCCTGCGGTTCGTCTTCCTCCTGATCACGAGGGTGATGACGTGGCTGCGGCTGTCCCGGTGTGAGGAGGCGCGGAAGACCCCGGAGACCTTGATCTTGCGCCACCAGCTCTCCGTCATGCAGCCGGGGCAGCCGCACCGCCTGAAGCTGAACTGGGCGGACCGGGCACTGCCCGCGACCCTGCTCAGCGTGATACCGAAAGCGCGGCGCCAGGGGCTGCGGCTACTGGTCACGCCGGAGACGATCCTGCGGTGGCACCGCGATATCGTCCGCCGCCGCTGGGCCGCCAGGTCCATGCGCGGCAAGACCGGCAGGCCGGCGACACGACGAAATATCAGGGCACTGGTCCTCCGGCTGGCCAGAGAGAACCCCGGATGGGGTTACCGCAGGATCCTCGGCGAACTGGCCGGCCCGGAGATCAAGGTCGCAGCGTCAACCGTATGGGAGATTCTCAAGGTCAACGGCATAGATCCCGCCCGGCACCGGGCCGCAATTCCTGCGCTCCCAGGCCGGCGCCATCCTCGCGAGCGACTTCTTCACGGTTGACCTGCCCGGCGGCACCCAGGCCTACGTCCTGGCCGTGATAGAACACGCGACCCGGCGCATCCGGATCCCCGGCGTCACGCCGCATCCCGCAGGAGAGCGGACCACCCAGCAGGCCCGGAACTTGCGTGCGCCACGAGGCGCACTGCTGTATCGCCCGCGTAGCGGGCAGGGACTGGAGGAGGTGTCTTTGGATCTGATGGCTGACCCGTGATCCGAAAGGTGAGAGGGGAAAATAGCAGGCCAGGAAACCGGCGGCCGTGCCCAGGCGTACGGGGCGGTGCGCCGGGGGATCCGCGCGATATGGCGAAAGCTGGATTGCCTGAAGCCCAGTCTCCAGAAGGCGCAATCCGGGCACCCGCCGGAAAGACGCCTGTAACCGGCGCCGGCCCCTGCCGCAAGGTGAGCAGGTACTTGCGGCAATCCTCTGGGGTGCAGGAGCGATGCCCTGTCGGGGCATTGAAGGAGACGAACGGGACGCCTAAGTCGCGCTAGGTACGTACGGCAGTAGTGAACGTGGGATCGCCTAAGGGACGCGAGTCCTATGGCGACGGAGTGCCCGTAGTAGTCGCAGGAGTGACGACCTGCCAATCTGGCGACCGGTAATGCCGGACCACAGGGCGAAGGGGCACAGGCGATAGACGAGCCAGTCCGGGAGGTATGCGTAATGCAGGACGCCAAGACGGTACTGGAAGTCCTCCGCGAGCGCGGCGGGAAGGGCCTGCCGCTCACGCAGCTTTACCGGCAGATGTTCAATCCAGCCATGTACCTGCTGGCTTTTTTCCGGATTAATTTTTGTCCGTTTTATTTATCTTTCTAAGAATTTGATGGATCGGGGACAGGGGCGATCATCGAGGATTGCTTATGGTCGGCATTCCGAGGTCGGTTGGCCCGGTGCGGCGGCTCCGCTCGATGCTCCGGTCGAGGCTGGCGAGTTTGCGTTTAGCGGCTTCCAGGCTGACCTGAAGGCCCTGGACTTCACCGAGCCAGCCGTTCATCCGTGCTTCGGTGATGCGCTCGTGCAGGTTATGGATGATCTCGGTGAGGCGGGGCCGTTGCTGCGGCGACACGCGGAGCATCGCGCACCGCAAGCAGGCGTGCTCATGCTGGCAAGACGCCCCGTAAGGGCGTCCGCATGTTCCCAGTGCCACCTTCCGCATCTGGAAGTGCTTCTGGAATTCTTGCCATTCTTGATCGGTGGGCTCGCGGTATTCTTCGGCGGGCCGGGTGGCTCGCCGCTTGTCGAGGAACGCTCGGTAGGAGCAGATCAGGTCGTCCTGGAAGACGGCCATGTACGTTTCCGTGGTGGCCAGGCTCTTGTGGCCGAGAATCCGGGCTGCGATGTGCACGGGCAGCCCACCGGTGACGGCTGCCGTCGTGAAGCACCTCCGGAAGTCGTGGGGCCGGTAGGCCAGGGGCTGGCCCGTGGCGTCCTTGAGGCCGGCCGCGGCGAGCGCGGTGTTGATCAGCTTGTAGACCGTGCCGGGGCTGATCACCTCGCGCCGGGCACCGTGGACGCGCTGGAAGAGGTGCGGGAGGAGCGGCCCGGTGGTGCGCTCGTGGTGGTCGTAGCGGGCGACGATGGGAACGGCGCCGTCGTTGCCGGCACGCAGCCGGGTGATGATGGTGGCCAGGACGCTGGCGAGTTCTGGGTCCACCAGCAGCAGGCGCTCCTCGTTGCTCTTGGAGGGCACGATCTGCAGCAGGGGAACGACTTCGCCGCTGTCGGGAAGCCGGTAGGACACCAGCGCCAGGTGGGTGATCTCCAGCAGTTCTTCCAGGCGCACCCCCGACAGGCGCAGCGTCTCGATGACCGCCCAGGCCCAGAACGCCTCGTCCTCGCGGCGGGTCAGGCTGACCGTCTCGCCCGTGACCAGGTTTTCCGCCGTGACGGAGGGGCTGCCCTGGTGCCGGGCCGCCAGGCCGGCGCTCTTGGGGATCTTCCGGCGGTAGCGGGTGCCGGTGTGGTCGAATACCTCGCCCGGCTCGCGCTCGGCCGCGGCGGCCAGCAGCGACGACGTCTCGGCGAGGCACCGTCCGGCGGCATCGGCCAGCGCGGGCAGGTGCGGCAGGCGCTCGCGGACACGCTGGTGCATGGCGGCCACGGTTTTCCTGCGGGCCTTCTCGTATCCCAGGGTGTCGTTCTTGCGGACCGGGCTGGGCACCGCCCATGGCACCCAGCTCGGGTCTTCCAGCGCCCACTGCTGGATGTCGAGATAGAAGGCGCGGACCTTCATCAGGAGGGCGTGGATGTTCTTGCGCGGCCGCACCGTGCCGTCGGCGGCCGTGATGACCTGCACGCGTTCCTTCCATGCCTGGGCGATCTCGTCGGGCAGGTGAAGGGTGCCGATGCCCGGGTGGTGCCGCTCGATGTCGGCCCAGAAGGTGCCCGCCAGCTCGCCGGCGAGGCTGGCCAGGGACTTGTAGTCCAGCGCGGGGCGGCGTTCATCAAGGTAGCGGACGAGCACGTCGCGGACCGGGCGGCAGCAGATGCCGTAGTCGTCGACCAGCTCCGCAGTTGACAGCTGGCCGCGCCGCAGCGAGGCCCGGAGGGTGATGCCGGCCGGGGTCACCCCGATGTCGCCGAGGAGATCCCAGGCCGCGTGCAGTCCCGGGACCTGCCTGCGCCGGGGCTGGGCGTGAACGCTCCACGCGAACATCTCCCGGACGTCGTCGGCGGTCAGCGCGTCGACGTCGGTACCGGTATGAAGCACGATCTTGCTGATCACGCTCAGCGCGTCGCCCTGGTCGCGGCCGCTAAGCCCGCGTTCGGCCGCGGCGTTCCCGAGGCGGTCGAACATCTCGGGCCGCATGATCTCGCGCACCCGGTTGAGCAGGCCTTTCGCCCGGTAGGCGGCCAGGAAGTCGTAACTGGGCAGGACGACCCGGCACATCAGCAGGCAGCCCAGCCCGGCGATGTGCTCTTGCCGCCTGGTGACCGCCAGGCGGGTATCGCCCGGGGCAAGCGTGTCGATCCAGCTGGTGTCGCGGTCGGCGCCGGAGACCGTCCACCGGTCCTGCCAGCCCTCGCCGGGGTGGGCGAGCAGCCAGTCCAGGATCGTGGCGGCTCCCCGCAGCCTCATGGTGCGGTGCACCGTGGCGGCGGGCCAGTCCGGCAGGCGGGGCAGCAGCGCGAGGATGTCACCGGCCGGCAAGCGGTCCACCGGGCCTACCCGGCGCCGCTGCAGCAGCTGCTCATCCGCGGCGAAGGGGCTGCGGGTGCGCCGGGTCCCGGGGTCGGCGGTCGTCGTGGTCACTGCGGGGCTCCTCCAAACAGCACGGACAGGTCGCCGGCGTCATAGCCAACCGCGGCCGGGGGCGGCGCGGCCGGCTGGATGCGCTGCTCCCGTGCGGCCAGGTGCTGCTGGACCCGGCGGATCACCTGGGCCTCGTCCTCGACGAGATACACGTCGGCGGTGGTGGACAGGTGCGCGTGACCGAGGATCGTTTGCACGTCCCGCATGGACAGCGACTCATCCCGGCTCATCCGCAGCGCCGCGGTATGGCGCAGGTCATGCATCGAGTAATTGGTGCCCAGCAGCACGTTGACCCGCTTGAACACCGCCCGCAGCGCCTCGTAGTTCACCGGCTGGCGGCGCAGCCCGTCGCCGTGGTCGCGGCGGCGCAGCGTCCACCACAAGGGCTCGTGCGGCTCCAGCGGATCGAGCTCAGCGAGATACAGCCGGATCCACACGAACGCCTCCGGGCTGGCCGGGAGCCACTGCTCCGCACCCGAGCCCTTCCGGCAGACCCGCACCAGCTGCTCACCCCAGTCCAGGTCGCAGCACCGCACGCCGAGCAGTTCGCTGGCACGGGCACCGGCGCTGATACCCAGCGCCAGGATCGCCCGGTCCCGGTCCGACCGCAGTCCTGCGAATAGCTCGTTCCACCGCTCGTCGGGCATCGCCCGCGGCAAGCGCCGCGGAACCCGCGGGTTATAGCGGATCTTCCCCTCCGGCCGGAACGGCGCCAGCGGGTTGTGATGCTCGTTCGGCCGCCGCCCGCGCCGGTCCAGCACGACCGGGTTGACCATCGGCCCGCCGCCCAGCTCGATCCAGAACTCATAGAAGCTCCGCAGCACCGCATTGCCGTGCCGCACCGTTCTCGGCTCGTACTGATCACCGAGATACCGCTTGCGGGTCACCGCGTTGACGGTCCCGGCCGTGGCGGCCGACGCCGTCCTCGGCGAACTGCGCGGCTTCGATGCCTGCCCCAGCCACAAGACGAAGTCCCTGACCTCAGCCGACGTCGCCTTGTCCCAGTCCACGCCGACGGCCGCCAGCCACCGCCACCACCGCAGCAGGCCATAGGCATAACTGCGAACGCTGCCGGCCCGGTTGCCGCGGGCTACGAAATCCCGCAGGAACCGCTGGATCGGCCCCACTGTGTCGCCGTCCGGATCGACCACCAGCCACGGCACGACGCCCTCAGCCTCAACGACACGGCCCCACTGCGGCAACCGGATCGAGGCGACGTCCCGCTCGACGAATCCACCCGACAGCGCCACGCGTCCTCCTCCGAAAGAGTCGCGTGATTTCTACCGGCCAGCGCTCGGTCGGCGCACCCACCGTCCCCGGCGTGTCGCCCCGTAGTCCGGTCAACAAACA
>DASQVO010000582.1:0-4369 GCA_035640715.1 Streptosporangiaceae bacterium
GAGGTGCTGGCGGTCTCGTGCGGCCTCACGCCGGCGAAGCTGCTCGAGGTCGTCAAGACCATGAACGTGGTCGAGATGATGATGGCGCTGCAGAAGATGCGCGCCCGGCGCACCCCGGCCAACCAGGCACACTCCACGAGCGCCCGGGACAATCCGGTGCAGGTGGCGGCGGATGCCGCGGAGGCGGCGCTGCGCGGGTTCAGGGAGCTGGAGACGACCCTCGGCGTCGTGCGGTACGCCCCGCTGGTAGCCATCGCGCTGCAGATCGGCGCGCAGGCAGCCAAGCCGGGCGTGCTGACGCAGTGCGCGCTGGAAGAGGCGACCGAGCTCGAGCTCGGCATGCGCGGCATCACCGGCTATGCGGAGACAATCTCCGTGTACGGCACCGAGCCGGTCTTCTGCGACGGCGACGACACCCCGTGGTCCAAGGCGTTCCTGGCATCCGCCTACGCCTCCCGCGGCATCAAGATGCGGTTCACCTCGGGAACCGGGTCCGAGGTGCAGATGGGCAACGCCGAGGGCAAGTCCATGCTCTACCTGGAGATCCGGTGCATCCTCGTCACCAAGGGCGCTGGCGTCCAGGGCCTGCAGAACGGATCGATCAGCTGCATCGGGGTGCCCGGCGCGGTCCCGGCCGGGATCCGCGCCGTGCTCGCCGAGAACCTCATCGCCAGCACGGTCGACCTGGAATGCGCCTCGGGCAACGACCAGTCCTTCTCCCACTCCGACATGCGGCGCACCGCGCGGCTGCTTCCGCAGCTCCTGCCCGGGACCGACTTCGTGTGCTCCGGCTATTCCGGGGTGCCGAACTACGACAACATGTTCGCCGGCTCCAACCTCGACCCCGAGGACTACGACGACTGGAACGTCATCCAGCGTGACCTGCAGGTCGACGGCGCGCTGCGGCATGTTCCGGAGGATGAGATCCTCGCCGCCCGCAACCGGGCCGCGCGGGCGCTGCAGGGCGTGTTCGCCTACCTCGACCTGCCCCCGATCACCGACAAGGAGGTCGAGGCGGTCACCTACGCGCACGGTAGCAAGGACCTGCCCCTGCGGGACGTGCTCGAGGATCTGAAGGGGGCGCAGTCGGTGATGGACCGCGGGATCACCGGGCTGGACATCGTCAAGGGGCTGGAGACCAGCGGCTTCCCGGACATCGCGGAGCACCTGCTCGGCGTGCTGCGCCAGCGCGTCTCCGGTGACCTGCTGCACACCTCGGCGATCCTGACCCCGGAACTGACCACGCTGTCGGCGGTCAATGACCGCAATGACTACGCCGGACCCGGCACAGGTTACCGCCCGAGCGGCACGCGCTGGGAGGAAATGAAGCGTCTGCGGCACGTTGTCAGCGCCCGGAACCCCGAGGAAGAAGTCGGCTGAGCTGAAGAGATGAGCGGAGGCACATTGCCCATGGGCGGTATCACGGCGGCCGGCGGTGCGGCCGCAACACGCACCCGCATCCTGCGCCTGACGGAAAAGGGCGAGGCCCAGCCGGGGCGGCGCTCCGGCGAGGTGGTCATCGGCATATCACCGGCATTCGGCGACTTCTTCTCCAAGACAATCGCCGGGCTGCCGCACGCTGAGGTGATGCGCGAGTTGCTGGCCGGCCTTGAGGAGCAGGGTGTCCAGGCGCGGGTGGTCAGGTTCCTGCACAGCAGCGACCTGGCGGTCATCGCGCACACTGCGGCCCGGCTGTCTGGTTCAGGCATCGGGGTCGGCGTGCTGTCCCGGGGTACCACCATGATCCACCAGAAAGATCTCATGCGGCTGTCCAACCTGGAGCTGTTCCCGCAGGCGCCGCTCATGGACCTGGAGACATTCCGCATGGTCGGCCGGAACGCGGCGCAGTACGCCAAGGGCGAATCCCCGGCACCGGTGCCCACGCGCAACGACTACATGGCGCGCCCGCGCTGGCAGGCCAAGGCCGCGCTGCTGCACATCAAGGAGACAGAGTTCGTCCGCCCCGGCGCCAAGCCGGTGGAACTGGCCGTGGAGATCCGCACGGCGGACGCCAGCTGACGGGATGATTTCGTGATGAGCCTGGTCGTAGGGGTGGACATCGGCAATTCGACCACGGAGGCATGTGCGGCCGAGATCGGCAGGGACGGGCAGGTGCGGTACCTGTCGCAGGCGTGTGCGCACACGTCCGGCGTGAAGGGCACCACGGAGAACGTTGCGGGCGTGGCCGACGTGGTGCACCGCGCCCTCGCCGCCGCCGGGCGCGCCATCGGCGAACTCGATGCCGTACTGGTCAACGAGGCGACGCCGGTGATCAGCGGGATGGCGATGGAGACGATCACCGAGACGATCATCACCGAGTCCACAATGATCGGGCACAACCCGGACACGCCCGGCGGCCTCGGGCTGGGCGTGGGCACCACGACAGCCCTGGGCGCGCTGCCCGGCTGCCCGGCCGCCGCCGCAGTGATCTGCGTGATCGGCGCGGGCATCGATTTCGAGGACGCCGCGGCCGGCATTAATGCCGCCAGCAAGCGCGGCGTGCGGGTGACCGGGGCCATCGTCGCCTCCGACGATGCCAACCTGATCGCCAACCGGCTGCACGACCCGATTCCCATCGTCGACGAGGTCACCCTCATCGAGAAGGTGCCACTGAACATGCTGGCCGCCGTCGAGGTGGCCGAGCCAGGCCGGACCATCCGGACGCTGTCGAATTCCTACGGCATCGCGACCGTCTTCGGCCTGGACGCGAACCAGACGCGGATGATCGCGCCGGTGGCACGGGCGCTGGTCGGTAACCGCTCGGCTGTCGTGGTGCGGACGCCGGCCGGCGACATCACGGAGCGCCATATCCCGGCGGGAACGCTGATCCTCATCGGCGAGACCGCCAAGCGCTCGGTGGAGATGGATGCCGGGGCGGCGGAGATCATGGCGACGCTGCGGCGCGCCCAGCCGCTGGCCGACGCCGCGGGTGAGGCCGGCACGCATGTCGGCGGCATGCTCGCCAGGGTGCGCGACACGATGTCGGTGCTGACCGATATGCCCGCGGGCGATGTCCGGATACGGGATGTGCTCGCCGTGGACACCTTCGTCCCGCAGCAGGTGACCGGCGGCCTGGCGGGCGAATTCGCGCTGGAGAACGCCGTCGCGCTGGCGGCCATGGTGCGCACCAGCAAGGGCCCGATGCAGCTGCTCGCGGCGAAGCTGCGGGAGGCACTCGGCACCGACGTGCTCATCGGGGGCGTAGAGGCCGACATGGCCGTGCTGGGCGCGCTGACCACCCCGGGCACCGGCCGGCCCGTGGCGATCATCGACCTCGGCGGGGGATCCACCGACGCGGCGGTCGCCATGAACGGCGGCCAGGTGGAATGCGTGCACATGGCGGGAGCCGGAGATCTGGTGAGCAAGCTCATCGACTCCGAGCTCGGGCTCGGGAACATCGAGCTTGCCGAGGAAATCAAGAAGTTCCCGCTGGCGAAGGCGGAGAGTTTCTTCCACATCCGGCTCGAGGATGGCACCATCCGCTTCTTCGACGAGCCACTGCCGGCTGACGCGTTCGCCCGTGTGCTGGTACTCGCCGACACCGGCATGCACCCGATCCCCGCCAGGCACAGCGTGGAGAAGATCCGGCAGGTCCGCCGGGAGGCCAAGCGCCGTGTTTTCGTCGTCAACGCGCTGCGCTCGCTGGAGCAGGTGGCACCGGCACGGAATATCCGCCAGATCGACTTCGTGGTGATCCTCGGCGGGTCCGCGCTCGACTTCGAGATCCCCGACATGATCGCCGATGCCCTCGCCGAATACGGAATCGTCTGCGGCACCGGGAACATCCGGGGAAGCCAGGGACCGCGCAATGCCGTGGCCACCGGGCTTGTCGCGACGTACGCGGCCAGCCAGGCACGCACGGCCGGCCGGGCGCGCGCGAATGGCCGGGCGCGGGCGAATAGCCAGGTGAGCACGGATGGCCAGGTGAGCACGGCCGGCCCAGCAGGCACAGCCACGGCGCGGGGCTGATGTGATGCACCGCGCACCCGTACCGGACCGGCGAGCGGACCGCAGGCGGCCGGCGGTGCTGGTGTGTCACGACCCGGCCGCCGGCGCCCGGGCCTGCCTCCGCCAGATCGGCGCCGGCCTGGAGGAGGAGGGCGTGCCGTTCCGCGTGGAGGAGGGCGGCGGCAGCGCCGCTGAGCTCGCCTATGCGGCCGCGCAGGCGTCCGATCTGGATGTCGGGATCGGCATTGGCGCGGCCGGAGATGTCTGCGTGCACCAGTCGAAGCTGCCGCGCGGTTCCCCGGCACTTTCCGGGCCGCCAGAGACCGCGCGAACCATGGGGCACAACGCGGCCAGGCTGGTGAAAGGAATCCCGTTCAAAGATCATTTGACAGCGAGCTGATCACCGGTTCCCTGCTCAGCG
>DASQVO010000583.1:0-5336 GCA_035640715.1 Streptosporangiaceae bacterium
CTGCACCCATTGCCCACGCCAATCACAGATCCGGACCAGATGGCCCGCCCCGGCATACGACGACGCGAGCGCCTCGGCGGCATCCTCCACGAGTACGAACATGCGGCCTGACCTCGACGGATGAGGTTTTCGGCAAGGGCAACCTGCTGAGGAGCGAGAGCGCGTAACAAGGATCCCAGACAGGGCTGCCAGCAAGTGAAACACGCCGGGCGGTTTGGCCACCCGCGTGTTCATGCGAGACTGACGGTAGCCAGCGCGGAGGTGGGAGTCATGCATGCCGTCGCATACCCGGCGCATCCCGAGCCATTCACCATCGATGACCTCTACGCCCTGCCCGACGACGGGATGCGCCATGAACTCATCGACGGGGCACTGCTGGTGAGCCCTCCGCCAGCAAACAGGCACCAACTCGCGGTGACCCGCTTCCTGGGCCTCCTGCTAAGCGCTAAGCCAGGCGAGTACGAAGTCCTTGACGGCCCCGGTATCCGCCTCAGCCCTGACAGGCTACTCCAGCCCGATCTGATCATCGGCCCCCGCGATGCCCTTACCGCCGACGTGCTCTACCTCGACGCGCGGGATGTCGAGGCCGCCATCGAGGTGGTCAGCCCATCCAGCATCGCCACTGACCGGATCACCAAACCCGCCCTATACGCCGAAGCTGGCATAGGAATCTATATCCGCGTCGAGCAGATCGGGCCGGATGCGCCTACCGTCTACGCTTACCGGCTGGAAAGCGGCACTTACCACTTGTACACCAGCGCCCACGCCGGGCAAACTCTCACGCTCGACAAGCCGTTCCCGTTTTCCTTCGACCCGGCCTTGCTGTCCGCACGCTAACCTGGCCGCACAGTACGGCTCGATACCGCCGGGTACCCCGTTTGCTGCCGGGTGTTGGTCAGGAATAGTCGTCACGGCCCGACCCGCCCTACATCGCAGTCGCTATCCTCGCCGGAGATAGCCGTAGGCTAAGCGAGTGACTCTTACCGTGTGCTGCAGCGCGCAGGCGGGCTCATCGTCCTGCTACCTGGCCCGCTGTCCTCGCAGGCCGCCGCATTAGGGGCACGACCGAACTTCCAATCTGGGACTCCGCGCCAGAGGCGCACTGTGCGGGTCTGCCCCGACGCTGTACAGCACCCAAGTACAGCAACGGGCACGCATCCGGGCGGATCACCGGGGACCTCTGCGGACTACCGAATTCCTGCTGGCCTGGGCATATGCTGCGGTTCTCGTGCAGGTGCCGGTATCTGGGGGTCAAGGGGTCGCGGGTTCAAATCCCGCCGTCCCGACGGTTTTCGAACGCTTATTTGCGATGTACAGCAGTAGTACAGCAGTACCCAAGGAAGATCCTTAGGTCTGCACGCGGCCTTCGAGTGCCTGGACGCGGCACCGGGTTGCGCAAGCTCCGCGATCAGACAGATACGGCGGAAGCCCCGCGCGAATGCGCCACCGGATGCCGGGTCACGCGAGACCAGGCTGCCGGGACCTGCGGAAGTAAGGTGCGTTCACCGGTAGCCGCACAAGGCTCTAAGCCAAGTGCAATCTGCAGATTGCACTGGCTAAGGGCCGGGTCCGTGGCGGATCACGCTTGCGGGCAGTCCGTCAGCACGGGTTCATCGTCCCGTCCGGCCGGGAGAGGCTGGACCTCTGGAGTGGCTGGGCCGGGCTGCTGCCGGCGCTGCGGTCGCAGGGCGATCGCCGCCACGACGATGGACGCGGCGCCCAGGCTGGTGCCGACTTCCCAGGCGAGGTGGTAGCCGCCGGTGAGTGATTGCGCCGTTTGGCTGCTTCCGGTGCGGGTGGCGGCGAGCGTGGTCAGCACCGCGACGCCGAGCGCCCCGCCCACCTGCTGCGCGGTGTTGAACACTCCGGAGACGACGCCGGCGTCGGCGTCGGTGGCGGCCGACATGCCCAGGGTGGTCACGGCCGGCAGGGTCAGCCCGCCGCCGACGCCGAAGAGCACGAGTAGCGGCAGGAGGTGCGTGGCGTAGGTGGCGTGCGCGGGGATCCGGGTGAGCAGCCCCAGTGTCGCCGTGATCATCACCAGGCCGCTGATCAGCACGGATTGGGGCCCGAAGCGACCGATCAGCCGGGCCGACAGGCCGAGCGACACCGCGGCGATGACGGCGGCGGTCGGGAACAGGCCCAGGCCCGCGGCGGCGGGGCGGAAGCCCAGCACGTGCTGCATGTACAGGGTGATGATGACCTGGAATCCCATGGCGGCGCCGATGATGAGCAGCTGAGTGAGGTTGGCGCCGGAGAAGTTGCGGGAGGCGAAGATGCGCAGCGGGAGCAGCGGTGTCCGCGCGGTGGCCTGCCGGACGACGAATCCGGCGAGCAGCGCGATCGCGATGAGCCCGGCCCACCAGTCCGAGTGCTGGACGATGGCGTAGACGCCGAGCATGATCCCGGTGGTCGCCAGGATCGCGCCGAGCCCGTCCGCGCCGGCACGCAGGCCGATGCCCTGGTCCGCGGCCAGCAGCCGCCACCCGGTAATCCCGGCGAGCAGGCCGATCGGCAGGTTCACGAAGAAGATCCAGTGCCAGCTCGCCAGCTGGACGAGCAGGCCGCCGATGATCAGGCCGGCTGAGGCGCCGACGGCGCCGACGAAGGAAAACGCGCCGATCGCCCGCCCTTGCTCGGCGGGCTGGTCGAACAGCCGGACGATCATGCCGAGGGTGACCGCAGACGCCATGGCACCGCCGATGCCCTGGACGAACCGGGCAGTGATCAGCATCCCGGGGCCGGCCGAAAGCCCGCACACCAGCGAGGCGAGGGTGAACAGGACAAGGCCGGACAGGAACATGCGCTTGCGGCCGAGCAGATCGCCCAGACGGCCGCTCAGCAGCAACAGCCCGCCGAACGCGATCATGTACGAGTTCATGACCCAGCTCAGGCTGGCCGCGGTGAAACCGAGGTCGGCCTGGATCGTGGGCAGCGCGACGGTCACGATCGTGCCGTCGAGGATGATCATCAATGTGGCCGTGCACAAGATGACGAGCTCGAACCAGCGGGAGCGAAGCATGTGACCTCTCCTAGTCGATGAACCTCCTGGAGAGACCGTAACAGATAATCTAAAAATAGACAATCTTCTGTTAGACGATATCGGCCCGAGACGCGGCGGGAAGCAGGCAGTCCGGCAAGCGGCTCTCCCACCGAGGCCCTTCGCCCTCATTGAGGGAGCGAACCTTGGTGAACGTCTTTGTCTTGGCGGATAAAACATCTTGCGGAAAGCGCCTCTGCACCCCGATCGGGCGGCATCCGTGGGCTTCGGTCGGTCCGGAGCCGGCCCGTCGTCCTGCGCGGCTTCAAGCCCGACCATCGCAGTCAGGCCGCGGCGGGCAGGGCAAGCACCGCCTCGGCCGATGCCAGGGACCCGAACGACCGAAGCGCGGATCCGCCGGTTACTAGCTCGGCACACGTGCCCTTCGCACCGGCCGCTCGCACTCGATGGGCTCGGCGAGCAGCCCGCCCACAAGGCTGGTCAGCGCGTCGACGAACACCTGGCGCTGCTCCTCCGGCAGTGCGTCCAGCACTTCGCCATGCACCCGGTCGGCGACCCGGTGACCCGCGGCGACGGCTTCGGCGCCCGCAGGGGTGACGGTGACGATCCGCGCCCGCCGGTCGGCCGGCGACGGCCTCCGCTCCGCGTAGCCCTCACGCTCGAGCTCGTCCAGGGTGTTGAGCATCGTGGTCTTGTCCAGGTCGGACAGCTTCGCGAGTTCGATCTGCGTGTATTCGCCGGACATCGCGTGGTTGAGCACGCAGTAGGCCCGCGGTGTCATCCCGATCTCGGCGAAGGCGGCGGTCATCCGGGTGGCCAGGACATGGGAGGCATGAGCCAGCAGGAAGCTCAGGTCAATGACCTGCCGCTCCCGGGCCACAGGCGTTGCAACGGCCATGGGCCCAGGATACGTCTCCTGTTAGATAATCCCGTGACAGACTTGTCTGCTGCCGTGCCGCCGCCTCACAGGCTGCAGCGGAGTCCGGCGAGGCGTCTGCCCGGCCGCCCGGCTCTCATGCGTGCGCTGGCTACGTAAATGGCCGCACCGTTTCACCGGTGTTGCGCGTCCCATCAGCGAGCGGTTCTCGGCCCCGGCCACCCCTGCAATCTGAGAACCCGCAAGTTGAGACGCACGGCAGCACAACGCTGAGACCACGGACGCCCGCCTGTACAGCACCGAGGTACAGCAACGGGCACGCATCCGGGCACACCACCGGGGACCTCTGTGGACTGATGAATTCCTGCTGACCTGGGCGTATGCTGCGGTTCGCATGCAGGTGCCGGTATCTGGGGGTCAAGGGGCCGCGGGTTCAAATCCCGCCGTCCCGACTGGTAAGAGGGGTTTTTACGGCCCGGCCCTCGGCCACCCGCTGGCTGACCGGATCGCCGGGTCGTGGCTGCACAACCTGAAAGAGCTGCGGCCGGGGTCGAGCGGTGCCAGCGAGGTGCGGATCTTGTTCATCTTCGACCCGGCACGCAACGCGGTGCTGCTGGTAGCCGGCGACAAGTCCGGCCAGCGGCGGGAGTGGTACGCGCAGGCGATCCCGGCCGCGGAAGCGGCGTACGAGGCCTATCTGAAGGAACAGCGATGAGCGAGCAGCCCGAGTTCTTCACCTACACCCGCGATGAGTTTATGGACGAGTTCGTCCACCCCGACGACCGCGCGGCCGTGGAGGAAGCACGGCAGAAGCGCGCGCTCCAGGTCCGGGCCGAGTACCTGACCGAGATGCGGAAGAAAGCAGGTATGACCCAGGCCGAGGTCGCCGAGGCTATGGGGGTATCCCAGCAACGCGTCTCGGCGATCGAAAGCGGCTCCGTGGCAGAACTCGCAACCTTGGCAGACTACATCCGCGCCCTCGGCGGCGAGCTTAAGGTCATCGCCGACTTCGGCGACTCATGGCGGCGCGTCGCCTGACTACCGGCGCTGCGGATCTGCCCCTGTACAGGCTGATCGGATCGAGCGGCGGTCATCCGTACGCCGTCACGGAAATGCGCCGCACGAGGCGCTGAACAGCCGGTCGCACGCTTCAGCCAGCTGTGTCAGCGCAATCACCGTCCGTACCTGCCGCCCCAGAAGGCTGCCCCTGCCGAAAACCTCATCCGCCCTGGTGGGAGCCGGTGCGCGGGGTGCGCGCGGTCTCGGGCGCGGGCGCTCGAATGGCCTGATCCACGCTCTACGCGAGTCCGGGCAGTTCTGCAACGGACACCGCCCACACCAGGGCATCGCCAGCGCCCGCCCGCTGCACCCATTGCCCACGCCAATCACAGATCCGGACCAGATGGCCCGCCCCGGCATACGACGACGCGAGCGCCTCGGCGGCATCCTCCACGAGTA
>DASQVO010000584.1:0-15005 GCA_035640715.1 Streptosporangiaceae bacterium
GGTGAAGAGGTTCCGCAGCCAGGCGCGGTACTCACCGGTGGCCTCCTCGGCCGCGCTGCCGGGCGCAGCCTCCGCGCTGGCATTGACGAAGGCGCAGCCGTGGAAGCCGGGCTGGGCGAACGACTCGCCGAGGAGGTCGAATACGGCCAGCAGCCGGTCCCGCGGGTTGCCGCAGGCACGACGACCGTGTTCGGTGTCTATGCCCTGGCCGTGCTGGCCGCGCTGCTGACCGTCGGCTCCCTGTCCGACCATGTCGGCCGCCGGCCCGTCCTGCTCACCGCGATCGCCGTCCAGGCGGCCGTGATGGTGATCTACGCCACCGCCGGCGGCGTGCCGCAGCTTCTGATCGCCCGGGTCATACAGGGCCTGTCGACCGGCGCCGCCGCGGGCGCCGTCGGCGCCGGGATGCTCGACCTGAACAAGGTGCGGGGGACGATCGCCAACGCGGTCGCGCCGGTCACCGGAATCGCCGCCGGCGCCCTCGGCTCCGGGCTCGCCGTCCAGTACCTGCCCGCCCCCACGCACCTGATCTACCTGATCCTGCTCGCCGTCTTCGTCCTCCAGGCAGCCGGGATCATGCTCATGCCCGAGACGTCCGCCCCGCAGCCCGGCGCACTCGCCTCCATACGGCCCCAGTTTGCGCTGCCCCCGCTGACCCGCCGGCCGCTGCTGTTCGCGGTTCCCGCCCTGATGGCGGCCTGGTCCCTGGTCGGCTTCTACGGCTCGCTCGGCCCCGCGCTGATCAAGGTGGTCTCCGGTTCCGGCTCCGTCATCCTGGGCGGCCTCGCCCTGTCCGTCCTGGCCGCCAGCAGCGCCGCAGGAGTGCTGCTCCTGAAGCGGCTGCCGTCGCGCGCCCTCATGCTCACCAGCGCCAGCGCGCTCCTCACCGGAGCCGGCATCACCATCGCCGCCGTCACTGCCAGCTCAGCGGCGGCATTCTTCATCGGGACGGTCATCGCCGGCATGGGAGTTGGCGGCGGGTTCCAGGGCGCGATCCGCTCGGTGCTCCCACTCGCCGCGCCGCACCAGCGGGCCGGGGTGCTGTCGGTGGTCTACGTCGTCTCCTACCTGGCGTTCGGAGTGCCAGCCGTGATCGCCGGGTTCCTCGTCGTTCACGAAGGCAGCGTGCTAGCCACGGCACAGCAGTATGGCGCGGCCGTCATGGCCCTCGCCGCACTGGCCCTGATCGGAGCGGTGCGGCCGGCCCGGCAAGACACGCCCTAACCCGCCGGCGCCGCCGCCCGCCCGGGCGCCGCAGATCACCGTGCCGAGCGCTGCGAGGCCGGTTTCAGCACCGGGTCGGCCGTAACACGGGTGCGCTGGGCGACGAGGTGTACTTGTCGCTAGTTCATGTCATCTCGTATTTCGCTGTAGAGCTTCCACAGCGCAAAGGCCAGCGCGAGCAGCAACACCCATGGCGCGGCTTCTGCGGTGAAGTTCCTCACGCACGGTCATCACTAGGCACCCACGAGAGCTTCGCAGACTTCACGCATACGCCAAAACGCGCGTGGCGGTACGGCAGAGGCGCTAACCTGAGGGCTTGTGACCGCCATTCACCCCGACAACTGCGGGGCTAACCGCGCGCGCGTGTATGAGGAGCTACAGGATTTCCTCGGCATCGTGGCGGACTGCCCCGACGAGTACGCCGCGATGATGCGTGACTTGCCGGACTGGCAGCGCCGCCAGGTGGAGGAGCTGTTCCGGGACTACCCGGTGGTTTTCGCCCGCACGAAAGGGCTGCAGATGCGTGTGCTCCGCATCGTGCACGACGCGTACAAGGCCGGGCACTGACAGGTAATAGGGTAATGGCAGAAGTGCAATTGCTTTCCCCACCGGAGTGAAACACCACACCAACCGGAAGATCAAGATTGCGGGCAGCTATCTCGATCGCCGCAGCTTTTGCCAGGAACTCACACTTCTTTTTTAGCTCGCGGTTCTCCCGCTTCAGCTCGCGCAGCCGGGCCCGTTCGGGCGTCTCCAATAACAGGAGCATTCATGCCACACATCGCCCTGAACTCCGGCGAACCGGGAATCCGCGGCTTGCTCTGTTTCCGCCCGGAGACAGGCCGCCCGCTGAGCGAGCTGGCTGAGGTGCTGCTGCGCGGGCCGAGCACCCTGACCCGGGGGGAGCGCGAGCTGATCGCGGCTTATGTGTCGGCGCTGAACCACTGTCAGTACTGCTCGTCCATGCACTCTGCCTGTGCTGCAGCCCAGCTGCCGGAAGGCATGGCGCTCGTGGAGCAAGTCCGCGCCGACGCCAGCAATGCGCCGGTCTCAGGCAAGCTGAGGGCCCTGCTCCAGATCGCGTCGGCCGTGCAGGAAAGCGGGCTCAAAGTCTCTGCTGAGCACATAGCCGAAGCCCGCGAGGCAGGCGCGACGGACATGGAGATCCACGACACGGTCCTGATCGCGGCAGCATTTTGCATGTTCAACCGTTACGTCGATGGGCTGGCCACGATCGCCCCTCAAGATCCCGCTCTCTATGCCGCTGGGGCACAGCGCCTCGTCATGGACGGTTACCTGACGCCGCCGACAAAGCCCGAGTGCGAGGACTGATCGAAGCCGCGAGAGCCGATGGCTCCTTCACGCATGTTGCGCCGCAGATTCAATCATTTCCTTGACAGTCTTTATAATAACTGGAAAGCGAACCGAGTATCCGTAAGATGCTCTATGTCAAGGCAGCCAGGCGCAATACCGGCCATGTCGCGATGGTGTGGCAGCAGGGAGGAGGAACGCCCGGACACCGGGCGGTAGCGGTAGGCGCCGGATTCGCCGGCCGGGCTTGTTTATGCGATGTTCGCCAGTCGTTTGTGGGCTTTGCAGCATGTCGCTGGGCGGGCTTTCCGGTAGTGATGTCGACCGGGCCCGCAGTCACTGTGGCAGCGCTGACCTAGGCGTTACCGCCGTCGCGGGCGTCCCCGGCTGTGCCGTCGCGGAGCCGGAGTCTGGGGCTTGTAACGCGGCTGCACCGGCGTCACCGAAGCAACTGACGAGTTGTACCACGGAGGTGCATGTGCGCAGAACACTTCTATCACTGGCCACGATCGCTCTCGCGATCGCCGGGCCGACCGCTACAACGGCTGTCGCTTCACCCTCGGTCGCTGCAGCGTCCGCCGGGCCATGCGGCACACTCGCCACGCCGCCGTCCTATACCCACGTGATTTGGATCTGGATGGAGAACCACAGTTACGGCGACATCATCGGCAACACATCTCAGGCCCCGTACATTAATTCCCTCGCCTCGGAGTGCGGCCTGGCGACCAATTACCACAACCTCTCGCATCCCAGCCTGCCGAACTACATCGGCGCCACTTCCGGGCTGAGTGTCAAGGACCTAAAAGCCTTTGACTCCGACTGCAGTCCTTCGAAGCGCTGCAGCACCTCGGCGCCGAGCATCTTCGGGCAGGGCGAGACGTGGAAGGCATACGAGGAATCGATGCCAACGAACTGCGACCCAGCGAACTCGGGAGAGTACGCCGTGCGGCACAACCCGCCGCCCTACTACACGACCCTCTCCGGCTGCTCCACGTCCGATGCGCCATACACACAGCTGGCGACCGACCTCGCGAACAACGCCCTGCCCGCGTTTTCGTTCATCACCCCTAACCTGATCGACGACATGCACGATGGCACTATCGCAGACGGCGACACATGGCTGGCCAACAACCTGCCGACAATCCTGAACAGCCCGGAGTACCAGAGCGGAAGCACCGCGGTGTTCATCACCTGGGACGAGGGCACTGGCGGCAAGACCGGCGAGGACTGCACCGCCAACACAACCGATGCCAGCTGCCAGGCGGCAACGATCGTCGTCAGCCCGAGCACCCCGGCGGGAGCCACCTCCGCTACTTTGTTCAACCACTACTCGCTGCTCGGCACTACTGAGCAACTGCTCGGCCTGCCTGCGCTCGGCTCGGCGTCGTCCTACCCGACGATGACCTCCGCGTTCAACCTCTAGCGCACCTGCCTATGCCACGGCGGTCCGCATGAGATCGCCTGGCAAATCTGGGCCCCACCGTCACAACCGCGTGACCGCGTGGTGGAAGAGGATGCTGTCACGGAAGCTCCTGGGAGCGGTCCTACGTCACCCACCTCGACGACACGCTGCGCAAGGCAGCCGAACGAGGTGCCGAGCTGGTCACCCCGCCCTACCCGGAAGGAAACCTCCGGATAGCCACCATCCGCGACCCCGCAGGCAACATCATCGGTATCTGGCAGGACGGACCACGCTGAGCAGCGGCCGTACAGCCAAACGCCATCCGGCCCCTAGTGAGCCGCGCACACCCCCGGCATGGAAATCCTCCGGCTGACGCGCGCGGGGGTCGCCATGCGCCAGCAGCCGCTCCTGACGGCCGGCCCGGAAGGTGGACTCGAAGTCATCCCACTCCCGCTGGCCGGTGAGAGCGAAGCACCGGAACGGTGAGAGCGCGCCCGCAGTCACGACTGCCCGACACGGCCGGCGCGAATGAGCGAAGTCTGACGGATGGATAATCGCAGTCAGTCACGGCCTTTCGCGGGGACACGCCAAGCGTGGTCAACAGGGGCCACCTGCAATACCCGGCCAGTCACATCAAATTCCTCGAATAGCCCCGTTGCAATCAGGGAATCGTCAAGCGCCCCGTCCAGCCGGGTTATCGCGGCCAGCGGCCGGTCCGCGATAAGCGTCACGCTGATCATGAGGCGGCTGTATGGATCGGATGACACGGACCAGGACAGGCCAGAGGTCTCAGGTCCCATCGCTCCAGCTAGGGCAGAAGTAAGAGACTCGCACACATCGTCTGGGAGTGTCCCCCCGGTGTAGGTGATCTCTGCTTCTGCCCGGTACTGGCGTCCGCGCGCTTTGGGCAAGCCGGGTCGCACCAACCGAAGCCGCTTCACGAGCACAGCGTAGGGATGAGAGCGGTGATTGTGTAGGCGCCGAGGCCAGTGGCGGCGCCATGGTTTCGCGCGCGTGCCGCGGGTACAGAGCTACGACCCGCACCGTGAAAGCGAGGAGAGCCCATGCACGTCGTAGTCGTCGGTGCGACCGGCAATGTTGGGACCAGCACCGTCCAGGCCCTCGCCGCCGATCCGAAGGTCACGTCCATACTCGGGCTCGCCAGGCGGCTTCCGGGCTGGACGGCGGACAAGACCGAATGGGCGTCGGCCGATATCACCGAGTCCGACCTCACCGCACTGTTCCGCGGCGCGGACGCCGTCGTCCACCTGGCCTGGCTGTTCCAGCCGACGCGGCAGCCGCTCGTGACGTGGCAGGCGAACGTCTTCGGCAGCGCCCGGGTGTTCCGCGCGGTGGCGGAGGCGGGTGTGCCTGCCCTCGTCTACGCGTCGTCGGTCGGGGCCTATTCACCCGGTCCCGCTGACCGGGCCGTTGATGAGACCTGGCCGACTCATAGCTGGCCGACGGCCGCTTACGGACGGGAAAAGGCATATGTGGAACGGCTGCTGGACAGCTTCCAGGTCGATCACCCGGATATCCGCATCGTCCGGCTGCGGCCCGGGTTCATCTTCAAGCGGGAAGCCGCGGCCGAGCAGCGGCGGCTGTTCGCCGGGCCCTTGGTACCCGGATGGCTGGCCCGGCCGGGCCTTATCCCGCTGGTGCCGGACGTTCCCGGGCTCCGGGTTCAGGTTGTGCACGCCGAGGACGCGGCGCAGGCCTACCGGCTTGCGGTCCTCGGGGATGCCCGCGGCCCGTTCAACATCGCGGCCGATCCGGTGATCGACGGACCCGCGCTGGCGCGCCTGCTCGGGGCACGGACGGTGCGCGTGCCCGCCTCCGTGGCACGGGCGGCGATCGCCGCGGGCTGGTATTCCGGCCTGGTGCCTGCCGACCCGAAGCTGTTCGACCTTGCTCTGCGACTGCCGCTCATGGATACCCGGCGTGCGCGCGAGCAGCTCGGCTGGGCACCGGTGCACAGCGCGACCGAGACCGTCAAGGAATTCCTGGCCGGCCTGCGGGGCAACCAGGGCATGGACACGCCGCCGCTGGCGGCCGCGACCAGCGGCCGTTTCCGGCTGCGCGAGCTGCGGACGGGCACGAGCGCACGCCCGTAGCCGAGCTCGCGGGGGGAGGCCCTGCCATGTGACCGCAGCTTACGATGCGGCCGGAAGCGCAGGTGGGCATCGTCTTCGCGCCCGCCGGCCGGCTGCAGGTCGTGCTGACCCTGACGGTCAGCGCCGCACGCCGGATCACTGCCATCGAGGTGATAGCCGATCCGGACCGGCTGCGACGGCTGCGGCTGGCAATGCTGCCGGACTAGACATGCTGCGGGCTCAGGTACCGGTGCCATGCCTGTCGCGGGGTCACGGTAAAGTGCGGGCAGTGAGCATCTTCACTCATAGTAACGTTGTTGTTACTGTTCGGCATAGCCTGCGTCCGGCAGCAGCGCTGCTCGCCCTCGCCGTCGGCGTAGGGCTGATCGGCGGCTGCACCCAAGGGGCACAACATCGGACGGCACACGCGACGCGGGCCGAGCCACGGCCCTCTGAGCCCGCTTCGCTGAACGTGTACTCCCATATCGCCGCTGGCATGATGAACCCGGCGTGGGCTCGCTATCCGTACCGGGTCTATGTGCCGAACACCCTCAGCAACACGGTCAACGAAATCGACCCGCATAGCTACAAGATCATCCGGACGTTCAGCGTCGGGGGGCAACCCAACCACGTCACCCCGTCCTGGGACGGGTCGGTGCTGTGGGTGAACAACACCGATGGCTATAGCCTCACCCCGATCAACCCGGAGACCGGCGAGCCAGGGCAGCCGGTGCCGGTTGCCGATCCGTACAACTTGTATTTCACGCCGGACGGCAAGAACGCGATGGTAATAGCGGAGACTCTGGCGCGGATTGACTTCCTCGACCCGCGCACCATGAGACTGCGCCACTCGATGCCCGTGCCGTGCGCGGGGGTGAACCACCTGGACTTCACCGCTGACGGGCGCTACGCCCTGGCGAGTTGCGAGTTCAGCGGCCAGCTGATCTGGATCGACATGGGGGCGCGCACGGTGGTCAAGACCCTCACGCTCGGCAAAGCGATGAGCGCCCCGGTCATGCCGCCCGGGCCCGGGTACAGCATGCCGCAAGACGTGCGCCTGTCCGCTGACGGCAAGATCTTCTATGTCGCCGACATGGCAGCGAACGGAATATGGCTCATCGATGCCCACCGCTTCAAGGTGATCCGCTTCATTCACACCGGGGCCGGTACGCATGGCTTTATGGTCAGCAGGAACGGGAAGTACCTCTACATCTCCAACCGGGGAGAAGGCTCCATCTCGGTGCTCGACTTCTCCACCAACAAGCTGGTCCATAAGTGGTGGATCCCCGGCGGCGGCTCACCCGACATGGGCGGGATCTCGCCCGACGGCACCGTGATGTGGTGGGGCGGGCGCTACAACGGCGTCGTATACGCGATGTCCACCGTCAACGGGCGCCTGCTCGCCAAGATTCCCGTTGGGACAGGACCGCATGGCGTGTGCGTATTCCCGGAGCCAGGCCGGTACTCACTCGGCCACACCGGCAACTTCCGCTGAAGGCCGCAGCGGCAGGAGCGGACGTTTGATGGCCCAGGTGCTCAGCTGCCGTTGAACGGGAACCGGCGCCGGAAGTCCTCGGCGGACTGCGGGTTTCATCCGAGCACCTCCGCTGCGGCACGCAGGCCGGCGCTGACCGCACCGTCCATATATCCCGACCAGTAGGTGGCCGTTTCGGTTCCGGCCCAGTGCACCAGGCCGTGTGGTGTACGGATCGTCGAGCCGTCGCCGTATACGGTGCCGACGCCTGCGATGGCCACCGGGGCGCCCAACGTCCAGCGCTCAGCGGTCCAGTCGTGTTCGACGTAATCGATCGGGCTGAGCGCCTGCGGGCCGAAGGCGTTCGCGAACGCCTGCAGCACCCCGGCGCGCCGGTCGGCCAGGGACCGGTTTCCCCAGTCGCGCCAGGTGGCGCCGCCGATGAATGCCATCAGCACCCCGACGCTGGCGTCCGGCGGGCTGTTGTCGAAGCTCGCTCGCACCGGCGGCACGTCCTGTATGCTCTGCCCGGTGAGGCCGGCGGCCCGCCAGAACGGTGTGGGATAGACGGCGTCCACCTTCATCAGCGCGCCCATCGACATCCGCTGCAGCAACTGCATCCGCACCGGCGGCAGCAGCGGGTTCCAGTCGATCGCGGCGGCCAGCGGTGGCGGCACCGCGACGATCGCGTGGCCGGCGGTGACCTGCCCGCGGTCGCTGGTCATCACGACCTGGCCGCCGGTCTGCTCAATCCGGCGCACCGGTGCCTGCAGCGCGACGATGTCGCCGAGCTGAGCGGCTAGCCGGAGCGGGACCAGCTGGGAACCGCCGACGAAGCGGGAGTCCTGCGCGCCGCCGGACGTGCCGGCGGCCCGCTCGAATGTCCCGGGATTGTTCGCGTCGCCGGCAGTGGCCATGTACCACAGGAAGAACAGCAGGGACACGTCGCGGGCGTTCGCGCCGAGATCCGGTTCCAGGAAGGACTTCAGCAGGTTCGCGGTGGCCGGGTTGACCGTGTTGGCCTGGATCCAGTCGTGCAGCGAGGTCGCGTCCCATGCGGCCGCATCCGGTGCAGTCCACGGCGCGTCCACCGGGACTTTCTGGGACATCTGGTCGATCTTCACCTGCAGTGCCGCCGCGTCGGGCAGGATCGCCGGGTCAGGCGGGACCGTTCCGGTGTAGTAAGTGGCGACGCCATGCGACAGGTAGACGTTCTGCCCCTGGTCGTATTCCTTGAACGTGGCCACGCCCAATTCCGCGGCGAGCGCGAGAATGTTGTCCTGCGTCGGGCCGACGAACGCGCCGCCGGACTCGATGACCGAGCCGTTGGCCAGCGTGTGGTTGAGTACCCGGCCGCCGACCCGGTTGCGCGCTTCCAGCAGTAGCACGGAGCGGCCCGCCTTGGCCACCTGACGCGCCGCGACCAGCCCGGAGATTCCACCGCCCACCACGACAACGTCCACTTTGGACGGCAGCGGGGCCGAGGCGGCCGCGGCGGCGGGCCGGGGCGGCAGCGCTACGGCGCCGGATGTGGCCAGCGCACCGGATACGGCCAGCCCGCCAAGCACGCGACGGCGGCTGATGGTGTATCGGGTCACAATGTCCTCCTTGTGGTCCGGTGCACCGCGGCGGCGATCCGCCGGGCGTCGATGGCAATCTCGCGGAACATCCCGCTGACCGGGTTGGTGTAGCCGATGAAGTGCAGGCCGGGCGCCCCCGGGTGAGTGCGTGCACCGTGCACGACCGGTAGCCCCGCGTCGTCGAGCAGCCCGAGATGGCCGACCAGCGGTTCCAGTCCGCGCCGGTATCCCGCGGCGACCACCACCACCTCCGGTTCGATCGCGGAACCGTCGGCGAGACGCACGGCCGCGGCGTCCAGTCCGGTGACCGCGGCGACCGGCTCGACCCGATCGCGCAGGATCGCGTCAACCAGGCCGACGTCGAGGACCGGGATCTCGCCCCGGCTGGCCCTGCTGTACAGGCCGGGGCCGGGATCGGGCAGGCCCTTGTGCTCCAGCCGCGGCACCGACAGCTTCCGGACCGGTTCGGCCAACTGGTCGGCGATGGACGCGGGCACATTGCGCAGCAGCATTCCGGTGAGCTGGGTTGGTACCCCGCCCAGGGAGCGGCGCAGGATATACGGCGGGGTGCGCACCGCGAGCCGGACCCGGGCCGCACCGTGCTCGCACAGGTCGACCGCGATCTCCGCGCCGGTATTGCCAGCCCCGACCACCAGCACGTCGCTGCCGCGAAAGACTTCACCGTTGCGGTATTCCTTGGCGTGCAGCAGGGTTCCCGTAAAGGTCTCCCTGCCTGGCCAGTCGGGCAGGACTGGGGTGTGGTTATAACCGGTGGCCACCACGACCCGCTCGGCCGACAGGTCACCGGCCGGCGAGCGCACCACCCATCCCCCGTCCGCCCGATCCACTCGATCGACCCACACGCCGCTGCGGACGTCGAGCCCATGATGGGCGGCGTAGTGCTCCAAGTAGCGAATCACCCCGTCCCGGGACACCCAGGTTCCCTCCGCGCGCGGAATCCGGTAGCCGGGTAGGTGCGACAGCCAGCGCGCGGTGTGCAGATGCAGCCGGTCGTAGTGAGTGCGCCAGCTCGCCGCTAGCCGTTCCGCGCGCTCCAGCACCACCGCGGACACCCCACGGCCGTGCAAGGCTGCCGCAGCGGCAAGCCCGGCCGGACCGGCGCCGATCACGGCGACCGGATGCCGCATATCGTTGCTCATCTCGGCACCCCGCAAAGGTGAACACGAGTCAGGTTCACCATTTGTACACTGGGTGCGTGGCAGGTGCAAGAGGGAATGCCGTTGTGCGCCGGGAACCGACGCAACAGCGCAGCCGGCAGCGGGTCGAGCAGATCCTCGATGCCGCGGCGGACCTCATCGTCGAGCAGGGCGTCGAGGGGCTGAGCACGCGCACGATCGCCGCGCGTGCTGGCACGCCGGTCGCTTCGCTGTACCAGTACTTCGCGGACAAGAACGAGATCATCCTGGCACTGGTGCAGCGCGACACCGCGGAAATGGACGAGCGGGTTGCCGAAGCGGTCGCCAGCCTGGACCGGCCCTCCGTGCGCTCGCTCGTCGAGGCCACCATGCGGGCGTTCGTCGCCGTGTATCACCGGCGGCCGGCGTTCGTGGTGATCTGGTGGCGAGGCAGGACGAACGCCGCGGTGTACCGGTACTGCCGCGAACACAACCGGCGGATCGCCCGGCAGCTACATGACTTCGCCGTGGCCGCTGGCCTGGTGCCCGCGTGGACCGAGCCGATCGTCGCCGAGTTGGCGGTGGAGGTCGGTGACCGGTTGTTCCAGCTTGCCTTCGAGGATGACCTGCGCGGCGACAGCCGGATCATCGCCGAGGGCATCGAGCTCGTTACCGGGTACCTCGAACGCTACGCCAGCGCCTCCGTGCGGGAATCCCTGCCGTAGCGAGGAGGCACAGCTCTCACACCGCAGTTAAACCGCGATTAAAAGAGCGTCATCGCCAGGAGAGCGTCCTCATGTGAGGGTGCGGTTGAGGCTTGAGGGCTCCACGCCACCCTCCGTGTCCCACCTCGAAACTGAGGTCCTCCAGGACCGGACTCCGAATTTCATGCTGCGAGGGCAGCCCGGCCGCAGGCCTGGCTGCCCTCGTCCCGGCCTGTACTGGGCTGTGACGAGCTCTGTGTGACAGCTGAGAAACATGATCGTAATGGGGGCGTCGTGGCGAGGAAATGACCAGGCGATTTCATCTGTCCTCGCGACGGTGAACGCCGCATCCTTTCCGCTGCACGGAGGACATGCATGGCCGTAGATCCCTCAACGCTGACCACGGACCAGCTCAATGCGCTCATCACAGCCCGGCTTATCCTGTCGGGAATCGACCTGAGCCTGCTGCCGACCACCCCCGATCCCGTCACCGGCGCGCCGACGCAGGCGCAGGCCCTCGCGTCCCTGCGGTCATTCCTGCTGAGCAACCCGCCTGCGATCAACTCGTGGCGCCCGGCGGCGGCATCGGGCGGCGCTGACCCGAATGCGCTGAGTCAGGAAGTCTCGCCGCCCCTGGAGTACCCGTCCATCACCGAGGCCTGGACCGGACAGGTGGCAGCCAGGTGAGCCGGGACCTCAACCGCAGGGTGTTCCTGTCCCGCTCGGCGTCGGTAGCCGCCGGGGCTGCGGCGCTGACGGCGCTCCCAGCGGTTTCCGCCACGGCCGGCAGCCGGCGCCCGATCGTCGTACCAGACATTCCGGTACGGCCGGAGGCGGTGAAAGATCCGACCGAGGCAACGGTCGCCGAGGCCATCACGCTGCTGCGTCACCACGAGCTGACCGCCGTCGAACTCGTCGATACGCATCTCGACCGCATCGCGAAGTTCGACTCCGTGTACAAGGCCTTCAACACCGTCACCGCGGCTGCCGCGCGCGCCGCGGCCCAGGCGGCGGACGCCCATCCCACTGGCGTGCTCAGCGGTATACCGCTGTGCATCAAGGACAACTACTACACCGCTGGTGTCGCCACGACCGCGAACTCGTTCATCTACCAGACGTTCGTACCGCCGTATGACGCCACATCCTACGCGCGGCTGGCGGCCGCTGGCGGCATCATGCTGGGCAAAGGCCAGATGGGGCCGCTGGCGACGACGCGGGCCACGACACCCAACGGCATCGTCACCACGGTGAACGCCTGGACCCCCAATGACCCGTCAGTAGACCCGGGCGGCTCCTCGACCGGGCCGGCATGTTCCGTCGCGGGCCGGATGGCCTGCTCCTCCATCGGCACGCAGACCGGCGGCAGCATCGTCAACCCGTCGAACCAGCAGAACCTCACCGGCCTGAAGCCGACCATGGGCCGGACCTCCATCTACGGCGTGATTCCGCTCACCTACACGCGCGACCATTCGGGGCCGCTGGCCCGCGATGCGCTCGACGCGGCCATCATGCTGAGCGTGATGGCCGGGCCCGACCCGAACGACGTCCGTACCCTGGGCCTGCCGGCCGTGCCCGACCTCATCACCTCGGCACTGCCGGTGCGCCGCCATGGCCAGGTGGTCCTGCGCCGCCCGACCAGGATCGGCGTGCCCCCCGACTACTTCTCCGGTGTGAGTTCGAGCGTTGCGGCGCTGCGGACCGCGTTCCTGCAGACATTGGCATCCATCCCGGGCGCGAAAGTGGTCAATGTGACCTACCCCGACGACTGGAGCCTGCTGACCGGCACCTTCAACAACATCAGGCTGAGCGAGCGCACCGAGCCGTTCCTGCCGTACATGAAGCAGGACCCGAAGCTGTTCGGCGTGTCGCTGCTCAGCTGGCTGCAGGGGCTGTTTCTGTCCGGCGACGAATGGATCACCGGGCAGCGGGCCAAGAACCACCTGCTACGGGAGGTGCTTGACGGGGTCATGGCAGAGTGCGACGTGCTGCTGCAGACGGGCCCCGTCCCGTTCGACATCCTCGGCCTGCCAGAACTCGCCCTGCCCATCGGATTCACCGCTATCGGGCCGGACCCGAAGGTACCTAGCGGCACGATCATCGGCGGAATGCCGTATGAGGAAGACCGCCTGCTCGAGGTCGCGGCTGCCTACCAGGCGGTTACCGACTGGCACACGCAGCGGCCGCCGGATCCGGTGCTTCCCGGGAGTTCGCGGGCCGTGCATGCCGCGGCAGCCGCACCGCACCGGCTCACGCCGGAGGAGGCCGCCGCCACCAGCGCCTGAGCACGGCCGCCGCATGCTCTGCGGTCGCGAGCCGGGTGGCACCGGACGCGGACGGCATCCGGCTCGTGCCCTCCGCACAATGGAGGGCACGAGCCGCCAATCCTCCCGGCCAGCTTCTGTGAACCACATCACGTGACAGGTAGCGGAATAGACGCACTACCGCACGGTTACCCAGTGGTATGGCCATTGAATTGGGCAAGCTCGGCATCTGGCGCAGTCAGTCGGACCTGACCCCGGAACTCGCGCGCACGGTGGAGAATCTCCGCTACGGATCGATCTGGGTCGGCGGATCGCCCCCCGCGCCGCTCGACATCGTGGAGCGCCTGCTCGACGCGACGGAGCGGATCACGGTCGCCACCGGCATCGTGAACATATGGCAGGACGACGCGGGGCCCATCGCGGAGGCCTACCACCGGATCGCCGCCAAGCACCCCGACCGTTTCCTGCTCGGCATCGGCATCGGCCACCCCGAGGCGGCCAGGCAGTACCGCAAGCCGTACGAGACCACCGTCGGCTACCTGGATCAGCTCGACGCGGCGGATGTCCCGGTAACCGGCCGGGCGCTGGCGGCGCTCGGCCCCAAGATGCTGAGGCTGTCCGCGGAACGCACCGCGGGCGCGCACCCCTACCTGGTGACGCCGGAGCACACCCGCGAGGCGCGCGCGATTCTCGGCCCGGGGCCGCTCCTGGCACCGGAGCAGAAGGTGGTGCTGGAGACCGACCCCGAACGGGCACGCGCCATCGGCCGGCCGATGGTCAAGACGCCGTATCTCGGGCTGGTCAACTACGTGAGCAACCTGCGCAGGCTCGGCTGGAGCGATGAGGACCTCGCCGACGGCGGCAGCGACCGGCTGATCGACGCGCTGGTCCTGCACGGCGACGCCGAGACCGTGGCCCAGGGCGTCACCGCCCACCTCGACGCGGGCGCCGACCACGTGGCCGTCCAGGTCCTCAACGAGGACCCGGTGCCGGGTTACCGCGCACTGGCCGAGGTACTGCTCCCGGGCTGAGCCGGCGTCAGGCGGCGCTCAGCTCTCAAGAGCGCCAGGATCAGCGGGGACGTCGACGGCGTGCTCCTTCAGCACCGCGAGGGGCACGATCTCCAGCGCCCGTTCATGAGTCGAGGCCATCACCACGTGCGCGGCAGCGCCATCGTGGTGAGCCCGCAGCCAGTTCCGCGCTGTCACGCACCAGCGGTCCCCCGGCACAAGCCCGGGGAAGCTGAACTCCGGTACCGGGGTCACCAGATCGTTGCCGATGCGGCGCTGGTGCTCTAGGAACTCAGCGGTCACCACGGCGCAGATCGTGTGGCTGCCCAGGTCTTCCGGGCCGGTGCGGCAGCACCCGTCCCGGTAGAAGCCGGTGACCGGGTCGGTGCCGCATGGCTCCAGCTCGCCACCGAGGACATTGCGATCTCCCATACGGGCAGTATCCGCAGTACGGAACGCACCCTGCAAGCGCTCGCAGCGCCAGGCGCCCCGGGCACTCACGCAGCTCCTTCTCCACCGGCATTGGCTGACGCGGTGGTCTAGTCAGGTGGAAGCAGCGGTCCCAGGGGGCCGAGGTCCAGATTCAGGTCTTCCGGGCTCAGCCCGAAATGCTCGCGGAGCTCGGCCATTCGCTGCTCGAGCGCCATCAGCGTGATGCCGATCTTTTCGACCTGGTCCTCACTGAGGTTGCCCTGATCGACTCTGCGAAGTGCCTGGCGTTCCATCAGCTGCCGCAGGAACTCCACAAGCGTCAGCACCAGCGTGACCAGGCCGCGTTCAGCAGATTCGGGATCAGCGTCGATACGCTGC
>DASQVO010000585.1:0-12237 GCA_035640715.1 Streptosporangiaceae bacterium
CCTGCCGGTCACGCGCTGCCGGATCTGCCGGCGCACCGTCGCTCACCGGCCCGGCCAGGCGAGCGCTGCCCTGACCGAGCACTACCGCCGGACGCATCCCGAAGCGCTCGATACATCTTCCAAGCCACGTATCTAAGCGGCTGCCCTAGCGCGGGGATCCTTTTGCGCAGTCAGGCACGACTGTGACCGCGAACGGCAGCCCGAAGACCGGTCGAGTACCGCCTGCACAAATTGTTCGCAAAGCTCAGCGTGGCGCCCGGAACCAACCTCGCGCGAATCATGGCCCAGACCGGCCTCGCCGCCGTATTAGCTAAGGACGCCGCGGCAGTTGAGGTACAGTTTGAAAGTCCTGCCGTCTCCGATAGAGGTGGACGTTGCGCATCTGAGGTTCGCGATCATCGCGCGGTACGGCATTGGCCGTACGCCCGTCACGCTGCAGCTGGCTTCCCTGCCGCCCGTGACCCCGCGTGGATGCGACCTCGGTGCATGATCCGTCCTCACCCTCCGGAGGGCCGCACCCTTTCTCGGTCCGGTTGCCGCGTGGTGCTCGCATACGAAGCCCCCTATCCACTGCGCGTGCGACTGCGAGAATCATCATGGCCACCCCCATCACGCCCAGCACCTGCCTGACCTGCTCTGCCCTGGCCTTCCAGTGGCCGGACGGCACGACCGTCTTCGACGGGCTCTCCCTCAGCATCGGCCCGGGGCGCACCGGCCTCGTCGGCGCCAATGGCACCGGAAAGTCCACCCTGCTGCGGCTGGTGGCCGGCCAGCTGCGCCCCTCCCGGGGGTCGGTGACCGTTGGGGGCAGCCTCGCCTACCTGCCGCAGAACATCACCCTCGACACGGCACTGCGCGTCGACCAGGCTCTGGGCATCGCCGGGCAGCGCACCGCGCTGCGTGCCATCGAGGCCGGGGACGTGAGCGAGGAGCACTTCGACACGATCGGCGACGACTGGGACGTCGAAGAGCGGGCCCTGGCGACACTGGGCTCACTCGGACTCGGCGACGTCGAACTGGATCGCACCGTGGGTCAGCTGTCCGGCGGGGAGACCGTTCTGCTGCGCCTGGCCGCGCTGCTGCTGGAGCGTCCCGACGTCCTGCTGCTCGACGAGCCGACCAACAACCTTGACCTGTTCGCGCGCCGTCGGCTCTATGCGGCCGTCGGCTCCTGGCGCTCCGGTGTGCTGGTCGTGATCAGCCACGACCGTAACCTGCTGGAGCGCGTGGACCGCATCGCCGAATTGCGATCCGGGTCGGTGAGCTGGTACGGGGGCGGCTGGTCCGCCTACGAGGAGGCTCTGGCTACCCAGCAGGAAGCGGCCGGGCGGATGCTGCGGGCCGCCGAGGCGGACGTGCGGCGGCAAAAGCGCGAACTGGAGGAGACCCAGATCAAGCTGGCCCGCCGCCAGCGGCACAGCAAGAAGATGGACGCCGAGCGGCGGGCCCCGAAAATCGTCGCCGGTGAACGCAAGCGGTCCGCGCAGGAATCGGCGGCCAAGCTCCGCGGCGTGCAGGAGGACCGTCTCAATGAGGCACGCGAGCGGCGCGAGGAGGCCGCGGACGCGATCCGCGACGACGCCGAGATCCGTGTGAGCCTTCCCCATACCGCCGTGCCCGCAGGCCGCACCGTCTTGCGCCTGCACGAGCTGCGCCTCCGGTTCGGCAAACTGCATGAAGGCAATCTCCATGTGCACGGGCCCGAACGCATCGCGCTGACCGGGCGCAACGGAGCCGGTAAGACTACGCTGCTGCGCACCCTCACCGGGGAGCTCGCACCGCTGTCCGGTGAGGCCAAGACGTTCGTGCCACTGCGGTTCCTCCCGCAGCGCCTGGATGTGCTGGACGATGAGCTGAGCATCGCAGCGAACGTGGCCCGCATGGCTCCCGGTGTCACCGGCAACCACATCCGCTCCCAGCTCGCGCGGTTCCTGTTCAAAGGGGCACGCGCCGAACAGCTGGCGGGCACCCTGTCGGGCGGAGAACGCTTCAGGGCCGCCCTTGCGGCGACGATGCTCGCCGCACCGGCCCCGCAGCTGCTGATGCTGGACGAGCCGACCAACAACCTCGACATAGCCAGCATGCGGCAGCTGACGAGCGCGCTCGGCTCTTACCAGGGCGCGCTCCTGATCGCCAGCCACGACCTGCCCTTCCTCGAATCGGCCGGCATCACCCGCTGGCTGTTCCTCGCAGAAGAGCTCCAGGAGACCACCGCCGAAGAGGTCCGTGACCTGCTCGAAGCGTCAGAAGCCAGCTGAGGGCCATGATCCCTTCTGTTCGTATCCCTTAATCCCACGTCACCCGCGAGGAAGGCAGGTCATCGCTCAGCGAGCTGCGGCAGCCCTGGCACCGTCCGGCGGGCGGTCCCCGGGGGCTGTGTGGATTCCCAGGCGCGGGCCAGTGCCGATGCTGCTTCGCTCAGACGCCCGTGCGCCTGGCTGAATGCGATACGCACAAAGCCCTGGCTGGAGCCAGTCGCGCTGAGCAGCCGGCCCGGCACGACCGCGACGCCGTGCCTGAGGGCAGCCTGAGCGAACGCACCGGCGTCAGCCTCTTCAGCCAGCCGCACCCACAGAGTCAGCCCGCCCGGCGGGACGGTCCATGTCCACCCGGGCAGGCAGGCGCGCAGGGCATCCTGCAGGCCGTCGCGTTGCAGCCGGAGGCGCCCGCAGCGCCACCGAACGATCTCCTCATGCTGGCCCGCCATCAGCGCGCCCACGATCGCCTGCTGATAAGGCGGGCTGCCGAGGTCCGCGGCCGCTTTGGCGGCGGCCAGCCGGCTGATCACGCCAGTGCCGGCGCGGACCCAGCCGATCCGCAGGCCACCCCAGTAGATCTTGGACAGCGAGCCGACCGTGATCATGTTCGGCTGCTGCGGCGACGATGCTGCCAGCGATGGGGGCGGCCCGGCGCCAGGCTCGGGGTCGAGCGTGAGGTCGGCAAGCGTCGTGTCCTCGATGAACAGGGTGTCGGGATGCGCGGCGGCGATATCGGCGACCCGCTGACGGTCCGACCGCGGCATCACCCGGCCGGTGGGGTTGTGGTGGGTGGGGGTCAGGTAGACCAGCGCCGGCCGGTGGGTGCGAATCGCCTGCTCCAGGTGGTCCGGGTCCAGCCCGTCGCTAGCCGGAACCCCCACCATGCGGGCACCGGCCCGCTGTAGCGCGTCCAGCATCCCTGGGAACGTAGGGTCTTCGACGACGACTGGCTGCCCCGGCAGCACCTCGCACCTGATCAGCAGGTCGAGCGCCTGCTGGGCGCCGGTGGTGACCGCGACCTGTTCCGCGTTCGTGAGCAGCCCATGGCGGGCCGTCAGGTGATCGGCAATCACGGCACGCAGGACCGGCAGCCCGTACGGATAGTAGCCGGGGGAACTGGTCACCTCTCGGCGCGCGTCCGCGCCGAGGACGGCAGCCGGATTATCGAGCGCGGCTGCTACCTGTGGCGGGCAGTCCACCGCGGCCAGCGTCAGGTCGACGTCCACGGCTGAAGATTCCAGCAGCCCCGCGAAAAACCCGTTGGCGCGGTGCACGGCCGCCGGGGTGGTCCGGTGCGGGACGATGCGGGTCCCGGCGCCCTGGCGGCTCTGCGCCATCCCCTCGTCGCGCAGCAACTGATATGCGGCCGCAACGGTATTGCGGCTGACCGACAGGGCGTCCGCCAGCTCACGTTCTGGCGGCAGCCGGAGGCCGGGCGGCAGCTCGCCGGTGTCGGCAAGCCGGGCGATCCGCATCGCCAGCAGCCGGTAAAGCGGCCCTTCGGACGCTGACCAACGCCCGAGCAGATCGGCCAGCTCGGGACCGCCGATCCGTGAAATGGCCAGAGTACGGCGAATTGGCACTGTCATAACAGTGCCAATCGTGTCATGGTGACCGATGTCCGGCAACGCAGGCACTATGGTCCCCGCCTGTACGGCGCGCCGCGTGAGACGCGCCAGGCAAGAGCGAGGGGCAGGTTCTGCCGGCGGCAATGGTCAGGCAAGAAGGTGCACCGGCTATCCGGCTGGAGGAGAGGAGGCTAGGTGATCGCCCTCATGGCCAGCCTGATGGCCACGGCATCGGTCATTGCTGTGGCAACAGCCCTTGCCATCGCGGGATTCCGGGCCGGTGACCGTCCCGGGGATGCCACGGTAACGGCCGTACTGCGCAATACAGCCAACCGGCTAGTCATGTAGCGAACCGCCGAGAATGATGCGCGAGGTTTCCTGCTGCTGCGGCTGGTGCCGGGAACGTGTTATCCGGTGGGGGAGTGTGCCGTGGCCTGGTGGCGCGTAATGCGTCCACCAGGCTGGAGCCCTGGACCTTGAGGTGCCCGCCGGCGAGCGCCTCGGCGAGGGTGATCTGCGCACCGACAAGGTCGACCATGGTTTCGGTGCTGAGGGTCAGCACGACGCCAGGCTCGGCCGGGCCCTCGTAGGCCGGCACCGGCTCGCCGGGGCCAAGCTGCAGGTACCAGCGTGCGCCGTCCACCCGTACCTCGATGATCCCTTCGTGCCCGGGAAAGGCCTGCCGCAGCAGCCGGGCGATCGGGAGCGCGAGCCAGTGGCTGCGCACGGCGTCGGTCGGCTCCCTGCCGTCCAGAAGCTCAGTCCCCCAGCCGGCCAGCGCGTGGAGGATGGGCAGCAGGTCACGTCCGCGGGGAGTGAGCTCGTAGACCCAGGCAGGGGCGGGCGGGCCGGTCCGGTGACGCTCGAGCAGGCCGTCTGCTTCCATCTCCTTCAGCCGGGTCGCCAGTATGTCCGTGCTGATTCCGGGCAGGTCGGCGTGCAGTTCGGTATAGCGCCGCGGGCCCGCCAGCAGCTCGCGGATGATCAGCAGCGTCCAGCGCTCGCCGAGGACATCCAGTGAGCGGGCGATGGCGCAGTAGTGCGCGTAGCTGCGGCGGGGCATGCGCCCAGCATAAGACAGATATTGGAAATGCCAAGTAGGAACTTGGAAATACCAAGTACAGTGTCCGCATCGGGCAGGTCTGAGCGGCGAAGGGCGTGAGATGGAGTTCAGGCAGGCGAGCAGGCTGAACGGGGTCTGTTACGAGATCCGCGGACCGGTGATCGAGCAGGCCAACGCGCTGGAAGCGGCAGGGCATAGTGTGCTGCGCCTCAACATCGGCAACCCGGCGGCGTTCGGGTTCCAGGCCCCGGAGGCGGTCCTGCGGGACATGGCCCGGTACCTGCCGGCCGCGCACGGCTACAGCGACGCCCGCGGCATCCTGCCCGCCCGCCAGGCCGTGGCGGATTACTACACCCGGCGGCTTCCAGGCCCGGTCGGCGTGGACGACGTCTACCTCGGCAACGGCGTCTCCGAACTGGCCGCCATGGCCATCCAGGCCCTGGTGGACCCAGGCGATGAGGTCCTGCTCCCGAGCCCGGACTATCCGCTGTGGACCGCGGTGACCCGGCTGGCCGGCGGCACACCGGTGCATTACACCTGTGACGAGACGGCGGGCTGGCTGCCGGCCCTCGATGACATCGAGGCCAGGATCACCGACCGGGCCAGGGCCATCGTGGTGATCAACCCGAACAACCCGACCGGCGCGGTGTACCCGCCCGACGTGCTCAGCGGCATCGCCGATCTCGCCCGCCGCCACAACCTGATGATTCTGGCCGATGAGATTTACGACAAGATCCTCTACGACGGGGCCGTCCACCAACACATTGCAGCCGCGGCGCCCGACGTGCTGTGCCTGACCTTCGGCGGCCTGTCCAAGAGCCACCGGGTGGCGGGCTTCCGCGCCGGGTGGCTGGTGGTGTCCGGCCCCCGCCAGCACGCCCGCGACTACCTGGAGGGCCTGACCATGCTGGCCGGCATGCGGCTGTGCCCCAGCGTCCCAGCCCAGCACGCCATCCCCGCCGCGCTCGCCGACGACAGCCTGGACAAGCTGCTGCTGCCCGGCGGCCGGCTGGCCGAGCAGCGGAACCGGGCCTGGCAGGCCCTCAACGAGATCCCCGGCGTCACCTGCGTCCGGCCGCAGGGCGCCATCTATGCGTTCCCCCGCATCGATCCCGCCGTCCACCCCATCCACGACGACGAGAAGCTCGTGCTCGACCTCCTCCTCCAGGAGAAGATCCACATCGTCCAGGGCACCGGCTTCAACTGGCCCCGGCCCGACCACCTCCGCATCGTCACCCTCCCGCCCCCCGACGAACTCGAAGCCGCCATCCGGCGCATCGGCCGTTTCCTCGACAGCTACCGGCAGTAGCCGAACCTGTGGATCAAGATCTTTAGAGCATTCTTGTCATGAATACGCTGTGGGGGTCGGGCTGGTAATCGGCAAATGGCTCGCAGTATTCGAATCCGAACTTCTCATACAGCTTCCTGGCGGGCAGGAAGAACCCGGCTGAGCCGGTCTCGAGACTGAGCCGGGTGAATCCCATGCGTTTGGCCTCGGTGATGATGTGCTCTAGCAGCAAGGATGCGACCCCGCTCCGTTTGCGCGCCGATGTGGTGCGCATCGACTTCACCTCAGCGTGGCTCGTGTCCAGCCTCTTGATCGCACCGCAACCGACCAGGGTGTCACCGTCGATGACCGACCAGAACGTGATCCCGGGTTTGCGGAGACCGTCGAGATCGAGAGCATGCTTGCTTTCCAGGGGCGTGATAGACCGCATCTCCTGGACGTGCTCCTCGAGGAACCTGGCGATCTGCGGGCCTGAAAGGTCATCTACCGCGATCTTCACTGTGCTCGCATTCGTGGGGCGTGAGATGGTTCTGGTGCCATGCCAGCGTAGACAGCCGTGCCGGTCAGGTGTTGCCGCGCACCATCGCGATGAGGCGGTCGAGGACCGCCCCGTTGCTCACTCGCAAGCCGTCATGCTCGTATTCATTGGTAACCCACGGCCGCAGGCCGTGGATGGCGACTGCTGCCCGCATCGAATCGTCCCTGTCGACGTACATGTCGCCGAAGTAGACGGCTGCGGCGGCCGGTACATCGTTGCGGTCGAGCCGGGCCGGGTCGTACAGCGGTGGCCAGGAGTCACGCTCGGCGAGCAGGTCGGCGGCCGCTTGCAGTGGCCGCAGCACGGGATCGGCCTCGACCATCCAGGGGTAGATCATCTCGCCGGTGAACAGGAGCGGGGCGGCGCCGTCCAGAGCAGGCCCGGGCGCGAACGCCGGGAACTCGGACCGGACGCGCTGCGCCGACCATTTCGTCGCGAAACCCTGCGCGTAGCACGCCTCGTGCAGCACCGCGTACAACGGCCCGGCAGCGAAGCTCAGGTGCGACTCGACCTCGCGGAGAAACACGTCGGACAGCTCGCCGCCGGCGAACGGGTCCTCGAGAAGGTAGTGCAGCGTGTGGCTGCCCGTGCTCATCCCGAGCATCCGGCCAAGCGCCTGAAAGGCCTCGACAGTCAGCGGCGCGCCGCCCGGCAGCCGCACGTCTCTTGTGCTGAGATGCCTGGCCACCCGGCGGGCGCGCTCCACGTCGTCGGGATAGCGCTCGTAGTGCTCGGTGTTCTTGGCCGCCACCCGCGGATAGGCGGCCCGGTAGACGTCGTCGGCCGTCACGTCGAGCCCTGGCAGCCCGCCCGTGATGAGAGCCTCCCGGATGCCTTCCGGGGCAAGCGACAGGTAGGAGAACGTGCAGAAGCCGCCGAAGCTCTGCCCGAGCACGCTCCACTGCGCGCCGCCGGTCAGTTCCCGCCGGATCACCTCAGCATCCCGCACGATGTTGTCGGCGCGGAAGAACGCCAGGTAGTCGGCCTGGGCCTGAGGGGAGCCCAGGCGGCCGAGGCTGAGCCGGCTGGCGGGGGAGGACCGCCCGGTGCCGCGCTGGTCCAGGAGCAGCACGCGGTAGTCCTCCAGCGCCCGGTCCAGCCAGCTGTCGCGCCCGATCGGGCGCGGCGCACCGAAACCGGGACCGCCCTGGAGGAACAGCAGCCAAGGCAGGTCCGCGTCCGCCTTGTCGGCGGCGACCACCTCCCTGGCGAACACCTCAATGTGCTCGCCGTCCGGATTGCCGTGGTCGAGGGGCACGCGGAACATGTGATCGGCCAGCACCGTGCCGGGCTGGCGGTAGACGGAACCGGGCTGGGTGCAGCTAGTCATTCTCCGACCGTATCGGGCGGCTCGCGTGCGGCCAGCCCGAGTGCCGTGCGCGGCCCCAGCCGTGCGTAACCCGCGTGCAGGCCCTGGCCGATTGGGTTAGCGTCAGGATTGTGAGCAGGGTTCATGACGTGGGCGGCCAGACTGGATTCGGGCCGGTCCCGGCAGGCGATGGCGGCGACCGGGAAGACAGCCCGCCGTTTCAGGCGGACTGGGAGGCGCGGGTCTTCGCGCTTTATGGGGTGCTGCGGCAGCGCGGGGTCTTCAATGGTGACGAGTTCCGTGACGCCATCGAGACCCTGCCGCCCGAACGATACCTGGCCGCCTCCTATTACGAGCGGTGGCTCGATGCCATCGAGGCCCTGCTGGCCGCGAAGGGCGCCGCGTGAGGTTTCCGCCAGGTACCCGGGTTCGCGCGCATCCGGGCGACCCGGACCATCACACCCGGCTGCCCCGCTACCTGCGGGGGCACGTCGGTGAGGTCATCGCGGCCGGGCAGGAGTGGCCGCTGCCCGATGACGTGGCATGCGGCATCGCGCCACCGCGGGTCGAGACCGTCTACGCGGTGCGCTTCACCGCGGCCGAACTGTGGGGCGCCGGGGACCATACGGTGACCGCCGATCTATGGGAGTGCTATCTGGAGGGGACAGGGTGACCGCGGACGCAGCGCACGAGGACCTGCCCGTCGCCGCGAGGGTCCGGCGGCTGGAGGAACGCGTCATCGCCGCCGGGCTGGCCAGCGACAGCGAACTCGACGCAGTGCTGGCCCGCTTCTACGCGAATGCCTCACCGTCCAACGGCGCCCGGATCGTGGCACGGGCCTGGGCTGACAGCGGATTCCGCGACCGCCTGCTGGCCGACGGCTCCGCCGCAGCGGCAGAACTGGGCTTCGGCCCCCAGGTCAGCGGCTACGAACTGCGGGTGGTCGCCAACACGCCGGAGAGGCACAACGTGATCGTGTGCACGTTGTGCTCCTGCTACCCGGTCTCCCTGCTGGGCCCGTCACCGAGCTGGTACAAGAGCCTGGCCTACCGGTCCAGGACTGTACGGGAGCCGCGCGCCGTGCTCGCCGGGTTCGGGCTCACCCTGCCGGAGACGACCCAGATCTCGGTCTGGGACTCCACCGCCGAAACCCGCTACCTGGTCCTGCCGATGCGCCCGGACAACACCAGGGACCTGACCGAGGAAGCTCTCGCTGGCCTGGTCACCCGGGACGGCCTGATCGGCATGGCAGCGGCCTGAGCCGCTACCTTGCCGACCGGGGGAGACCCCACGCCCTCGCGGGCCGCGCCCGGTGCGCGTGGCGGCTACTTGCCGAGCGCGTCCCGCAGCTCGTGCACATGGTCCTGGGTCTGCTCCAGCAGCGGCCGGAGGGCCTCGGCCACGTCGGGCAGCCCCAGCTTGTTGGCCTCCTGGTAGCGCGCACGGTACCGCTCGAGCTGGCGCTCTTCCAGTTCGAGGTCGGCCTGGAGCGCCGAGGCGCCGTCCGGATGGTTCGGGACTGGCGGGACCTCGACGGTGGGCGTGCCGTCGAGGAAGTCGATCTGCTGGGCCAGGATCTTGGCGTGCTCCAGCTCCTGGCTGAGATGCTTGCCCAGCTCATCGACGATCGCGTCGTACTCCGCGCCCTTGATCGTCGCGGTGTGCTGGACGTACTGGATGATCGACTGGTATTCGGTGCCCAGGTCCTCGTTGAGCCGCTCGATGAATTCTTTGGTGTCCACGAGGTCTCTTTATCTCGCGCTGACGGCGCCACAAACATTCCCGGAACGATCAAAACGGTCAAACAGTGATCAGCGGGCCAGCTGCCCCGAAGCCAGCCGCTGCGCGCCGTCGAGCAGCCAGACGTAGAGACCGCGGCCGTTTTCGCTGCCGGTGACGCCGCCCGCGCGGCCGCTGGCAGGTGCCCCGGACGTTCCGTTGGTGCGTCCGTCGATAGGCCCGTCGATGGCGTCGGCTCCGGGCCCGGAGCCGAGGCTGGCTTCGGGCCCGGTGAGCAGGCTGGGCCGGTAGCCCGGCCTGATGGGCCGGTGGTATTCGAGCTCGGCGCTGGCCGGAAGCCAGCCCAGCCCGGCGATCACGTCCTCGAGGGCGGCCCAGTGCACCGAGTTGTTCACATGGCCGGCCATGTCGAAGTCGCTGGCCCGCAGCGGCCACTCCCGGCCCGGGCCGGCCTTCTGGGGATCCGGCAGCACCGATTCGGGGCCGGGCAGCGACAGCCGGGCGGAGACGCTGCGGCCCTGGGCCGCCTCCCCGTAGATGCGGTGGAACTCCTCGCCCAGCGGGCACGGCCGGCCGGTGGCCCGGTCGGCGGCCACCCAGACCGCCACCGCCTGGATCAGGTCACCGCCGGGGCCGGCCACGGTGGTGGTGCGTTCCGCCCAGCGGGGCCCGGTCGCCGAGCAGAACGTCCGCAGCCGCAGCCGCTCACCGGACTGCGGGTAGCCGCGGATCACGACCGTGCACCGCCGCAGCAGCCAGCCGTAGGGTGCCTGCCAGCCTGTCGCGGCCACGTCGTCCTCGGCGACGTCCTGAAGGTACCGCGCGAGCGCGTCCAGCCGGAAGCGCCCGGACGGCGTCACGTCCGTGCTGCGGACGGGCCGGGTCCCGGCGAACACCCGGCCCGTGGGCGGCTCGGGCCTGAACTCCTGCCCGGGCCTGAAGGGCGGCGCGGGGCTGACGGGGGCGGCTGAGGCTTCTCGCATCCAGACATTGTGCGTGACCGGCCCAGCCGCCGTGCGGCCCGCCCGGGGGCTATGCCTGGCCCGGTGTGGCTGATAGCTTTTTATCCCCCGGGGGTAGAAACAGACCGTGATTTCCGTCCTGCTGGCCCTGCTGACAGCCGCCAGTAACGCCACCGCGTCCGTCCTGCAACGGCGCGCGGCCTTGCAGGCGCGCTCGTCCAGGCCGCTGGAGCTTTCCCTCATCGCGGACCTCGCCCGGCGCAAAGTGTGGCTGGCCGGGATCGCCATGGTCGTCGTGGCCGCCCTGTGTCAGGCAGGGGCACTGGCCACCGGGCCGGTCGCCCTCGTACAGCCGATCTTCATCGTCGAGCTGCCGCTGACGCTGCTGCTCAGCAGCCTCGTGTGGCGCCGCAGGCTGGCCCCCCGCACGTGGGGTGCGGTCGCGCTGGTGACGGTGAGCCTGGGAACGGGGCTGGCGGCCGCCCAGCCCAGCGGCGGGACCGACCGGGCGTCCACGAGCGCGTGGGTGCTCGCCCTGATCGCGACCGGCTGCTTCGAGTTCGTGCTCATCACGGGCGCGCTGCGCGTCACCGGTGAGCCACGCGCGGCGCTGCTCGGCCTGGCGGCCGGGTGCGGCTACGCGCTGACCGCCACGCTTATGAAGGATGCCATGGCGGCGCTCAGCCAGGGGGCGGCGGAATTCCTCACCACGTGGCAGCTCTACGGGACCGCCATCGCAGGGGTCGGCTCCCTGTTCCTGCTCCAGAACGCACTCCAGGCGGGAACACTCGCGGCCTCCCAGCCGATGCTTACCGTGGGTGACGCCCTGATCAGCATGGTCTACGGCGTCATGCTGTACCACGAGCAGCTGCGGCTCGGCTGGTGGCTGCTGCCGGAGATTGTCGCACTGATACTGATCGTCGTCGGGTACATCGAGATCGCCAAGTCGCCGGTCGCGATGGGACCCGACGTGGCGCCGCCTGACCAGCCCGTCTCCGCCGCGGACGCGCCGGTCAGCCCGGACGGCCGCTGGCGCACGAGCGCAGAAGGCCCGGGCGCCCACTAAGCGGGGACAGCCAGCGTCCGCGGGGCCCCTGCTGACGTCAACATTGTGCGCGCTCCCAACGGGCAACTTCCCGGCAGGGGCAGGAGCACGCGTGTCGAGATTACGTTCGAAAGCTGGCTGGCCGGGATATCCCCGGGTTACCCTGTAGCCGTGAGCACCGCACGAAGCACTGCCTGCCCGGCGCCCGCGCATCAGGCGCGCCCCGGGCGCAGGGTGCTGGTGGCGGCGGACCTGGCGGATCTGCGCGGGCCCGCGGAAGGTGTCGCCGAGCTGCCCCTGCGGCTGTTCTGGTCAGCCCCCGATCGCAGGTTCGACCTTGGCGACCTGGACATGCTCCGGTCGATGTATGAAAAAGTGCTCCGCGACGCGATCCGGATGGACGAGCTCACCGCCTACCTGAACGGCGGGAGGCTGGTCGCTGTCTGGCCGGATCTGTTCCTGCCCA
>DASQVO010000586.1:0-4761 GCA_035640715.1 Streptosporangiaceae bacterium
CATCCGCCGGCCAGGAACTGCTCCCCGTTCTCCTCGGCGGCTGAACCTTCCCGCACGCCAGCCCGCGAAGCACGGGATCAGCGAAGTCGTTTTGTGATTTCTGTCTCAATGGGGGCAAGGCCTGCGGAGCCGGGCCTGCCGGGGAGCCTCGGAAGAGATAGCCGAAGGAGAGGCGATGGCATGGTGACGCAGGATCTTCGGCCAGGACGTGCGGCAGAGACGGGAGCCGCGATGTGCGAGCGGCCTCCGGCCCCGGCACCGCACGCGACGGGTACCGCCTGCGGATCCGGGCCCGGCCGGACGCGGGAATGTGCAGTTATTACATGGAAAGTTTCCGGCGTGGCCGCGGACGTGGCCACGCCGTCATGGTCTTCGGGTGCGCGAGGCTGCCGGGCCGTCCTCGTAGCCCTCAAGCTCGGCGAGCTGAGCCCGCGCGGCTGCCAGAAGCTCGGCCAGGTCGCCGACGTCGGCGCCGATACGGCCGCGCTCGCCGGTCTCCTCGGCGATCATCCGCTCATAGAGCTCGACCTTGCGCCGGGCGAGCCCCAGCTTGAGCTGTGCAATTCTCTCATCATCCGGGCCGGACGTGTCCGGGCGCTCCCGGATAAGGTTCGCGCCGGCCATGACCATCGAGGAGTGTTCCCCGGTGTCCATGGGCGGCAGGTTGTGGCTGACCGGCCGGGCCCGTTCCGGGTCGCCGGCGGCCTTGTACGCCAGGGCGTCAGCCGGCTGCATATGGCGGACTGCCCACCGGTCAAGCCGGCTGGCGGTCTCGGCCGGGTCGGTCGCGCCCTCTGGCAGGCCGGTAAACCACGGGTCGTCGTCAGCGAGCCAGCGCTCGGTCAGTTCCGCATCCATGCGCTTCTGGGCGGCGGCGAAGCGCTCGTGTGCCGACTGGCGAGAGATCCCGAGGGTTTCCCCGATCACCTCCCAGAAGGTGCCGCGGCGCCGTTCGTAGGTGACAGCCAGGGCGAGGAGCTCCCGGGCGTCATCGGCGATCCGGGCGGCTGCCTCCACGAACTCACCGCCGTGGGCGTGGTTGTCGGTGCAGGTCGGGACCATGCTGCGGGCCTCGCCGGCGATCTTGGCGGCCTGGTGGGCGAGAGCGATGCGCAGCCGGGCCGCGCCCCCGTAGGTGATCTGATCCTTACCGCTCATGTGTCATGTATTCCCTAACGTCCCTATTGTCAATGATTGTCGACATTTATCAGAACTGCGAGGACTGCCAGTCCTGGTAGGGATCGGCGTTCTTCTCCGGCACCGGCTCCGTCTGGCGCTACGCCAGGCTCAGCACCCGCGAACGGCGGACGCCGGCGGACCGCTGCCCGTGGCGTCTTCATGGGAGCCGGTCATGCCCTGCCCGCGCTCTCCCCACCAGCGACGCAGGCGGCCCCGCCCACCGTGAACGCCACGGCGTCGCGGTCATCACCCTCAGCGGCCCGGCCGCCGCCGGCGGGCCGCTCCGGTCAGCCTTGCCACTCCCCGCGCCTGGCCGGCGCTTCCCCGCACCGGCAGCCATGGGCGCCATCCCCCAGCGCTCCAGCAGATCGGCTATCGCTGGCTGTGGGGGTACCAGCACCAGAGCGCCGCCATGAAAATTCAGCACCCGGCTCGCCCACACGATCACCGTCACTGCCATCAAGTCCATGACATCCACACCGGAAAGGTCCACCGCCAGGCGGCGCGGGCCCTTCCGCGCCTCGGCCAGCAGAACATCCTCAAGCTCACCGCACACCGGCGCGTCCACGCGGCCGGACAGCGCGACTACCCTGCAAGACTCACCAGCGCATTCACCCGCTGACACCGATGCCCTCATCCCCGCTGCTGTAACCTCGCGTGCCCGGCCCAAACCCTCCAGGACAACGCGCTCGCTCCGGCACGGTTTCGCCGCGTTCGCCGCCTACCTGAAGACCAGCCGGGCCGAGGTCGGCCGCCAGCTCGATGAGCTGCTTGACGGTGAGCTGCGAGCCGCGTCCCCGGCCAGCATTGAGCGGATGGGCCGTGAGCGGGTGGCCGCGTTTGTACTGGAGGCGGCCGGCAGGTGGCGGGAGGAGCGGAGGCAGCAGATCGAGGATGGGCTGGCCCGCGTGGACGCGCGGCTCGCCGGCGACCTGAAGGCCGAGCTTGATGTGCTGCGCGGATCCGCGGCCGAGTTGCGGGAGCTCGACCTGGCCGTGCCAGAACCCGGCGGGCGGCTGACCGAGGATCGGCGTTTCTTCTTCTCCACGGGCGAGGAGGCCGGGCTGACCGAACTGCTCGCCAAGGCGATCCGCCGCAGCGCCGCCAGTCCGGTGTCCTTCGCCTCCACCACGGCCCGCAGCCGCGCCATCAGCTCACGCTGCCCCCGGCCCGCCAGACACATCAGGCTCATCGGACACAAACCCATGCTTGCTGAACCTCAACTAGAGGTTCAAACACCACGCAGCGGCGTGTCGCGGCCCCATGCTGACCTCAGACCCTGAATGAACATTAAAAACTATTATTGCCGAAAAATCATTTTCTTCTCAGTTTGCCAAGCTAAAAACACCCGTAACGAATTACACATTTAGAATTCGCGGCCGGGGGTTGACCGCTCCGCATATGTCCGGAGTAGCTTAGAAGGTCTAGAAGGTCTAGTCTGGATCTTTCCGAAGAGGGGGAATGGCCAGATGGAGCAGCAGCAAGCCCAGCAGGTCGAACAGCAGCTCCGGCAGAATTGGCGCCAGATCCGGTATCGGATTCTGGACCAGTTCGGGCAGGTCAGCACATCTGATCTGGACTCGGCGGTCAACGTCAACGATCTCGTGCAGCGGATCGCGGACAAGACACACCACAGCGAACGGTACGTGGAGACGCGGCTACAAGAACTGGCCGGCGTCGCGGGGTCAGCAGGCGGTGAGCAGTTCGGTGCCGGCGGCCAGCAGCAGACCGGCAGACCATTCGGAGCCTCGGCGCAATAACCGGAACATGCCAGTCAGGTGGTCCCGGCGCCGTTCAAAGCTGCGGCCGGGACCACCTGGCCGGGTTCCGCTCCGTGCGGCCGCACGGCCGCCTTCACGCCGCTGCGCTGGCGAGCAAAGCCCGGTAGTCCAGGAGATCGTCGATCAGGGAGCTCACTACCTCGTCACGGGGCAGTTGCCGCAGTTCGGCGAGCATCGCATCGGTCTGTTCCAGCGTAGGCTGCTCGCCTGCCGTTACGGCTAGCGTGACAAGTCTGCTCACTAGGGGTTCTCCGTCCTCAGCCTGGGGCAGTAGCGCGGTTCCCGCGCCGCCACCTTCCGGCCCGGCGACCTGCAGCCAGACGCCGAAAGCTTGCACTGCGTCGCCGCTCACGCTCGCTGGCATCTGTCACTGTATGTCCGTCCATGGCCGGCTTCCTTGGGCAGCAACCAGCACCGTCGCGGGCTACCAGGTGTAACCATGAAATCACGGTGTTTCTGCCCAGCTGGCGACTTTACGGAAACGTAACCTATAGGTAACAGGTCAGGTCTTTTGGCTGAGAGCTGACCCATCCGGCACGCCGGCGCGGACCGGGTTCGGGCATTTGGTGATCTTGGGCCGTAGGCAGTGCCGTGGTGTGCCCGTTGATCAAGGCCCGCCGCCGTATGACGTGCTCGCGGTTCTTGTGGTGTCGCTGCGCGGTGAGCGGGCAGAAGCGCAGGGCGCGCTGTCGGAGGCGCTGGCTGAGCTGTTCGGCGTCCCGGTGTCGTCCGGCACGGTCGCCGCCATCACCAGCCGTGCCGCCGGGGACCTGGGCGGGTTCACCGAGCGGGTACGAGACGAGATCGCCGGTAGCGTCCCCGCCATGAACCAGAACATGAGCCGTGACGAGGCATTAAGCCTGGCAAGCAAGATCGAGGACAAGTTGTGGGACGCCGGTTTCGAGCTGGTGGCCGACAACGCGGAGATCCGGGAAGTCATCGAGCGTGGCGTAGCGGAGGACTTCGGCATCGACCCTGATACACACGAGCTGAGCGAGATCTCGGACTGGATCGAGTCGGCGGCCAGGGACGGCATCGTGAACGCCCTAATGCATCAGCAAGTCTCCGAGCTCCCCGAGAAGGAGCCAGTCGCAGCCTGATCACGGGAACGGCGAGCCCTCGTACCTGACAGTGGTGCGAGGGCTTTGCCATGCCGGCCACCGCGCGTCCTTATGTGAGAGTGAGAAAGCGTCTGCTTAACGGGCCGCCCGTGCTGCTGTATCAGCGTCCGCAGCGTCTCTCAGGCCACTCCCTGCCGACCTCGCACGTGAGGAGCCAGGCTCCAACGGCAGTCCAGCGATAGCGGACAGTCGGCCCACCTTGAGCCACGGCCCGCACAGGTTTACATGTCCTTGACCTGGATACTGCGAGCCGCAGCCACCTTGAACCCCGTTACGGCTGGCGCGAGGGATAACGCGTCAGGAAGTGCCACTCCTTCAAGGAGGGGCGACCAGCCATGATCACATCACGTACTGCTGCGCCAGCAGCCCATATACAGGCCCCGCGGGCGCGGCTGCCGGCCTACAGCGCACACGCCCGTTCCTATGAATCCGGCACCGGCGCGTTCCAGCCCTACCGCCGGGCCGTCGTCGGCGCGCTCCCGCTCGGCCGGGGGGAGGTGGTCCTCGACGTGGGATGCGGGACGGGCTTGTGCTGCGGAAATGCTCCGGGACAAGGTGGGCCCGGAGGGAGGTGTCATCGGCATCGAGGAATCTCCCGAGATGCTGGCGGTGGCGCGTGAGCACATCGCCGGCGAAGGCTGGGGCAATGTCACGCTCGTGCAGTCACCGGCCGAGGATGC
>DASQVO010000587.1:0-10813 GCA_035640715.1 Streptosporangiaceae bacterium
GCCCGGACGGGACGGGCTGGGGGCTCCTCGGGAGGATGATGTGTCACAGATCGGTGCGGGACCAGCGATCATCGTGGAAGGATTGACCAAGTCGTTCGGGGAGGTCCGCGCGTTGCGCGGAATCGACCTGTCGGTGCCGCACGGGACGGTGCTCGGTGTGCTCGGCCCGAACGGCGCAGGTAAGACGACTGCCGTGCGCATCCTGACGACTCTGCTGCGCCCGGACGGCGGGCGGGCACTGGTGAACGGCCACGACGTCGTGCGGGAGGCCGCCGCGGTCCGCCGGTCGATCGGGCTGGCCGGTCAGTCGGCAGCCATTCAGGTGGAGCTCACCGGCCGGGAGAACCTTGAGATCATCGGGCGGCTCTACCATCTGAGCCGGCGGCATGCCCGGAGCCGTGCCGCGGAACTGCTGGAGCAGTTCGATCTGACCGATGCCGCGGACCGGCCCGCCAAGACGTTCTCCGGCGGCATGCAGCGCCGGCTGGACCTGGCCGCCAGCCTGGTCGGCCAGCCCAAGGTCTTGTTTCTCGACGAGCCGACCACCGGCCTGGACCCGCGCTCGAGGCTGGGGATGTGGGATGTCATCCGGTCACTGGTCGCCGGCGGTACGACGCTGCTGCTGACGACCCAGTATCTGGACGAGGCCGATGAGCTCGCGGACGAGATCGTGGTTATCGACCACGGCCTGGTCATCGCCGCCGGCACGGCCGAGGAGCTGAAGGGCCGCATCGGCGGGGACGTACTGGAGTTCACCGTGCCGGACCGGTCCCGGCTGGCGGACGGGGTCACGGCGATCTCGCAGGTGGCCGAGAGCGAGCCGCACGTCGACGCCGAAACCGGCGTGGTGAACGCGGGTGTCGGCGGCAACGGCTCGGAGGCGCTCATCCAGGCGGTGCGCGCCCTCGACGCGGCCGGCGTGGAGACCCGCGGGCTCGGGCTGCGGCGGCCGTCCCTCGACGATGTGTTCCTGGCCCTGACCGGGCACGCCGCCGAAGAAGAAGACCAGCAAGGTAAGCGACGCCGCGGCCGCCGGAGGGCTGCCGAGAACGCGGGGAGGGCCTCGTCATGACCGCCATTACCGCAGCGCCGGGCACCGTGCAGCCGGACAATCCCGGCCTGCTCACCCAGGCTCGCTGGGCCGTGAGCGACACGCTGACGATCACCCGGCGGAACCTGCTGGTGTGGATGCGGGTGCCTGCCTACATCGCGTTCACGGTGATCCAGCCGGTGATGTTCGTGCTGATGTTCCGGTACGTCTTCGGCGGCGCGATCCCGGTGAAGGTGCCGGGCGGCTACGTCAATTTCCTGATGCCGGGGATCATCGGGCAGACCGCGGCGTTCGCCACGTTCGGCACGGCCATCGCGCTGGCCCAGGAACTCCAGAAGGGCGTCATCGACCGGCTGCGGTCGATGCCGATGGCGCGCTCGGCCGTGCTGGCCGGGCGGCTGGTCGCCGACACCGGGCGGATGACAATAACCATCCTGATCGTTATCGGCGTCGGCTACGCGGTGGGATTCCGGTTCGAGAAAGGCATCGGCGCGGCCATCGCCATGGTCGTCCTGTCGATCGGGTTCGGGCTGGCGATCTGCTGCATCGCCGCGTACACCGGGCTGGCCATCGGCGACGAGGAGTCGGTGCAGGCGTTCGGGATGATCTGGCTGTTCCCGATCACGTTCCTGTCCTCGGCGTTCGTCCCGATCTCGACGATGCCCGGCTGGCTGCAGGCGTTCGCCAACAACCAGCCGGTCACCTACGTCATCGACACGATGCGCGGGCTGGCCGTCAGTGGCCCGGTCGAGGCGAACCTGTGGAAGAGCCTCGTGTGGCTGGCCGGGATCTTCGTCGTGTTCGCGCCGCTCGCCGTCCGCGCCTACCGGCGGGCCAGCTGACGCGCCCGCGCTGGTCAGAAGTAGCCGCGGAAGCCCGCGCGGATCAGCGGCCGAGGTAGGCGAGAACGGCGAGGACGCGCCGGTTGTCGTCGTCGGAGGGCTGCAGGCCGAGCCGGAGGAAGATGGACGCGGTGTGCTTGGCCACGGCGCGCTCGGTGATCACGAGCCGGGCGGCGATGGCAGCGTTGGAGCGGCCCTCGGCCATCAGGGCGAGCACCTCGCGCTCGCGCGGGCTGAGCGCGGCGACGGCGCCGTTGCCGGTATTGCGGGCCAGCAGGCGGGCGATCACCTCCGGGTCCATCGCGGTACCGCCGACCGCGACCCTGCGCACCGCGTCGACGAACTGGGCACTGTCGAACACCCGGTCCTTGAGCAGGTAGCCGATGCCGCCGCTGCCTCCGGCCAGCAGCTCGCGGGCGTAGAGCTGCTCGACGTACTGCGACAGCACCAGCACCGGCAGCCCGGGCACATCCCTGCGGGCCGCCAGTGCGGCCCGCAGCCCCTCATCGGTGAACGTCGGCGGCAGCCGGACGTCGACCACCGCCACGTCCGGCGTGTCCGCGGTCACCGCGGCGAGGAGGTCCGGCCCGTTGTCCACCGCGGCGGTGATCTGCAGGCCGTGCGCCTCCAGCATCCGGGTCAAGCCGTCTCTCAGCAGGAAGAGGTCTTCGGCGATGACAACGCGCACGGGATCTCCATGGTTATCACGGTGGGCCCGCCCAGCGGGCTGCTCAGGGCGAGTATGCCGTCGAAGGCCGCGAGCCTGCGCTCGATGCCGTGCAGGCCGCTGCCACGCGCGGGATCGGCGCCGCCGCACCCGTCGTCAGTCACATCGACCCGCAGCATGCCGCGTTCGTAGTGCATCTCAATCCACACGCGCCGAGCGCCGGCGTGCTTGGACACGTTGGCCAGCAGCTCGGAGACGGCGAAGTAGGCGGCCGATTCCACCGGCGGTACCGGGCGGCCGGGCAGGACGCCCGCGACCTCGACGTTCAGGCCGCTGTCCAGGGCCAGCGCCCGGACCGCCGGAGACCCGGCTGGCCGACCTGGGTATTCCGCTGGAGAAGAGGGTGGGCAAGCTGTCCGGCGGCCAGAAGGCGCAGCTCGCGCTGACGATCGCCCTGGCCCGCCGGCCCGACCTGCTGGTGCTCGACGAGCCGATGGCGTCGCTCGACCCGCTGGCCCGGCACGAGTTCATGGAGTCGGTGATGGCGGCGGCGGCCGAGGACGGCATCTCGGTGGTGCTGTCCTCGCACGTGCTGGCCGAGCTCGAGCGCGTAGCCGACTACGTGATCGTGCTGTCACACGGCACGGTACAGGTCGCGGATGAGGTCGGGGACCTGCTGGCCAGGCACCCCGGCTCGGGTCTGGAGCAGATCGTGCTCGGCCACCTGCGGGAGCCCACTACGTCAGCGGGGCCCGGACCGGCCGGAACGGGGGTGCCGGCATGACCTCACCAGCCCCCAAGCCGCTTGGCTTCGCCACGTCGGCACCCGCGCCGCGGACCGGTCCGGTCTCCCGGCAGCGCGCACCGCAGCGGGCCGCTCGCCGGCGGCCTGTGCCGTGGACCAGGCTGGCCTTGGTCACCTGGCGCCAGCACCGGCTGCTGCTGGCCGGGGCCGTGTCGCTGCTCGGCGCGCTCGGCATCTACCTGCTGATCATGGGCCTGAAGATCCACAGCGCCTACGCCGCGGTCGCGAGCTGCCACCCGGCGGGCTCGGCGCACTGCCAGCAGCTCGCCACCGCCTTCAACCAGGAGTACTACGGCTCCCAGAGTGGTTCGGTGGCCTCGTCCGGCCTGAACGCCCAGACCGTCCCGTTCATGCTGCTGGCGGTGCCGGCCCTGCTCGGGGTCTTCGCCGGGGCGCCGCTGCTGGCCCGGGAGTTCGAGACCGGCACGTTCCGGTTCGCCTGGACCCAGGGCGCCGGGCGGGTGCGCTGGGCGATCGCCAAGCTGGTCCTGCTCGCCGTCGCGCTGACCGGCGCCGCGCAGGCGTTCAGCATGCTGTTCTCCTGGTATTTCCAGCCTTTCCTCACCGAGGGCAAGACGAGCGCGTTCCCGATGCAGCTGTTCGGGACGCGCGGCGTCGACTTCGCTGCCTGGACCCTGGCCGCGTTCGCCATCGGCGCGTTCGCCGGGGCCGTGATACGCCGCACCGTGCCCGCGATGGCCGCGTCGCTGGCCACCTGGCTGGTGCTGGACCTGACCACCATGATGTCCCTGCGCCAGCACTACCAGGCTCCGGTCACCCGCACGGGAAACAACCCGCCCGCGGCCAGTGACTGGCTGCTCAGCGGCGGGATCACGGCCCCGGACGGCCGGCCGGTGCCGCCCGGGCAGCTTTTCGGCCAGCTACCGCCCAGCGTGCGGGATCAGGGCAACCCGGCCTCGATCAATGCCTGGCTGGCCCAGCACCACTACACGCAGTGGTGGACCTATCAGCCGGCCGGCCGGTTCTGGCACTTCCAGTTCATCGAAGGCAGCTGGCTGCTGGCGCTGTCGGCGGTCCTCCTCGCGGCCACCATCTGGCTGGTCCGCCGCCGCGCGGCATGATCCAGGCCGGGAAGTTTCCGCTATCGCTGCGCCATCATGGTGAGGTGATCAATATCCGGCAGGCGCGGCCTGAGGATGAGGCGGCTTTCAGGGGCATAGACGCGGCAACGTGGACGACCAGCGTCTCGCCTGCCCCGCCGCCGCGCAAGCTTTACGAGTCGTGCGGCTTCATCGCTACGTCGACGACATCCTGATGGCCCGCGACCTGATGACGGAGTAGCTCAGTACCAGCGAATTTACAGATCCAGGAACGCGCGCAGGATGCGCCGCACGGCGGCCAGCTCATCGGGCGTGACGGCGCCGAGACGGCGGTCAAGGCGCTGATATGCCACCGCGCGCGCGTCTTCGGGCCGGGTGAAGGAGGGAAGCTTGCTCAGGCCGGAAGATTGCGAAGCAATCGGGATCTGGTGACGCAGGCCCCGGTCCCGGCTCGTGACGGGTACCACGAAGACAACCGCGTGCGGCAACGCCAGGTGCAGCGGGCCAGAAACGATGACAACTGGCCGGTGGCCAGCCTGCTCCGATCCGATGACCGGATTCAGGTCAGCCAGCCAGACATCGCCAGGACGCAGCGGCGCGCTCACTCGTCATCCAGCCCGTCACCCGCAGTGTGATCCCACTCGGCCAGTTCGCTGACGTAATCGGCCCACTCTTGCGGATCGGCCTGCAGCCGGGCATAGTCCGCCCGGACACCTGCCCAGAACCGGGCGTCCTCGGCCTTGTCGAGAGTCCGCGCGAGTTCGGCGTCCATCGTGAGATGGTCTTCGTCCGCAAGCCTCTTGAGCCTGTCACGCGTCTGCACGGAAACCTTAATGGTAGTCATCTCAGTCATACTCACAGTATACCTATCATGCTGGAACCCAATTGTGTCCCTCGCCGGCGACGTGATCGTCCTGGGGTATGTAGGCCTTCCAGGCAAGGGCCCGCTCCACCAGGTGCATCGTCGCGGGAACCGGCAGGCCGCGCCAGGCCAGGATCATCTTCAGGCACGCCAGGCCGCAGGTCTTGTTCGACTAGAACTCAAATTCCGCTGGCGTGCGGGCGCCGGAGGCGGCCCAGCGCGGGTCATCCGATGCCCGCAGGAAACCCTCGATGAACTGCGGCGCGAGTTCCGGTGACTCTCACTGGCAGAAGTACGGAACGTCGCTCGGGTGGACCACATCGCCCGCATCGGTCACACCGACGCAGTATTCCAGCACGTTGGCGCGTTCCCAGTCACGGTCCTTCAGGTACCGAGCACCAGGTTCAGCATGGCGATCACGAGCGCGAGCATCCCACAAATAGCCAACATAACGATTCCGGGGTTCACATGTACGGAAGACCCCTTGTACGGGCCCCGGCCAGAAATGATGACGGCATCGCTCACGTTCTGGGAATCGTAGGCGATGCGCACCTTGCCGCCCGGCTGGTAGGCAGGCAGGCACGCGCCGGTACATCCGGCATTCAGGGTGACCTGGGCGTGGGCCAGCTTCCCGGCGGCCGTGAACCGCACAACGGCGTATTCGTCATGCCAGGGAGGGCCGTACTGGTTCTGATTCAGCGGCCCCTCAAGGATGCGGTCGATGACCGCAGTGGTGGTCACGGCATGCGCGGTGAACTGGATGTCGTTCGCCGACTGGGTGCGGTATCCCCACACCGCCAGCCCGAACAGCGCTAGGGCGATCCCCCCGGGCACGAAAACGTAAGAGGGGCGGGACAGCCGCCTGCCCCGCCAGCGGCGCGACGCCGCAGGGGCCTGCGGTGGCCGACGGACCTTCGCGCTCACTTTCACCCCCGCACTCACCCGGGTGCTGACCAGCGGCCTGCCGGGCCCGCTTACGTGCCCGGGCAAGGCGGAAATGTGAGGTTTCTCTCAGCATAACGCCCCTACCGGTACCAACCACCACGGAACTCCCTGGCAGGATTCGCCCTTCTAACGCTCCTCCTGGCAGCAACCACTACGGAACTCCCCTGGCAGGATTTGCCGTTCTAAGTGAGTGACTCACTCACTTAGACCTATACTTCCCGAGATGCCCAGTAAACGCAGCGCGCACAAGCGCCTGCCCGAACTGATCGGCGGCGCCGTGCGGGTCTTCACCCGTGATGGCTACCGGTCGGCCCGGATGAGCGACGTCGCGGCCGAGATAGGGCTGTCAGAAGCGGCGATCTACCGGTACGTGGACAGTAAGGAAGGCTTGTTCGTGCTTGCTATCCGGCACGCTCTGCTGCTCGAGGAACTGCCCGACGGCGACCTGCCCCTCTCCCCCGCACCGCTGTCCGTCACGATGAAGGAAGTACAGGATTACGTGGCGTCGGTGGTTCCGTTCGGTCACCTCGCCGGGGCGCTATCCCAGCCGGCGGTCAGCGATCCCGCGGCCGAGCTGGAGGCGATCCTCCGCGAGACCTTCACGCTGGAGTCCTGTACCAGGGAAGCCGCGGACATGATCGAGCGGTCGGCCCGCGAGCTGCCGGAGCTGGCTGACCTGCTGAACACCGGGTTCCGCCGGCCGGTACTGGCGGCGCTGACCGAGTACCTGAGGTCCCGGGCCGAGGCAGGCCTGCTGCGCACGACGCCGGACCCGGCTGCGACCGCGCGGCTCGTCCTGGAGACGCTGACCTGGTTCGCGCGTCACCGCTTCTCCGACCCTTACGGGGCAGCCATCACGGCGGAGGTGGCCGAGGCCACGGCCGTCGACGCGCTCGTGCATGCCCTCGTTCCCGCACGCCTCCAGGCGGCACGGGATGAGTGATCACGTGCCGGGGCAGACGGCGATCGAGGTGCGCGGCCTGGAGAAGTCCTACGGCGACCGGCAGGTGCTGCGCGGCGTGGACTTCGAGGTCCGCCGGGGCGAGGTGTTCTGCCTGCTCGGCCCGAACGGGGCAGGCAAGACCACGACCGTCGAGATCCTGGAGGGGTTCCGCGAGCGAACCGGGGGGACGGTCACAGTGCTCGGCCTCGACCCGGCGGCGCAGCCAGCCCAGCTGCGGGAACGCATCGGCATCGTCCTCCAGGAGTGCGGTTTCCCCCGCCAGGCCCGGGTCGGCGAGCTGATCGACATCTGGCGGGACTACTATCCGCACCCGCTATCGCGCGAGGAGCTGCTCGAGGTGGTCGAGTTGTCCGGCGACCGGTGCACCCCGGTGCGGCGGCTGTCCGTCGGCCAGCGCCGCCGCCTTGACTTCGCGCTGGCGCTGGCCGGCGATCCGGACCTCGTGTTCCTCGACGAGCCCACCACCGGCTTCGACCCCGAAGCGCGCCGGCGGTGCTGGGCGGCGGTGGAGAACCTCCGTGGCCTGGGCAAGACGATCCTGCTCACTACGCACTATCTGGACGAGGCGGAACGGCTTGCCGACCGGGTCGCCATCCTGCTGGACGGCCGCATCGAGATCGCCGGGCCCACCCGGGACGTCGCGCGGCGCGCGGGACTCGCCACCCGCATTTCGTTCGGTATCCCTGACGCCCTGCGCGATGGCCGGATACCGCCACCGACGGGCCTCGACCTCGACATGCATGGCGTCACGGCGGTCTGCCACACCCGCAATTCCGCCGTCGCGCTCCGCGCGCTGCTCGACTGGGCCTCCCGGCACAGCTCCGGCCACCTGGACGATCTCAGCGTGGTCACGCCCAGCCTCGAAGAGGCCTACCTGCACCTTGTCGAACGAAGCGATGGAGACCCCCACCGATGAAAACCATGCGCCTCACTGTCCGCCAGGCGTGGATGGAACAGCGCAACTTCTGGCGCAGCGCCGAGTACGCGCTGTTCACCTTCGCCCTGCCGCTCGCCCTTCTGCTGCTACTCGGCACGGCCAACGGCAGAGGATACCTGCCGGGCGGGCACGTCAAGCAGATCACCGTGTTCGTACCGAGCATCCTGGCCTTCGCGGTCATCGTCGCCGCCTACGTGAACCTCGGGACCAAGATCACTGTCCTGCGCCACGACGGCGTGCTCAAGCGGATCAGGACGACCCCGCTGCCGTCCGGCGCCTATCTCGTCGGCCACATCGCGAGCACGGTCGCCACCACCCTCGCCATCGTCGGCTGCACCGCCCTGGCCGGCTGGCTCGTGTTCGGCGCCGCACCGCGTCTGGCCGGGATATTCTTTCTCACTGCCGGCCTCGGCCTCGGGATCATCTGCTTCGCCGCCCTCGGCCTCGCGGTCAGCTCGGTCATCAAGAGCGCCGAATCGGCCAGCCCGATCACGAACGTCAGCTACCTGCCGATCGCGATCGTGTCGGGGATCTTCAACCCCACGATGGGCGTGCCGCGATGGCTGTCCCACGCCGCCAGCGCGCTGCCCGTCAAGGCACTGGCCCAGGTCCTGGAGGATGCCTACACTCCGGCCACCCATTCGTTTCCGGCGTGGGATCTGGTGATCCTGCTGGCGTGGGCGGCCGGAGGCGCCGCCATAGCCGCCTGGCGCTTCCGCTGGCAGCCGTAGAGCCCTCCAGCCCTCCAGGGTCTTTCCGGATTTGTCGTAGGCACCCGATAACGTGACCGGCATGCCAGGGCGATGGACTACCGACAGTGTGCTGGCTCTCGCCCCGGACGTCTCCTCGCAGCGCGCCGCGGCGGGCCTTGTGGGCCCGTCGTCCTGGAGCGGTTCAGGCGCGGCCGGTGACCTGGTGTGGGGACTGTGCGCGGGGTCCGGGAAACAGCCATACCAGATCGTCGTCGACCTGACCGGCCCGGCGTACAGATGTTCGTGCCCGTCACGGAAGTTCCCGTGCAAGCATGTGCTTGCTCTGCTGCTGAACTGGGCCAATGGTGCCGTGCCCGAGCAGGGCGAGCCGGCTGGCTACGCGCAGGCGTGGAAGGCCAGCCGCGGCACGCGGGCCGTCACGGCTGCGAAACCGAAGACCGCGAAGGATCACGCCGCGACGGCCCGGCGGTCGGAGCAGCGGGCCCGGCGGGTCGCGGCCGGGCTGGCGGAGCTCGATATGTGGCTGCGGGACCAGGTCCGGGGCGGCCTGTCGGGTGCCTCGGCCGGCGGGTACCGGCATACCGAGGCGATCGCGGCACGGATGGTCGACGCGCAGGCACCCGGCGTGGCCACCGTGCTACGGAGACTGTCAGCGATCCCGGCGTCAGGGGATGGCTGGCCGGGCCGGCTGCTCGCCGAGTACGCCCAGCTGCACCTGCTGGCCCGGGCCCACGGCCAGCTCGACGCGCTGCCGCCCGGACTCGGGGCTGTCGTCCGGTCCCGGGTGGGGTACACCACCAGCCGGGAGGACGTCCTCGCCGGGCCGGCGGTGACCGACCGGTGGCAGGTGCTCGCGGCCCGCGATCTGCTGGATACGCATATTCCCGCGCGCCGCGTCTGGCTGCGGGGCCGGGACACCGGGCGGTTCGCCCTGCTCCTGTCCTTCGCGGTCAACGGGAACTTCGGCGGCAACCTGGACGCCGCCCTCACCCCGGGTACCGAGCTTCACGCCGATCTGCATTACTACCCGGGCCAGCCGCCCCTCCGTGCCCTCACGGGAGCACGGCACGGCGACCCCGCCGCGACGGGCCGCCCGGATGCCGCCGATGATGCCGGCACGCTGCTGGGGACGTGGGCGGCCGCGCTCGAACAGGACCCATGGCTGACCGAATGGCCGGCGCTGCTGACCGGTACGCCGGTCGCGGCGGAGGACACGGAGGGCCGGTGGTATCTGGCCGGTTCCACCGGGGCAGCATTGCCGTTGCTCGGGCAGGAGTCCCTGTGGCCGCTGCTGGCTGTTTCCGGCGGGAATCCTGTCACGGTCGCGGGTGAGTGGAGCCCGGCCGGGCTGACGGCGCTGACGGTGTGGCACGGGAACCTGGCGGTACGGCTATGACCCATTGTCGGGTGCAGGCCCCGTCCTTCAGGGCGGGGTCAGCCCGGCGGTAGCCGCCGAAGTTGCGGCAAGGTTTCCGCGTCGCCGTCTCGCGGGCTTCCAGCATCGCGGTGCCGGGCACGCCGTGCCGGTACTTGGTCACCGAGACCACATGGATGTGGAGCGCAGGAACCATGTTTCTGCCGCGCCGGTCGTCGCCGTTAATTGTCATAGGCCGATGGCATGCTCTGGTGTCATGGCCATCCGGGACCGGCTGTACCCTAGCGCGGAGCAAGAACGCGTGCTCGTGCGCCACTGTGACGATGCCCGGTTCGTCTGGAATCTCGCCGTGGAACAGCAGTCCTGGTGGTGGCCGGGCCGCGGCCCAGCACCGTCGGCCGCGGCGCGGCAGCGGCAGCTGGCCGAGGCGCGGGCTGCCGAGCCGTGGCTGGCCGAGGGGTCCTCGTCGGTGCAGCAGCAGGCGCTGCGGGACTTCGACCGGGCGCTGGCGGCGTTCTTCGACTCGGGCAACCCGGCGGGAAAGCCACAGTTCCGCGGCAAGCGCGGCCGCCAGGGGTTCGTCATCCGGGA
>DASQVO010000588.1:0-4810 GCA_035640715.1 Streptosporangiaceae bacterium
GGTCCTCGGGACGAGCGGGCTAGCGTGTGGCGAGCGCCGGGTAGCCGGCCGGCACCGTGCCGATGACGGCGAGGCATTCCACGAAGAAGTAGGCCGCCTTGAAGAATTCCAGCAGATCGCCGCTGGTGAGCAGGATCTTCCGGTACATGACCGTGCGCTGCGCGTCATAGCCCTCGTGCAGCGCTATCCAGTCCGCGTAGTCCATGCCGAGCACGTAGGTGGCCTTGAGCGGGTCGTCCGGCCCGATGATCCGGCAGTCGGTGACCGTGCCACCGCCCCACTGGACGAACAAGTACGCCGGGCCCCCGCCGAGCTCCGCGGGCAGATTGCGGCACCCGAGCGCCCACGACGCCGGGTACGTGCCCTTGATCCGGTCGAAGAAATCCCAGTACATCTGCAGCTTGCCGGCGCGGGTCTGCTCCGGGGGGCCGGCGGCCAGTGCGTCACGGACCGCGTCGGCCCACTCCTTGCTGAAGAACTTCGGCTCCGCCATAGCTCACCCACCCGCCAGGACAGGCTGCACATGCTGGAGCAGGTTTTCGATATCGGGAGCGAGGTCGATGCCGACGTCGTTCAGCTTGCGGCGCAGTTGCTGGAAGAACAGCACCCGCACCTCGTCCTCGGTCCAGCCCAGCGGCTCGTAGTAGATCTGGCGGCTGTTCACGCCGGACAGCGACAGGATCGTCCGCAGGGTGTCGTGGATCTCGTTGATCATCGCCGGGTCCTTGCGGACCGCGCCCTGCAGGTAGCGCATGCCGCCTTGCACGTGCCGCGACTCATCCCGGCAGGTCGCCGTGAAGCCGGTGTAGTACGCCGGCAGGAACCCGCGCCAGCGGGCGTAGGACAGCGTCACCTTCATGACCGACAGCGCGAGCACGCCCTCGATCCACAGGAAGTAGTTCGTGCCGTAGCGCACGCGCGCCCGCTCGTCGTACGGGTTCCGCCGCACCTCGTCTGCCTGGTAGGCGAGCAGCCCGAACGGCCCGACGAATGTCTCCGACACCCACGGGAACGACGCGTCGAGAATGTCCATGATGTTGTCGCCCTGGAGGCCGACGACCTCCCGGTAGAACCGGTCGAAGAAGACCGTGTGCCGCGCTTCATCCTCGATCTGCGCGGCGATGTGGAGTTTCTCTTCCTCGCCGGCACCGATCATGAACACCGGCAGTTCGATCTCGACCTGCCGCTCACCGTGGTGGAAGCCGGAAGCGACAGCGATGAACGACTGCCGCTCGTCCTCCGTCATCTTCTCCGTCCAGTCCACCTTGTCCTGGCTGAAGTCGAGATCGTAGACGTCCCACCGCTGCTTCAGGTACCTGCGGTAGAGCGTCGTGAAGTCCGGTAGCGACTTCAGGTCCTTGTGCACGTACTCGATAACGTCGTCGATGTCGACGCCGAGCACTCCCTTGAGGTCGGATTCCTCGATCTCGCGCACCTGCTCGTCGCTCAGCGCGCGGGGGCCTTCGCGGAGAATTGCCGTGGGGCTCTTGCGTTCCGTCATACGGGCGAACCTCCCCGCCAACCGTCCCTTGATACTGAGGCTTGTTCAGAAGTTCTGAATGACCCACACCATAAGCAAATACTAGAAACCAATTCTGTAAGCTATTGGACTCGGTCCGGCCGACGGTGTCAAGGCAGGGGAGGTTCAGTTGCACGTCACTCGCCGATTCCGCCCAGCTTGACGTGGCCCTTGAGCAGGTTACGGGCGATCGTCCGGCGCTGGATCTCGTCGGTGCCCTCGTAGATGCGCAGCAGCCGCAGCTCGCGGTACCACCGCTCGACCGGAAGCTCCTTGGTGTAGCCCATGCCGCCGTGGATCTGCATGACCCGGTCGACGACCTGGTTGGCCATGACCGCGCCGTTGAGCTTGGCGATGGAGGAGGCGTGCCGCGCGTCCAGGCCCTGCTGCACGCGCCACGCCGCGTACAGGGTGAGCCACTTGGCGCCTTCGATCTCCACCTGGGAGTCGGCGATCTGCCACTGGATCGCCTGGTAGTCAGCGATCGGGTGGCCCATCGACTGGCGGATCTTCGCGTAGTCGATCGCCATCTGCAGCAGCCGTTCGGCCGAGCCGATGGCGCGGGCGGGGATCAGGTAGCGGCCCTGCCGGATCCACTGCATGGCCAGCTCGAAGCCCTTGCCGGGCTCGCCGAGGATGTTGGCGGCGGGCACCCGGACGTCCTCGAACACCAGTGACGCCGGGCCCCACTCCCCCATGGTCGGGATCGGCTCAGACTTCCAGCCCATGTCCCGGTCCACCAGGAAGCACGTGACGCCGGCGTCCGGTACGACGGCGAACACCATGACGAAGTCGGCCTCGTTGCCCCGGGTAATGAAGGTCTTCTCCCCGTTGATGACGTAGTCGCTGCCGTCCGGGCGCGCGCTCGTGCGGATGTTCCGCGCGTCCGACCCGGCGCCCGGCTCGGTGATGGCGAAGCAGGAGATCCGCTCACCCTCGATGACCGGGATCAGGTAGCGCTCCTTCTGCTCCTCGTTGCCGGCGTACAGGATGTTGTCGGCGTAGCCGCCGAACGAGAACGGCACGAACGAGCGCCCGCACTCCATCATGACGATCGCCGACATCACCGCGCCGAGGTTCATCCCGCCGTACTCCTCTGGGGTGTTCACCCCCCAGAACCCGCTGCGCCGCGCCTTGGCCTGCAGGTCCCGCAGCACCTCCGGATCGATGCCCGGGCGCCCCGCGCGCTCATTGCGCAGCACCTCCGGCTCCAGCGGCATGACCTCCTTCTCGATGAAGGAACGTACGGTGTCCCGTATCTGCCGCTCCTCGTCGCTGAGCGAGAAATCCACCATCAGCTGATGCCCTTTCCTCAGATCCTGGCCGCCACCAGGATTCGATCCGCTTTCCAGAATTTCGCTCTAGTACTACTCTGAGGCTGGCTGCGGACGGCGCAGTTGTCAAACGAATGGGCGCGGGCTGGAGCCTGATCCTGGTGGCCAGGCGCTCGCGGTGGTACACGGCATCGCCGGGGGAGCAGCCAGGGATTCCCGGGGATGTACATTGACCCAGAAAGCGGAACGGATCAGTGAAGGGCCTATGGCTAAGCAGCTGAAAGACGGCCCGTGAGCGGCGCCTGGCAGTGGGGCCGCACCGCGCAGACGCAACGCGCGCTGCTTGACGCCGCCCGGGAAGTGTTCACCGAGCGCGGCTTCTCCGACTCGAGCATCGCCGATATCGTGGACCGTGCCGGGTCTAGCGTCGGCAGCCTCTATCACCACTTCGGCGGCAAGAACGAGCTCTTCATCGCCCTTTGGCAGGAGCATCAGCTCGCTCACGAGGAGGCAGCCAGCAAGGCCGTGGCTGATGCCAGGAAGAAGGGCGAAACCGACCCGGGACAGCTGTTCGAGACCGGGGCGCGCGCCTTCCTGCAAGGCTGCTGGCAGCGGCGTGACCTGACTCTGCTCTTCTCCACCGGTGATGCCCCGCCCGGCTTCGAGGTAATGAAACGCCGCAGGGGCCGCGAATGGATCAGCCAGAACGACTCGCTCCTGCGCCTCACCGACATGCCGGTGGACCGGGTGTACGCAGCGATTCTCACCTCGCTGATCGGTGAAGGCTCCTACGAGGTCGCGGCCGCAAAGAGCCGCCGTCAGGCTGAAAAGATCATCGACGCGGTCATCGAGTACGCGCGGCGGCTGCTGGCCGGGGGCCCATGGCGACCCCGCGACGACGCGCGGCCGCGCGGCTAGTGCTGGTGATTGGAAGTATGGCTGTGTGTGACGAGTGTCTGGGCCTGATTTTGTCGGTGCCTGGTGGTGTGCTTGATGGATGCCTAGGCACCGGGATCCCGCAGCGCCCCGGGTGGTGCATCGCACCGCCCGGGCGGGGCTGCGGGTGACCCGCGCCCAGCGGCGCCGCCTGCTGGGGCTGCTGGCCTCGGCCGGGGATGTGTGGGCCTGTGTGCTGGAGGTCAACGCCTGGCGGCGGGCCCGCCGGGACGTGCCGCTGGCCGGGTACCAGGAGCTGTGCCGGGAACTGGCCGCCTCCGGGCCCGGCACCTTCGGGGAGCTGGGCACTACCGGCGCCCGCTCGGTGCTGCGCCGCTACTCCGACGCGTGGATGGCCACCGCCAGGCGCCGTAAGGCGGGGGACGTCTCGGCGCGGTTCCCGCGGCGGCGGCGGGCGCTGGTGCCGGTCCGCTGGTATGCGGGCACGTTCACCGTGGATGGGGCGCAGGCTGCGGCTGCCGGTGGCCAAGGGCAGGCCGCCGCTGATCGTGCGGCTGGACCGGGACCTGCCCTACCCGCCGGGCAGGCGGCACAACCAGCGCACCCGCGCCTGGCGGATCGGCCACCTGCTCCGCGCCCTGCGCGGCAAAGCCGAGCAGGCCGGGATCACGATCCGGCTGGCCGATGAGCGGGGCACCTCCTCCACCTGCCCCCGATGCCATAAACCCGTCCCCAGGCCCGCCGGGCGGGTGTTTACCTGCCCGCACTGCAAGCTCACCGGGCACCGCGACCTGCTCGCGGCCGCCAATATCGCCGCCCGCGCGGGCGGCGGCACCACACCGGCCACCCTCCCGGCCGATGTCACGCACCGCCGCGCCGGGACCCACCTGCCAGGTGCGCACCCGGCACGACGTGACCCCCGGCGCCGCGCCCATCACCGCCGCGCCCGCGGGTCCCCTGGCCGGCCCCGGCCCGCCCCGACCCGCCCATCCCGGGCTGGGCGGGGAGTCGCTCGCCCCGACGGCGAGGAGCCTGGAATACACCCCAGTATTTACAGGCAGGTGCACTAGATGAGCTGGCCGAGTGGGAGGAGGTGCTCGCGGTGATCGTGGCCAGGGAG
>DASQVO010000589.1:0-12282 GCA_035640715.1 Streptosporangiaceae bacterium
AAGCCTGCCAGCCCTTCGTTCCGGCCAATTGACGGCGCAGGACGCGCCGCTCCTCGGGCGTCGTGCCGCCCCAGACGCCGGCAGCCTCGCCCATCCGCAGGGCCCAGTCAAGGCACTCCCGCGCGACCGGGCAGCCGGCGCAGACGGCCTTCGCCGCCGCGACCTCACGCAGGGCCGGGCCGGTATCGCCGACCGGGAAAAACCACTCGGGGTCCACATCCGGCCGGCGGCACGCTGCCAGGCTGGTCCAGTCATCATTCACAGCTATTCCTCCGACAATTGATAGTACTACTGTTTGTAGTGCCAGAGGAAGTAGCTGGCTGCGGGGGCCGTGGGGCCTGCGCCGGCGGATCTCCAGGGCATCCTCTACGGTCTTCAGGCCAAGCGCATGCGGCGCCCACGCGTCGTGCCCGAAGCAGGAATGCGCAGCTCTGGCGGCTACGATCAGCGAGTCATAGGCCAGATCTCTGCATACGCCGTTTGGCTGTCGGCATAGCCGGACGCGCCGCCGGTGCAGGCCGGACACAGCTGAGCGGGCCGCCGTCGTGCTGTGTTCCTACGAGGCCGGCCGGGTCCGCCGATGGGCGCCGAGCGAGTCGCCCAAGGTCCACAGGGCGACGCCAAGCAGCACAATGTCCTTGATCAGGAACTCGCCGAGCATCGACAGCACCGGTCCGCCTGCGGTGACTCCGGGTGTGGTGAACAGGAAGCTGATCGTGCTGCAGAAAATCAGCACCGAGAACGCGCTGCCGGCGGCCGAGACCCGTGGCCAGAGCGGCCGGAGCGCAATGAGCAGAGCCGCGAGGATCTCCGTGCTGCCGAGCGCGTAGCCGAGCGTGTGGACATTGAAGATGCCGTAAAGCCAGCTCAGCAGGGGACTGTGGACGATCAGCGGCTGAATGCCTGCGGGTGCGGCGTAGTGCCCTGCGGCGATCCAGGCGAGGACGACGACAAGGCCGTACCGGGCCAGAAACTGGCCGGCGATGGCCACCGGGTGCTTTGCCGTCTCGGCCGTGACCGCTGGGGGGTTGAGAGATTTCGTGTGCGACATGCGGATCCTTCCTTCCGCCACGCGAGGGATGAGAAATTTCGTGTTCAACATGCGGATCCTTCCACTCACCATGCGCGACATCGCGTCGCTAGGACTCACTGTGCGGTGACCGTGGGTGAGCCAGCATCACCCCTGAGCCGGCTTCACCCGGGTGAGGTGGTCGCGCAATGCTCCCGGCGGCTTGACGGGACAACCCGGCCTCCCGGCGAGCGGATGCCACCTGGACGCGGGTACCGGCGCCGCCTGCTCACCCGGGTGAGACCGGTACCGGGGGGATGAATCCTCACCCGCCGCGGGCCGACAGTGAGAACAACCGGAGAAGGGCGGAGGAAACGTGGGACCAGTCCGATACCAGATCAGCGTTCGAGGGAGATTGACCGAGCGTCTCGGTTCCGCGTTCGCCGGGATGACCATGGAGCCGGGAGCGGGGCAAACAGTCCTGGTCGGCGAGATCCGCGATCAGTCACACCTCTACGGCATCCTGGACCGGGTGCGCAGCCTGGGCCTGGAGCTGGTGAGCGTGGAGCCGTTCCGGACGGACCAAGCCGGCGACCAGGACGAGAGAACACGGGCCCGGCACGCGGAGCACGAGGTAATGGGACCCAGCAGCCCGGCTGCTGCCTGGGCGGCAGGGCGGCCCCGGCGGTCGGCCGGGACCATGGCCTACCGGGCGTTATCGCTCCGCGCCCGGGCCACGGCCTGCTGCCTGGTCGACACCCCGAGCTTGCGGTAGATGTGGCGGGTGTGCGTCTTAACGGTGTCGTAGGACACGTAGAGCTCGCTCGCGATCTCCCGCAAGGAAAGCTGGCTGTTCAGCCACCGCAGGATTTCGTCCTCCCGCTGGCTCAAAGGCTCCGCGAGCTTCGGCAGGCGGGGCCCGGGGGGTGGCGCAGGCCGGCCTGCGCCACCTGCGGTGCCTGCGAGGAGTTCGGTGAGGATCACACCGGGATCAGCGCAGGTCGTGATGATCCGCCGGGCTGCGCTCACTCGTGCACGGGCTTCCTCGTCGTTGCCGGCGCGGGCTGTCAGTCTGGCCAGGCAGAGCTGAGCGTAGGCGGTCTCCAGCCGCGCCTGGCCACGTTCGGCGAGCCGCAGTCCGCTACGCGCCTCCGCTTCGGCGTCGGCCAGGTGGCCGCGGCGTTCCAGCAGCTCAGCCGATGTGAGCAGGGCTGTGGCTGCGACCCAGTACTCACCTAGCCCATGGCTGGCGGCCAGGCCCAGGGCCTTCTGAACGTGGTCTTCGGCGGCCTCAGGATCGCCGCTCCTGGCGGCGATCGCCGCCAGGCAGCCCTGTGCCCACAGGCTGGCGAGGTTGTTGGCAGGCGGCGGAATGGGCCCGGCGACCCGTCGCAGGATAATGCGCGCCTCGCTGTCCTTGCCTTGCCAGCACAAGCTGACGCCTAGTGTCGCCGATGCCACCGCCTGCCACAGCGGGGTCCCCGCTGCTTCGAGCGCCACCGCCTGGCGGCTGGCTGACTCGGCCCCGGCGAGATCCCCGATCATGTACCGGTAGCCTGCGCGCAGCATGTACGCACACGATTCGATGGACGTAGAGACTTCCGTGAGCGGGCCTCGCGGTGTCGCGGCCTCCGCTGCCTCCAGCCACGGTTCAACCTCGCCGAGCCGGCCCAGATGACGTGAAATCCAGCCCATCACCAGGCACATCCGGGCATCCTCGGTCACCATCGCAGGCGGCAGCCGGTTCAGCCACGCCTCCACGGTCTCGGCCAGGCCCTTGTTGATGTAGGCGTTCCAGTGCGCGGCGATCAATTCCCTGGCGTCGGCCAGGTCGCCGGCCGAAATCGCATGCCCGATGGCCTCGGCGATCGAGCCGTGCTGGCGGTGCCATGCGGAAGCGCGGCGGTGGAGCAGCGGAGCGAGGCCCGGCTCGGCCCAGTCAAGTTCGTGCCGCAGCAGCTCAGCGAACAGCTGGTGGTACCGGTACCACTGGCGGCTAGCGTCCAGGGGGACCACGAACTGGTTGGTTCGCTCCAGTCCCTCGAGGATGCGCCACGATCCACCGGAAGCGGTGACGGCATCGCACAGCGGTCCGCACATGCGGTCAAGGACTGATGTCCGCATCATGAATGAGCGAACGTCGGCCGGCAGCGCGTCCAGCACCTCGGCCACGAGGTAGTCGACGATCTGGCGGTCGTCGCCTGCGAACGCCCGGACCAGCTGGGATGGGTCGGGACGCCCGCGCAGCGACAGGCCGGCGAGATACAGGCCCGCCGCCCAGCCCTCGGTCCGCCGCTGCAGCGCGTCGATGTCCGCTGGGGCCAGGGCGAGGCCGAGTGTTCCGTTGAGCAGCTCCGCCGCCTCGGCGTCAGTGAAACGGAGCGCATCGGCTCGGATTTCGGTCATCTCACCCCTGGCCCGCAGCCGCGCCAGTGGCAGCACCGGGTCGGAGCGAGCCGACACAACCAGGCGCAGCGTCGGCGGCAGGTGCTCGACCAGGTACTCCACGCATTCCAGGAGTCCCCGATGGGAGATCAGGTGGTAATCGTCGAGGACCAGCGTCACCGGGGCGGCCAGCCGTTCGAGATCGTTGATCAGTGGCGTCAGCACGCCCTCCGCGTCTTTGGCGCCGGGAGCGGTCAGCACCTGCAGGGATGCCTCCCCTACCCCGGGGGATACGGTGGCAATGGCCGCGATAACGTGCGCCCAGAAACGTACCGGGTCATTGTCGTCCTGGTCGACGGACAACCATGCGATTTGGGACGCTTCACCGGCCGATCGCCAGTCCCGGAGCAGCGAGGTCTTCCCCCAGCCAGCCGGTGCGGCGACAACGACCAGCTTGGCCGAAACGCTCTCATTGAGGCGAACGAGGAGATCCCGGCGGGCTACTGAGCCAGGGCGCCCGGCAGGTGGATGCAGCTTGGAGGATAGCACCACAACATCGCCGCGCTCGCCCCCCAGGGCATCCCGCGCGCGAAGGAACTGAGGCGCCGCGGTTGCCGCCCGCACAAGACGAGGGTATCCGGCAACCGCCCCGGGTGAAAATCAGCCCAGAGTGTGCGTCATGGCCTGGGGCGCAGGCACCGTTTTCCCACTCGGCTCCGCGTTTCCCTGTGTCGCCAAGGCGATCGAGCACCCCGCCGTCGTCGCAGCGGAAGAACAGGTACCGGAGATAACCGAGGCGACGAGGAGGTGGGTATGCGGCGGATAACTGGAATCAAGGCGGGCGCGCTTGCTGCCGCCGTGACCGCGGCCGTGGCGCTGGCCGTGCCTGCGCCCGCCACTGGCACCGCCGGCACTGTCCGTACTGTCTCAGCCGGAAGCGCCGCGCACGCGGGCGCGGCCACGGCCGTATGCCCGGGCGTGCCCGCCCCGTCGGCGGCCAGCGCCGCACCGGACGCCCCGCTTGACGCGATGTTCGGCAACTACGCTGATCACGGGGCCGGATACGACCACTGGACCGGCGCGGACAGTACCTACTCGGCGCCGCTGCCACGCGATCAAGAGCTGTGGATCTTCTCCGACACGTTTCTCGGCTACGTGAACCCGGACGGCTCGCGCTCGCCGGTGATCTCTGACAAGGGCACCACGCCGTTCATCAACAACTCGTTCGTGGCGGAGCCGGGCCGGGTTCCCGACCCGTCCGGCGCCGGGCTCACCACCATCGGCGGCGGAACGGCGGCGGATCCGGCGGCGCTGATGCCGCCGCCCGACGCGACGCACTGGTACTGGGCCGGTGACGCCGTCGTGGCTGGCGGCACGCTGCAGGCCGTATACCAGGAGTACGACCGCTTCGGGTCGGCGCCGTTCGACTTCGCGTGGGAGCGCAACGTCCTCGCCCGCTACCATCTCGGCGATCTGTCGCATCCGTTCGGCGTGCAGCCGCTGCCCTCTAGCGCCGGGATCGCCTGGGGCTCGTGGATCGCCCGCGACGGCGGCTACACCTACGTCTACGGCGTCGAGGACCTGGGCGCGGATACGTACATGCACATAGCCCGGGTGGCAGGCGATGACCTGCTCCGGCCATGGCAGTACTACACGGCCGCGGGAACCTGGTCGCCGGACGAGTCCGCGTCTGCCCGGATAGCCGGCCCGGCGGCGTCCGGCGGCTTCCTGCACGTCGCCAGCGAGTACAGCGTGAGCCGGGTCGGCCGCCTGTACGTGCTCGTCACGCAGAACACCCTCCAGCCGTTCAGCGCCGAGATCGACGTCCTGTACTCGTGCTCGCCGGTCGGCCCCTTCACCGACCGCACCGCCATCTACGACACGCCGGAAACCGGCCTTCACGGCAGCTACGGCGACGCCAACGTGTACACCTACAATGCCCACGCCCACCCCCAGATCAGCGCGCCCGGCCGCCTCGTCATCTCCTACAACGTGAACAGCCTGGTCAATACCGACCTGTACAAGAACGCTTCGATCTACCGTCCCCGGTTCATCGAGCTGACGCTGGGCCCAGTGACCGGCAGGCAGGCGCTCCGCCATGCTCTGGCGGAACCGGCGCGCCGCCAGGCCGAGACCATGCTGGAGTGGAAGCCACTGGCCCCAGCGTGCCCGGAGACCCGATCCCGGCGGAACAGGTCCCGCGCTGACGGGCTGGTGGGCGAACATGGTTATTCACGACAGAAAGGTGAGTTGTCATGGCCAAGGGTTACTGGGTCACCGCGTACCAGTCGGTCTCGGACCCGGAGAAGCTAGCCGAGTACGGGAAGCTGGCCGGGGCGGCCATTCAGGCGGCTGGTGGCCGCTTTCTGGTCCGGGGCGGCCAGGTAACGGCGCACGAGGCCGGGAAGGCCGAACGAACGGTGGTGATCGAGTTCGACAGCTACGCGCAGGCCATGGCGGCTTACCAGAGCGAGCCCTACCAGCGGGCGCTGGCGGTGCTGGACGGTGCCGTGGTGCGGGACCTGCGGATCGTCGAAGGAGCGGACTGACAGGGTGCACGGTAGTCATTCAAGAGCGGCCTCATAGCGGCGGCCGGTTCACGGTCGTCGGCCAGGTCACTGCCCGGCGCATGCTTGCCGGTGCGTAGGGAGGCTCGGAAGCCTGTATGATGTCTGAGTTCCGTCGGCCACGGGGCCGGCACGGATGAGGGGCTATGGCGCAGCTGGTAGCGCGTCTGCATGGCATGCAGAAGGTCAGGGGTTCGAATCCCCTTAGCTCCACACCTCCGAAGCATCGGTAGCCTCTCCGAGTCACTTGACCTGCTGTTTTGTGGCTCGAAGGGGCTACCGATCGGACCTCGCGGACTGTGGCATAACCCGAACACCTGCCAGTTGCGCGAACTGTCGACGGGTGCGTACCCACATCGCTGGCCGGGATGACCGCGAGGGTGAACGCCATTGCGGAGGCACTGACCGTCGTAACTGCCAGGCATCCCGGGGCAGTGGGCGCGAGCGGAGGACCGGATCGTCGCGACCAGTCCGGGTCCGACCTCGGCCCAACCGATGAGCAAGAGTGGGCCGACGGCGTCGAAGGCTAACGCCCCAGTTTGGAGTGACCAGGGCCTGGCACGGCTGGTACCGATCGACACCCCCGCCCACCAGCACGTACTCATGGTCGTGAGGATCTTGCTGGTGGGCGTCGATCTTGGTGTGACCGACGGGTGGCCGAAAGTGCCCACCATCGCACTGGGGTACGGACCAATTCTTGCCCAGCGGGGTGCTCGCTCTACGGTCGTGACCTGCGTCAACCAAGCGCGCGACTGAGCGAGACCGAACTCGTACCGCTCTGGAGTTTCGTAGTTATGCGGCGGCTGCGTCCCAGGCTGCGAGCACGGCGCGGATTTGCCCGCTGGTGGGCTGAGCCGGGCGGGTGCCGGAAATACGTGCTGCGATCAAGGTCCTGCGCAGCTTGATGAGCATGTCTTCGAAGGCGGGCTCGGTCTTGGTGCGGTACCAGGGCTGTGCGGCGCGGCGGTCGTCGATGTCGGCCGGGTCGTGGCCGTGCCGGGCGTACCAGATGATGATGAGGGTGTGCACCAGGAGCGCGAAGGGGACGGTGCGCTCGACGGCGAGCCTGGCGCGGTTGCCGGCCTCGCCGGCGCCCAGGACGTTGCGGGCGTCGGCGAACGCCTGCTCGATCGCCCATCGGGCGGCGTAGCGGGCCACGATCGTGGCCGGGCACGCCTCGGGGTCGGACGCGGCGCAACGGTTGAGCGGGCCGGGGCTGGGATCACTGGTCCAGCCGCCGCAGTGCGAGGCCATCGAACGGCCGTACGAGTCGGCGCTGGTACGGCTGGCCCCGGCCCAGGCCAGAGCGTTTCGGCTGCTGTCGGTCGCCGACGGCCCTGACTTCACGGTCGTGGAGGCAGCGGTCGTACTCGACGTGCCCGTGGCCGACGCCGCGACACTGGTGGAGTCCCTTGTGGACATTCATCTGGTCGAACCGCGGGGCGCGGAAAGCTACTTCTACCACGCGCCGCTACGCACGTTCGCCCGGTCCCATGCCCACGCCGAGGACGGCCCGGAAGCAGTGGAAAACGCGCTCACCCGGCTGCTGCGCTGGCGCGCCCGCCGCTCGATCGGCGCACTGCTGAGCACATGACCACACGTCAGACCAGCCCGAGACCGGTGGCCCTGGGCAGCTGTCGGGCCACCGTCCTCAACGCGAATACTCGTGGCGACGTATCACAAGGCGTTCAGTCTGGGTCTCAGCGCAGTCCTAGGCCAAGGATGCTGGCGAAGATGCCGCTGAGGCGCTCGTCGTACTCGTCGTAGGCCCAGCCGTCTACGTCGACGAGCAGGTCGCAGAGTTCGTCGGCCCTCAGCGCGGTGATGACGTCCGTCTGCCGTTTGTTCGTAACGCCCGTCTTGGTGAGGATCGAGCGGAGCCACCCCGTCCGGCAGGCTTGAGAGCAACGAGCAGACGGCCCCTGGTGGTCAATCTTTGCGGAGGATGTGCACGACGCAGACGGCTCCGACTCCGACCATATGGGCCAGCGCTGTGCGTGCGGTGGGGTGTTGGCGGCCGTGGGCTTCGCCGCGGAGTTGGGTGGTTATTTCGGCGATCTGACCGACGCCGGTGGGGCCGATGGGGTGTCCCATGGACAGCAGGCCGCCGGAGGCGTTGACCGCCACTCGGCCGCCGATGTCGAACTCGCCGGCCTGCAGGGCCGTGGCGGCTTGTCCGGGTTTGCACAGCCCCATCGCCTCGACGTACAGCAGTTCTTCGATGGTGAAGGCGTCGTGGAGTTCGACCAGATCGAGGTCCGACGCTGACACGCTCGCCTCGGCCAGGGCTTGAGCGGTGGTCTCGCGGGTGAGGGCGGCGTCGAAGTTCTCGCCGTCGTAGACGGTCTCCGAACGGGCGGCCGAGGACAGGACGCTGACCGCTCGATCGCGGTCAAGGCCGAGTTGGGCGATGGCATCGTCCGAGGCGACGATCACGGCGGCGGCGCCTTCACCGATCGGGCAACACTGCAGGCGGGTCAGCACGCCGCTGATCTGCGGCGGGGCGAGCACGTCAGCCAACGTGCGGGGCTTCCGGCGCTGGGCATTGGGGTTGAGGGCGCCATTGCGGCTGTTCTTCACCGCGACGGCCGCGATCTGCTCAGGAGTGGTGCCGTGCTCGTACATGTAGCGGGCGGCCAGCAACGCGAAATGGGTGAAGGGCACGACACGGCCGTCGACCAGGTCGTGCAGCCCGGCGGCCCGTTGCGGAGCGGACAGGTTCATGGGCTTGTCGACGCCTACGGCGATCGCGACGTCGGCCAGGCCGGCGGCGACGTCGATACAGGCCTGGCGAAACGCTGTGGAACCGGACGCGGAGGCGTTCTCGACCTGGGTCATCGGGATACCGGTTGCGCCCAGGTGGCGGTACATCAAGCGGGACAACGCCATGCTGGTGGTCGCGGTGCCGGTGTAGGCGGTCTGCACCTGGTTCCAGCGGAGTCCGGCGTCGGTAAGCGCGGCACGGACGGCGTGCACACCGAGCTGGGTGTAGGGGGTGTCGGTGGGCCGCTGGTAGGGGTGCAGGCCGACGCCGACCACGCGAACAGGCCGGAGCTGGGCGAGGGTGATGCTCATGAGTTGGCTCCCTTGCGTGCCTCGGTGACCGGCGGCGTCGTGGTGAAGACGGGCTCGACGTCGTCGTCGCCGTCCTGGCCTTCGGTCACAGCCCAGATGGCCGAGACGGTGTCGCCGATCCGGGCATGGTGCTCGTCGCGGGCCAGGAGGGCGCGGATGAGGGGGCCGTCGTCGAGCTGGATCTCGGCGACGGTGAAGGGCACCGGGGACTTGCCTTGGTGCAGGTGGACCTCTGCCAGGGAGTGGATGGTCCCGTGGGCGGCGACCGGGATGGGACGCAGCTGCTGTTCCGGGGCTCCGCAGGCTTCACAGCCGATGGCCAGCGGCGGGAAGTACACCCGCCCGCAATCCGCGCATCTGGTGCCGGACAGAGTCGGTTGATCGGCTGCTACGTCGTACAGCCCGGGATGAACGGCGGTCCGCATACTGCCCCTCCAACACACTTACTTGTTAAGTGCTTACCAAGTTAGTACAGTGTGGGCATGCCGTCCAGCGCACCGTCCCCGACGTCCCCCTCTCCTTCCGGGCAGGGAGGCCGACGGGGTTCGCCCGCGCGGCGCAGCCAAGAGGAACGCCGGGGACAAGCCGAACAGGCGATGCTCGATGCGGCGGCCAGGCTGTTCGCCCGCCGAGGCGTCGAGGCGACGTCAATGGCCGACATCGGCGAGGAGGCCGGATACAGCCGCGGTCTGGCCAATCACCATTTCGGGTCCAGGGTGGAGTTGGTCGAGCGGCTGGCCCGCCGGGCGCAGTCCGACCTCGTGGCGGCCCTTGGCGAGATCGGCGGCCGTGAACTGTGGGACGTGGCCGCGATGCTCGGCATCGGCGGGCAGGGCGGTGCCGCGACTGACCTTGGCGAGGGCGGCGCGGCCGACGAGGAACTGTTGCGGCGACTAGCCCGCCCGGCTGGCTCGCGGGTGCCGGAGGGTCTCGGTGATGCCGGCGTGGAGTTGCGGGCTCTTGCGGTGATGGCCGATGTCTATCTGGCGGTGGTGGGGTTGCGTTCGGACGCGGCGCGGGCCTTTTTTGTGATGTGGGGCGCCGCCTTCCCCGAGGAGACAGCGCTGCGGCCGGTGTTCGTGGTCGATGACGCGCGCTTCCGCCGTGGTGTGGAAAAGGTCGTGCGGCTCGGCCAGCAGAATCTGACGATCAAGCCGGAGATCGATCCCGCGGGCGTCGCGGTCGCTGTGGTCGGCATGCTGCGTGGCATCGCCGCCCAGTTCACGGTCGATCCCGATGGGGTCGACCTGGCCGCGGCACGCCGGGTGGGTGCGCAGTTCCTGCGCGACACGCTGATGCCCGCCCCGGTTCCCGCGAAGCAGCAGGACATCCGGAACGAGCAAACCTGAGGAGGTCTCGGTGACCGAACCCGTACAGGGAACCCCCGAGTATTGGGCGCGCGTGCGGCCCGATGCCACGGCGGTGATCTGCGGCGATCAGGAGATGACCTACCACGAGTGGAACCAGCGAGCCGATCGCGTCGCCGAAGGGCTGGCCGCGCTCGGCTTGGTGGCCGGGGACCGGATGGGCATGCGTTTCCGGCTGGGCATCGAGTGGTTCGTGATCCAGCGTGCGCTGCAGAAGCTCGGCGTCGCTCAGGTCGCGGTGAACTGGAAGCTGACCCCGGACGAAGCGGCCTACATCATCGGTGACAGCCAGGCCAAAGGGTTGGCGTGTAACGATGATGACGTGTCGGGGTGGGCCGCGCACGAGATCGGTGTGCTGGTCACCGTCGGGCAGCCGCCCGGCGCTCCCGGCGTGCGGTACGAGGACCTGCTGGAGACACCGGCCCCCTCGGCCCGGTTCGGTCCCCTGCGCCCGGCTCTTGTGCTCTACACCTCGGGCACCACCGGCGCGCCCAGGGGAGTTCCGCCGCGCGATCCCTCGACGGTGCGGGACCCGGAACGGCTGGCGCGCTACGGCGCCTCGGTGGGCAGCGTCCCGACCTACCCGGACCACCCCGTCACCTTGCTGACACTGCCGGTCCACCACGGCGCGGGCCCGCAGGCGGCGACAGCGGCCTGCGCCAGGGGCGGCACCGTCATCGTGCTGGACCCCTTCGACGCCGAGGAATCGCTCCGCCTGATCGACCGACACGGAGTTCAGGTGTGGATGGCGGTCCCGACCATGCTGCTGCGCGTGCAGGGTTTGCCCGAGCAGGTGCTGGACCGATACGACCTGTCCTCGCTGACCGCGCTGGCCGTCGGCGCGGCCCCGGTACCGCAGTCGCTGAAGCAGTGGATCGTCGATCATCTCGGTGAGAATCTGCTGTGGGAGGCCTACGGTGCCAGCGAAGCCGGAATGATCTCCTACACCCCACCCGAATACCAACTGACCAAGCCCGGGACCAGCGGTATCCCTTACGACGGGGTCCAGATCGCCATCGTCGATGGATCCTGGAACCGGCTACCTACCGGCCAGACCGGGGAGATCGCCGTCAACACCCCGATGGTGCTCGATCGCTACCTCGGCCACGACGAACTCGGCGAGGACACCGTCAAGGACGGCTTCTACCGCACCGGCGACGTGGGACACCTGGACGAGGACGGCTTCCTCTACATCACCGACCGCATCAAGGACATGATCGTGGCGGGCGGCGTGAACATCTATCCCGCCGAAATCGAAAAGGTCCTCATCCAACACCCCGCCGTCATCGACGTCGCCGTGATCGGCATCCCCCACGACGACTTCGGTGAGCAGCCCATGGCCTTCGTCCTCGCCGACCCGGCGGCCAACTGCACCGAGCAGGACCTGGTGACGTTCCTGGACGGCCGGCTCGCCGCCTACAAACGTCCTCGCAGGTTCGCCTTTGTCGACGAGCTGCCGGTCAACCCGACGGGCAAGGTGCTCAAGCATGAGCTTCGCGCCCCTTACTGGAAAGGCCGCGAACGCAGTGTCTGAGCCAACCCCCGCACCGTCCTTGCCCGAACTGCTGGACCTGCACGGGCAGGTGGCGCTGGTGACCGGTGCAGGCCAGGGTGTCGGAGCGACGACCGCGCAATATCTGGCCGCCCAGGGTGCCGCCGTGGCCGTCAACGACTACCGCGCCGAGCGTGCCGAGACCGTCGCCGAGGCGATCCGCACCGCTGGCGGGACCGCGTTCGGCGTCCAGGCCGACGTCACCGACTACGCCGCGGTCCAGGCCATGGCCGGACGCGTGGCCGACCAGTTCGGTCCGATCACCATTGCGGTCAACAACGCCGGCAACGCCGGTGCCAATCCTGCCGCGGTCGACTCGAAACCGTT
>DASQVO010000590.1:0-16919 GCA_035640715.1 Streptosporangiaceae bacterium
CCAGCAGCTCAGGCGTGCCCCCGGCATCCTTCACCGCCTGCCAGGGCGTTGTCAGCTCGACCTGCTCGACACCCTCGTTGGCGGTAAGAAAGGCCACGCGCAGGCCACTCAGTTCATTGGCCATGATGCTGTCCTCCTCTCACTCGATGCCGGCCCGGCCGGACGGTCGGCGACCAGCCGCAGCCGGCCAGGGCCATCGAAAGAACCTCTGCCCGTGAGCTGGTGCCCTAACCCGAACGTGGCCTGCAGCCCGGTTTCCGCCGAGGCTCACCGGACAGCCCCGGTTACCGCAGCGGCAGGTCCCCGGGCCCGGTTCCGGCGCGGGGCCCGAAGATCCGCCGGTCCTTCTCCTCGATGGGGACATCGTTGATGCTGGCCTCGCGGCGGGTCATGAGCCCGTTGGCGTCGAATTCCCACAGTTCGTTACCGTAGCTGCGGAACCACTGGCCGGCCCGGTCGCGGCTTTCGTACTGGAACCGCACGGCGATCCGGTTGCCGTTGTAGGCCCACAGTTCCTTCCGGAGGGCGTAGTCGAGTTCCCGCTCCCACTTCGCCGTCAGGAACTCCACGATGGCGTCCCGCCCGGTGATGAACGTGTCGCGGTTGCGCCAGACCGAGTCCTTGGTATAGGCGAGCGAGACCTTGTGCGGCTCGCGGGTGTTCCACGCGTCCTCGGCGGCCTGGACCTTCTGGCGCGCGGTCTCCTCGGTGAATGGTGGCAGCGGCGGGCGAGCGGTCATGGTGCGTCTCCTCGCTGGACAAGAGAGAACGATCGTTCTCAGCCGATACCGTTATACTAGAGAACGTCCGTTCTCCATGTCAATCGCGAGAGGGGAGGGACGAGCGATGGATGACGCGGACGCACGGACGCGACTGCTCGACGCGGCGGAGGATCTCTTCTATGCCCGCGGCATCCAGTCCGTCGGGATGGATGCGATCCGCGACGCGTCCGGGGTGCCGCTCAAGCGGCTGTACGCGCTGTTCCCGGCCAAGGAACAGCTCGTCGAGGCCTACCTGGAGCGCCGCGACGTGAGCTGGCGCGGCCGCCTGGCCGCGTACGTCGAAAGCCATCCCGACCCGCAGCAGCGCATCCTCGCCGTCTTCGACTGGCTCCAGGCCTGGTTCAGCGAGCCCGGCTTCCGCGGCTGCGCCTGGATCAACGGCTACGGGGAACTGGGCGCCACCTCAGCGGCGGTCGCCGCCCAGGCACGCCGGCACAAGGAAGCGTTCCGGCAATACCTGTCCGGGCTGGTCGCGGCGGCCGGGATGCCCGCGTCCCTGGCCAGCGAACTGCACCTGCTGGCCGAGGGCGCAATGGTCACCGCCGCGATCTTCGGGACGCCGGAGGCCGCCGCGCAGGCCCGGGCCGCCGCAGGCCACCTGCTGGCCGCAGACCGGTCAGCCTAGCCGGGCGGCCTCCCGGCGCCGCCGGGACGACGGGAGGATCCGCGGCGCCCACCGGGCTGCCAGGCGCCAGCCCAGCAGGAACAGGCCGAGGAACGCCAGCGCCACGAGGATGAACGAGAACGCGGTTCCCTGGCCGGCCGCCACGCGCAGCACCATCCCGACGGCGACCGTGCCGAGCCACGCACCCGCACCGGACGGCAGGATCGCGGCGGGCCTGCGCCACGCGCGGACCGCCAGCCAGCCGATGGCAAGCCCGGCCAGGAACGGCCACAACGTGCTGGCCACCCCGGCCGCGGTCTCGCCTTTGCTGTGGCTGGCCCGTCCGATCACCACGAACAGCAGCACACAGCAGACATCCAGCACCGCCGCCCGCACCCCAGCACGCATAACGGTAAGGCTAGCCCCGCGGGCGGACCACCAGGTCCGGCGGTTCCCGGCCTGCTCCTTTAACGCGCCGGTGCGCCGTGGTACCCATTGGGTCGCCCTCCGGGCCAGCACGGCTAGCACAAATTCTCCGGCTGGCGCCCGGCCGCGAACGCCGCGATCTGGGTCGCGGCGACCGCCCAGCCGCGCGCGGTGACCCCGGCCGTGTTGCCGCCGACGTGCGGCGTGATCAGCAGGCCCGGGGCATCCCAGAGGGGATGATCGGCCGGCAGCGGCTCCGGGTCGGTGACGTCCAGGGCGGCGCGGAGCCGTCCCGCGTTCAGCTCGTCCAGCAGCGCGCTGGTGTCCACCACCGGGCCGCGCGCGGCGTTGACCAGGACGGCGCCGTCCGGCATCCGGCCCAGGAAGGCTTTATCGACCAGGTGGTAGGTCCCGTCGTTGTACGGGACCATCACCACGACGGCATCGTGGCTGCCCAGCAGACCGGGCACCTCGCCGATGCCATGGATCCCGTCCCGCGGCGTGCGAGCGGCCATGGTCACCGCCGTCCCGAACGGCTGGAGCATGGCCCGGAGCCTGCTGCCCAGGTCGCCCGCGCCGAGGATGAGGATCCGCTTGCCGTCCAGCGACTCGGTGGTCACCGGCTGCCACGCATGGGCCGCCTGGTCGGCGACCCACCGCGGGATCGCGCGGTAGATGCTGAGCAGGGCAGCGACCGCCCATTCCGCGGTCGAGCCGCCGTGCGCGCCACGCGCGTTGGACAGAGCCACTCCGTCGGGGAGGCGTCCTTCCCACCGGTCGATGCCGGCGCTGAGCGTCTGCACCAGGCGCAGCTTGGGCATGTCCCGCATCGCTGCGACAAGCCGGTCCGCATGGAACGGCGGGACGACCATGACCTCGGCGTGGCCGGCTTCCTCCGGCATACGGCCCGCCGAGTTGTAGACGACGGGGGTGACGTTATCGAGACCAGCGAGCGCCGCGAGCCCTTCCTCATCGGGCACCAGCACTGTCAGCGTCATGCCTTGTCTCCTGCTTGTCGGCTGCCACTAGGTTCTGTTCGGCATCAAGAATGCAGCATGCAACGGCGGGTGAGCAGCGCGGGGATCGGCCGCGACGGCGATAACCGGGGACCGGGACGTGCTGGCCAGGCGCGGGGCAGGTCAGCGGCCGGGCTCGACGATTACCTTGAGGCCTGTCCGCCGGGCCGCCGCGCTGAACGCACTGGACACCTCGTCGAGCGGCATCCGGTGGCTGACCAGCGGCCCGGGGTCGGCTACCCGGTCTGCGCCGGACTTCGCGGCTGCCTCCCGGCGGTGCGGCAGCGGGTCGGCCGCCAGGACAGATTCCGCCCCGGCCGCGCGCAGCAGCTGGATGAGCAGCAAGCCGATCGGGCCGCAGCCGATGACCGCCGACGTGCCGCCGAGCGGTAGATGCCCGAGGTCATAACAGTGCAGGGCGCATCTAGGCCGCAGAAGCGAGGCGGGTTCTGGGGCTGGACCGGGCGGAACGGGAGGTGGCGGGTTCCGGCACCGGGTCGAGCGGCAGCAGCCCGGGAGGCTGCGGCGGCAGTGGCCCGGGAGGCTGCGGCGGCAGCGGACCGGGAGGATGCGGTACCGGGTCGGGTGGCAGCGGCGGTGGGGCCGGCTGCGGTACCGGGTCGGGTGGCAGCGGTGATGGCTCCGCCGGCGCGATACCTGCCACGCCCCCGAGGCGCCCCGGGTGATGCCTCCCGCTGGATCCGGTGATGCGTTCAGTCATCATGTTCATCGCGGATCCCTCCGTGGATCTGGCGTGCTCCTGACGTCCTGGCCGTTGTCTCCTCATCTCTGCGGTCCGGTAACGACAATGCCCAGGAATGAGCCGCTTAACATCCACGCCGCCCGCCCGCCGAGCGCAGCCCGCCCTCCGGAACGCGTACCCGGCGCGCCATGGCTGGCCAGGGCCTGCGGAAACGGCGGTCCGCTGACGCGGACCGCCGTCCGGGGTGGTCGGCCCGGTGCCGCCGCTGTGCAGGTGGAGCGCTGGGCCAGCTACTGGCCGACACGAACGCCGGGCATTCCGGCGGGGTAGGCGAGCGGGTCGGTGGCCCCCCGGGCGCCGGGGACGAAGGCACGCCTGGCCCACTTGCTGGGCGGGAGGATGGTCCGCCCGAACGAGTTCTCCAGCATCATCGCTCCGGCGGTCAGCCATGCGGCGATGGCCGAGATGACGAACAGCCAGCCCCCGGCCCGCAAGGTGAATATGTTGCCGGACCAGTAACCGGCCGCGCTCACCCCCGTCGCCGCGGTCAGTACCGCGAGGGTGGTGAAGATGCCCGTGTTCTGCGCGAGCGCACCCAGTGCCGTGAACATCGTCACGAGGGTCAGCGCGACGAACCAGAACGCCAGCGACGGGTTCGAGGTGCCCAGGGGGACCAGCGGTATGCGTCCCGCGGCCACCATCAACTGCAGCACGCCCCAGGCGATAAAGAAGCTGCCCCATGCGGTGTGCGTCGCCACCGCGACGCCGTCCCGGGCGCGAAAGCTGGCGATGGCGGCGATGGCCTGCAGGATGCCGCCGGCGAACAGCACGTATGGCCAGATGAGCAACGGCGTCGCCGCGGTGCCGTACCATCCGGCCTGCCAGGCTCCCAGCAACAGCAACGCGATCATGAGCCCGAACAGGCCCATGATCGACGGCGCCGCGATCGGGGTCAGGAATATCCGGCTCCGCGACACCCAGCCCGCATGATCCTCGGCTACCGCGAGCTCCGCGATGTCTCGGTGCATCTCCCCGTTACCGTGTGCGGCCCCCGGCTCGCTGCGCGGACCTATTGTGGCCATTGTTGCCTCCGATCCGGGGCATCAATCCCCGAGCGAGGTATGGCCCGCCGGCACGCCGCCTGGCGGGCCGTCTGGTGGTACAAATGACTCATACCACTTACCGTGATCAATAAACGTCGCTCAGTAAACGTTGGGGAGCGGGGCCGCCGGGCCGGAGTTCTCCGGCCCGGCGGTGGTGATCATGCCGATGGTGCGGTGCGCCCGGCCCGTAGGGCCTGGGCGGGCGCGCCTGGTGTCCCGGACGCGAGGTTCAGCGGACCCCGTAGAGGTGCTCGAGCGCCAGCTGGTCGAGCCGCTCGTATCCCAGCCCGCGCGCGCCGAGGGCCGTGACGTCGACCTCGACGTCGCGGACGTCGCGCCAGCTCTCGCCGTCGCCCAGCGTGGGCTGGCTGAGCTGGTCGACGCCGGAGGTCCGCAGCGCCTCGATCACCTCCGGGTCGGAGCGGAACTTCCGCACCTTCTCGCGCAGGATTAGGTAATTGCGCATGCAGGCGGCGGCCGACGCCCACACACCCTCGTCGTCCTCGGTCCGCGGCGGCTTGTAGTCGAAGTGGACAGGCCCGTCGTAGCCACCCGCCTCCAGCGCGTCCACCACCCAGAACGCGCCGCGCACATTGCCCGCGCCGAACCGGAGGTCCTGGTCGTAGCGCGGCCCGTGCTGGCCGTTGAGGTCAATGTGGAAGAGCTTGCCGTGCCACAGCGCCTGGCTGATGCCGTGCGCGTAGTTCAGCCCGGCCATCTCCTCGTGACCGATCTCCGGGTTGATGCCGACCATGTCGGGATAGGCGAGCCCGTTGATGAAGGCCAGCGCGTGGCCGAGCGTCGGCAGCAGGATGTCACCGCGCGGCTCGTTCGGCTTCGGCTCGATCGCGAACCTGATGTTGTATCCCTGCTCGGTGACGTACTCGCAGAGCATGTTCAGGCCCTCGGCGTACCGGCTGAGCGCGGCGCGGATGTCCTTGGCCGCGCCCGACTCCGCGCCCTCGCGGCCGCCCCAGAAGATGTAGGTCCTGGCGCCGAGCTCGGCGGCCAGATCCAGGTTGCGCATCACCTTGGACAGCGCGAACCTGCGGACCTCGCGCTCGTTGGCGGTGAACGCCCCGTCCTTGAAGATCGGATGACCGAACAGGTTCGTGGTGGCCGTGGTCACCACAAGCCCGGTCTCGTCGAGGGCCTTGCGGAACGCGGAGATGCGCTCCTCGCGCTCCTCCCGCGTCGCGTCGAAGTCGAACACGTCGTTGTCGTGGAAGTTCACCCCGTACGCGCCGAGTTCGGCGAGCTTGCGGACGGCCCGGTCGGCCGGCATCGGCGGGCGGACCGGGCCGCCGAAGACGTCCACACCCTGCCAGCCCACCGTCCAGATGCCGAACGAGAACTTGTCTTCAGGTGACGGCGTGTACGGGTCAATGCTTGCTGGACTCACTTATTTGTCCTTTCGTGCCACTCGGCGGTGTCTTCCCGCAACCTGGCGTATCGGTCGCGAATCTCCGGGCGGGGCTCGGCGGTGCAGGTGGCCGCCGGCGGCCCCTGCCACGCCGGCGGCTCGCCGGCGCCGGACAGGGCCCACGCGGCCTGCCGGGCGGCGCCGATCGCCACGTATTCGGCGGCCTCGGGGACGGTCACCGGCACGCCGAAGATCGCGGGCGCGATGGACCGCACGGCCGGGGAGCGGGCCGCGCCGCCGATGAGCACCACCCGCTCCGGCGTGATGCCGCATGCGACGAGGTTGTCGATCCCGTCGGCGAGCGAGCACAACACGGCCTCGATCGCGGCGCGGGCCATGTTCTCGCGGGTCAGGTTGGCACTGGTGATGCCGTTCAGCACGCCGGTGGCATCGGGGCGGTTCGGCGAGCGCTCACCGGCCAGGTAGGGGAGCAGGGTGAGGCCATCCGCTCCGGGCGGCGCGGCCAGGGCCAGCTCGGAAAGGCCGGCGGCATCGGTCCCGAGCAGCCGGGCGGTGACCGTCAGCACGCGCGCCGCGTTCACGGTGGCGACCAGCGGCAGGAACCGGCCGGTCGCGTCGGCGAACCCGGCGACTGCGCCGGTGGTGTCGGCCGCTGGATCCTTGGTCACCGCGTACGCCGTCCCGGACGTGCCGATCGACACGACTACGTCGCCCTCGTCCACGCCGAGCCCGAGCGCGGCGCCCATGTTGTCCCCCGTGCCGGCGGAAAGGGCAGCGCCGCCAGGTGTCCGCCCGACGATCTCCGCCGGGGCGGCCACCTGCGGTGTTGCGACTGGGCGCCCGAGAGCCATCTCGGCGATGTCCGGCAGCCACCTGCCGTCCGCGGGGGAGTAGTAGCCCGTCCCCGAGGCGTCACCGCGGTCGGTGACCGGATCGTCGGCGCCCAGCCGCCAGGTGAGCCAGTCGTGCGGCAGCATGACGCGGTTCAGCCGCGCCGCGGATTCCGGCTCGCATTCGGCCATCCAGCGCAGCTTCGTCACCGTGAAAGAGACGGGGGGGACGCTGCCGGTCCGGCGTGCCCATTCGGCTGGGCCGCCGAGCTCGGCGATGAGGTTCCGGGTCTGCGGCGCAGCCCGCATGTCGTTCCAGAGGATGGCGGGGCGGATCACCCGGTCCGCCTCGTCAATCGCAACCATTCCGTGCTGCTGCGCCGCGACGCCAATGGCGTCCGCGCGGTCGAGCAGGCTGGCCCCTGCCTTGTTCAGTGCCTGCCACCAGTCCTGCGGATCACACTCGGTGCCGTCGGGATGGGGTGCCGATGCCTGGCCGAGGACGGCGCCGTCCTCGGCGCGGCAGAGCACTACCTTCGTGGACTGGGTGGAGCTGTCCACTCCGGCCACCAGCATGAGCGGCTCCCGAAAAGTTTCGCGAAAAGAGCGGCGCGGCATGCGCCAGTCGCAACCGTAGCCGTACACCCGGGCCCGCGCCAGCCGGGCCGGCCCCGCAGCTTGCCGGCGGTTCCTGCCCCGCCGGACCGCCGCGGCGGTCCGGCGGCGCTGCGGGAGAGAAAGCAATCGCATGCAGCGCAGGGACGCTGTGAGTGCCCGCGCATCTGCACGTGACAAATGAACGTGCAGATGGTCTTGCATCTGCACGAGATGTCCGGCAAGATGACCGTATGCGCCAATCACCAGGATTGGCCGCTAACAAGCGTTCCCGGGGTCGCAATGAGGTCGGACAGCTTGAACCCGGTCATTAGCGTTCATAGCCGGGAAAAGACCACCGTACCGCTGCCCACTCGCACGCGGGTCCTTTCTGCGCCACGCGGCCCGGTTGCCGACCCGGTGACCAGACAGGCCGGGCCGAGCCGGCCCCGGTTTGTCCGCATACCGTCGGACTGGTGGGACGCGCCGTCCGTGGCCGCGCTGGCGCTGGCGCCCGCGGCGCAGCCGGCGAAGAACGCGCGCCGCTTCACCAGGGCCACCCTCGGGCGCTGGGGACTCGAAAGGCTCGCCGACGATGCCGAGATCATCGTCGGGGAATTTGTGACCAACGCCATACGGCACACAGGAGGGACCGCCGCGGGCGGGCACCGCCTGGCTCCGGCCCGCGCTGACAGCCGGATCGGCCTGAGACTCTTCCGCCGTTCCGGCGAGGTGATGTGCGCGGTCCTCGATCCCAGCGATGCCGCACCCGTGCTCAAGCCGCCGACCTGCGAGGCCGAATGCGGGCGCGGGCTTCAGCTTGTCGACGCGCTCAGTGACGTGTGGGGATGGAGCCCCGTAGTGGGGCAGGGCAAGGCCGTCTGGGCCATTCTCTTCTGCGCCTGATACCGCTCCGGGGGTCTTCCGGGCTCCTGATGTGTACCTTCTCCGCGCCGTCATCGCAGGCCATCGCCGGCCGGTAACGCGAGTCCGGACAGCCGGCGTGACGCGCGGATATACCGCATCGTCACGGCAATCGAGTGCAGCCGGTCCGCAGGTTCGCGCTGGCCGCGTAGTCCAGTCCGCGCGCATCGGCCCCTCCGGGATGTGCGAGCGGCAACCCGGGAAGGCGCGGGCGTGCCGGGCGTGATCCCCGGCCCTCGTTCGGTAGTGTCGCTAGGCGCACGGCACTGTGCTTGCACCAGAACCATAGATAACGCTCACGGAGGAGGTGACGCGAGAATGCCCTGGACCTGGAGGTATGAGAGGGCCGACGGTGCGCCTGTCTCGTCGGGCGACCTTCCTGAAGCCATCTTCGCGAGCCAGGGTGACGCGGAAAGCTGGCTCGGGGAGAACTGGCGCGGCTTGCTTGACGCGGGCGTGGACCAGGTGACGCTGCTGGAAGACGGCCGGACCGAGTACGGGCCGATGAGCCTGCACCCGGCGAGCTGACCGAAATGAGCCTCGATCCGGCAGGCTGGCCCAGATAAGCCTCCGCCCGGCGAGCTGACCCAAGGTCCGCCCGCCGGGCGGCGTTTGCCGTCGTCCCGGGCGGCCCCTGTCTTACGGGGCGGCCCTGCTTACGGGCGGCTTCGCGGGCTGGATGTGCGCACCGGGTCACGCTCCACGTCGTCGCCGAGCACCTCGTCGATGCGCCGCAACAGCCCAGGGTCCAGCTTGACGCCCGCGGCCTTCACGTTCTCCCGCACCTGCTCCGGGCGGGTGGCGCCGATGATCGCGGCGGAAACGTTCGGGTTCTGCAGCGTCCAGGCGACCGCAAGCTGCGCAAGCGTCAGCCCGGCCTCGCTGGCCAGCGGCCTGAGCTCCTGCACCTTGGCGAGAAGCGAGTCCTTCATCCAGCGGCTGATGAAATTCGCGCCCCCCAGCTCATCGGTGGCGCGGGACGCGGCCGGCGGCGCCTGGCCTGGCAGGTACTTGCCGGTGAGCACGCCCTGCGCGATGGGGGAGAAGACGAGCTGCCCGATGCCCTCCTTCTCGCACAGCGGCACCACCTCGGCCTCGATGACCCGCCAAAGCATGTTGTACTGCGGCTGGTTCGACACGATCCGGTCGAAGCCCATGTCGCCGGCGATCCGGAGCGCGGCGGCGATCTCCTCGGCCCGCCACTCCGAGACCCCGATATACAGCGCCTTGCCCTGCCGGACCAGGTCGTCGAAGGCTCGCAGCGTCTCCTCGAGCGGCGTCTCATGGTCATACCTGTGTGCCTGGTACAGGTCGACATAGTCAGTGCCCAGGCGGCGCAGCGAAGCGTGCAGCGATTCGGTGATGTGCTTGCGCGACAGGCCGCGGTCGTTGGGGCCGGAGCCGGTCGGCCAGTACACCTTCGTGAAGATCTCCACAGACTCGCGGCGAACCCCGGCCAGCGCGCGGCCGAGCACCTCTTCCGCGCGGGTCCCCGCATAGGAGTCGGCCGTGTCGAAGCTGGTGATTCCTTCGTCGAGCGCGGCCGCGACGCACGCCTTCGCGCCGTCCTCCCCGACCTGTGAGCCGTGGGTGACCCAGTTGCCGTAGGTGAGTTCGCTGACCTTCAGGCCGCTCTTGCCAAGATGACGATATTCCATGCAGCGACCATAGCGGGCGGCCTGCCACGCCAGGCTAGGGGCGGCTATGCCGGGCTCAGGGCCAGACCGGGCTCAGGGCCGGCTACGCCGGCTCAGGGCGGTTGCGTCAGATCTTGTCGCCGGGCCGCACCCGCGGGGCCGGCATCCGCATCCGGCGGATCTGCAGCGCGCGGAACACCGCGTACATGGTCACACCGCGCATGCTCTCACCAGGAAGGCGCTGCGCCATCAGCTTTCTCAAGCTGTTCCGGAGGAGCAGGGCGTCGACCACGACGAAGAGGATCAGCACCAGCGCGATCGGCTCGGCGAACTGCTGTACCGCGGTTATCTTGATGAACAAGACGATGATCAGCGCGACCATCACGTACATGTAGTACTCGCTGAGCCGCCGGCGCGAGTCGACATAATCGCGGGCGAGCGCCTTGGCCGGGCCCCGGTCCCGGGCCTGGAGCGCCCACTCCTCGCCTCGCTTCATCGCCTCATAGCGGCGGCTGCGGTCAGCCTTGCTTTCCGCGCGGCCGCCACCGCCGCGGCCCGATCCGGGCCGGCCCGGCGAGCCGGTGATCCCCTGCCGCCGCCCGCGCTCAGCCTCACTGCGCTTCGGGGTCGGGCGCCCCTTTCCCGCCTCGGCGGGCCGGGCTGTTCTGGCCGTCTCTGAGGCGGCCGTCTTCGTGGTCTCCGGGGCGCCCAGGCTCTGCGCGCCCTTGGGATCCTGGGCGGTGCTGCCGCGCGCCCCGGCGCTGTTGCGTCGGAACACGCGCACAGCCTAGTTGAGCGGGCACGCCAACGGAACGCCAGTGGTCTTACCGTGATGGTCGCTCGCGCGCGGGGCACCGCGTAGGGTGGTTTCCAACTAATAGTTAGGCGGCAGCGCCCGCCGCCAGGCCGCGTCGACGGTAGCCGCGCGGCATGGAGACGGGCACCGGCACGAAGGGGACGGCCGCGTCTATGAGCGTGATGAAGCGGGTCACACTGATCTTCCGCTCCAAGGCCAACAAGGCCCTGGACCGGATGGAAGATCCCCGTGAGACCCTGGACTACTCCTATCAGCGGCAACTCGAGATGCTGCAGAAGGTCCGCCGCGGTGTCGCGGACGTCGCCACTTCCCGCAAGCGCATCGAGCTGCAGATGAACCAGCTCCAGCAGCAGTCGGGACGGCTCGAGAAGCAGGCGCGCGACGCGCTCGGCGCCGGCCGTGAGGACCTGGCCAGGGAGGCTCTGTCCCGCAGGTCGTCGGCGCAGAGCCAGCTGGGTGATCTGCAGGCGCAGTACGCGTCGCTGCAGGCCGAGGAAGAGAAGCTCACGGTCGCGTCGCAGCGGCTGCAGTCGAGGGTGGACGCCTTCCGCACCAGGAAGGAAACGATCAAGGCCACCTACACCGCGGCCGAGGCCCAGACGCGGATCACCGAGGCCTTCTCCGGCATCTCGGAGGAGATGGGCGATGTCGGGATGGCGATCCAGCGGGCCGAGGACAAGACCGCGCAGATGCAGGCGCGGGCCGGTGCCATCGACGAGCTGCTTGCCTCCGGGGCGCTCGAGGACGTCTCGGGCTCACCGCGCGACGACATCCAGGCCGAGCTTGACCGGATGAGCAGCACCAACGACGTTGAGCTGGAGCTGCGGAAGCTCAAGGGTGAGCTTGGCCAGGGCGCGCCGGCGCCGGAGCTGGAGGCCGGCGCGGCCAACGGCTCCGCAAGCCAGGAGTCCGCCGGCCAGCAGGCGGCCGGCGGCAGCCAGCGGGCGGCGGGCGCCGAGCGCTCCGCGGCGGACGCGGGGCAGTCGGGGATCCCTTCGGCTGATCAGCCGAAGGCCGGTGACGGGACATGATCATCCGGATTCTCGGGGAGGGCCAGTTCAGCGTCGACGACGCGGCCGTCGCCGAGCTGAACGATCTGGACGCGGAACTGGCCGACGCGGTCAAGCGGGGTGACGAGGCCGTTTTCCGCCGTGCGCTGAGCGGGCTGCTGAGCCGGGTGCGGGCGGCGGGAACGCCTGTTCCGCCGGATAATCTGGGCCCATCGGAACTCATCCTGCCGTACGAAGACGCGGACCTGTCCGAGGTACGCAAGCTGATGACGGACGAAGGGCTCATCCCCGGCTGAGGCTGGGCCGCCATGTCCCGCACCGGGCGCGCCAGGGCAGTTCTCCAGCTCATGTACAGGGAACGTTCATCGAATCTCCATCGTCACCCGGATAAATTGTTAGTAGTGACGCCAGGGCTGGCATGGCCCGGTTCCTGGCCTTCGAACTGGAGGTGGCGTGGTGGTGCCAACGAGGCCTGCGCGGGGGTACGCGCCTGACCGGGGACTGGTGGCCCGCATGGGCCTGACGATGTTCCTGCTCGGGCTCGTATTCGTGGCATTTGTCGCCGCGATCGTCGCAATCCTGTCCGCCGTGCATGCGTCCGGCGCTCTGATTGTGCTGCTGGCGGTCGTGCTCGGCGGCGGCATGGCGATCGGGTCCCTGTTCTACTCGGACAAGATCGCACTCTCCTCGGCCGGGGCCGTGGAGGTCACACCGCAGCAGGCACCCGAGCTGCACGGCGTGGTCGACCGGATCTGCGCGCTGGCGGACATGCCCAAGCCGCGGGTGGCGATCGCGCCGACAGACATGCCGAACGCCTTCGCGACCGGCCGTAACACCAAGCATGCCGTCCTGTGCGTGACGGAGGGCCTGCTGCGCCGGCTCAACCGCGAGGAACTCGAGGGCGTGATCGCGCACGAGCTGTCCCACGTGGCGCACAAGGACGTGATGGTGATGACCATCGCCTCGTTCCTCGCCATCATCGCCGGCCTGCTGATCAGGTTCTCGTTCTACGGAGAGCTCTTCGGCGGCGGCGGCCGCCGCGACAACAACAACCAGAACGCGCTGCCCGTCCTGCTGATCATCATGGTCGTCAGCATCATCGTGTACGCGATCAGCTTCCTGCTGATCCGGCTGCTGTCGCGGTACCGCGAGCTGGCCGCCGACCGGTCGGGTGCGCTGCTCACCGGGCAGCCGTCCGCGCTCGCCAGCGCCCTGGAGAAGGTGAGCGGCACCATCGCGCGCATCCCCACCAGGGACCTTCGCGAGGCCCAGCCGCTGAACGCGTTCTTCTTCGCCCCCGCGCTCTCCCGGCGCGAAGGCGAGATGATGATCTCGAACCTGTTCTCCACCCACCCGCCGCTGGAGAAGCGGCTGGCGCAGCTCGCGAAGATCTCGCAGCAGCTCTCGAGGTAACCGAGGCGACGATGGGATTCCTGGACACCTTGCTGGGCCGGACCAAGCCGGTCCAGCCCAAGCTGGACGACCTGTTCTCGCTGCCCTCGGCCGCGGTGACGCTTGAGGCGTCGACCGGCTTCAGGCCAACCGGGACCGGCTCGGTCTGCTTCCGGCCCGCCGAGGGAAGGGCATTCGCGGACGTCGAGAAGGAGGTCCGCGAACTGCTCGACCTGAGCGGCTCGAAAACCGGCGCCCTGCCCGTGGAGGTCACCAAGGACTCCTACGGATTCACCTGGCTGGTCAGCTCGCACATGTCCACCGAGCTCGAAGCCCTCGTCACGGATCTGCACGCCGTGAACTCCTCACTGGTGGACAACGGCTTCGGCCCGCAGCTGCTCTGCACGATCGTCGCGTTCCGCGACGACGCGCAGCGGCGGCTGGCCCTGGTGTACCTCTTCAAGCGGGGCACGTTCTACCCGTTCGCCCCGCTGCCCGGCGAGCGCCGGGACAATGCGCTCGAGATCCAGGTGAAGGGCGCGCTCGAGTCGGACCTGAAGATCGAGCAGGACCTCTCCCGGTGGTTCCCCGTCTGGGGCGCACCGGGCCTATGAGAAATGCCCGGCCTTGTGAAACCTGACACCACAGGGGCGCGGAATGTCCGTGGCGGGCTTATCGTTGAGCGTGAATGGTAGTCAGACAGAGCACTGCACATCAGATCACGCCGGACCGCATGAGCGGAACGACCGAGGCGGGAGCTAAGAACAGATGACGGTTCAGCAAGAGGCCACGCAGCAGGGCGTCATCCTCACCGAGGGTGCGGCTGCGAAGGTGAGCAACCTGCTCGCCCAGGAAGGCCGCGACGATCTCAAGCTGCGTATCGCCGTGCAGCCTGGCGGCTGCTCCGGGCTCCGCTACCAGCTCTACTTCGACGACCGTGAGATCGACGGCGACATCGTCAGCGAGTTCAGCGGTGTCGAGGTGGTCACCGACAAGATGAGCGCGCCGTACCTGACCGGGGCAACGATCGACTTCGTGGACACGATCGAGAAGCAGGGCTTCACGATCGACAACCCGAACGCGACAGGTTCCTGCGCCTGCGGCGATTCCTTCCACTGACCCGTGCGGATCGCGGTCACGGGGTCAGTCGCGACTGACCACCTGATGACCTTCCCCGGGAAGTTCACGGAACAGCTCATAGCGGACAAGCTCGACCGGGTGTCATTGTCGTTCCTCGTGGACGGCCTTGACATCCGGCGAGGTGGCGTTGCCGCGAACATCACGTATGGCATGGGCTGCCTCGGCCTGCGGCCGCTGCTCGTCGGCGCCGTGGGGCCGGACTTCGCGGAGTACCGGTCATGGCTGGAGGATCACGGCGTCGACACCAGCGCGGTGCTGGAGTCGCAGTTCCACACGGCCCGTTTCGTGTGCACGACCGACACGGAGGGCAACCAGATCGCGTCGTTCTACCCCGGCGCGATGGCCGATGCGCGGAATATCTCCATCAAGGAGGTCGCCGCGTGCGCCGGGGGCCTTGATCTCGTCCTGATCGGGGCGGATGACCCGGAGGCGATGTTCCGGCACACCTCGGCGTGCGCCATGGCCGGAATACCGTTCGCTGCGGACCCCTCACAGCAGCTTCCGCGGATGGACGGGGACCAGACCCGGGCGCTGGTCGACGGTGCAGCGTACCTGTTCTCCAACGAGTACGAGACCGCGCTCATCGAGCGGAAGACCGGCTGGGCGGAGGACGAGATCGCCGAGCATGTCGAGGTCCAGGTGACGACGCTGGGTCCGCGGGGAGCACGGATCACGCGGGCCGGCCAGCCGCCGGTCACCGTGCCGGCGGTGCCCGGCGTGCAGGCCCTGGACCCGACCGGCGCGGGCGATGCGTTCCGGGCTGGGTTCCTCGCGGCGCTGGCGTGGGAGCTTTCCGTGGAGCGGGCCGCCCAGCTGGGCTGCCTGCTCGCCGCGTTGGTCCTGGAAGCAGTCGGTACCCAGGAGTATGAGCTCAAGAAAACCGCGGTGGCCGAGCGCCTCGCCGCGGCCTACGGCCCGGCGGCCGCTGAGGAGATAGCCGTCCACCTCGGCTAACCAGGTCCAGCACAGCACAGCGGGGCGGTCCTTCCGGACCGCCCCGCTTTTTGGTGTTCCGTCAGTACCTGAAGGACTGGATGTAGGACTTAGGCGATCCGACGCCGGTGGAGTCGTCGTAACCCTTGACGGCCGGCAGCGCCGCGGCACCCTCGCCGTTGATGCCCAGCGTGCGGAGGGAGGTCACGAGCGGCCCGGTCTTGGTGTAGGGGTTGGTGTAGTTGTTACGGACCTGGGCGAGATAGCCAGGGCCGAGCGGGTGGTCGGTCACGTCGTGGTAGGCGCTCGTGCCGTACCGCTGGTAGATCACCGGGTTGGCGAAGCCCAGCGGGTGACCTGCGGCCTGCTGCGCATCCGCCTCGATTCCCGCGAATATCGGGCAGGCGACGCTGGTGCCGCCGATCCGGCTGAGCGAGAACGCGTAGGTCGTCCCGTCCGGCTGCAGGGTGGTCTGCCCGACCAGGATGCCGGTGCTCGGGTCGGCCAGCGCCGACACGTCCGGCACCACCCGCATCGGGGTCGCGCTCGTCGTGCCGTCCGGCAGGTGCGTGGCCAGGCTCGTGGGCACCACGCCCTGCTGGTAGAAGGGCTGCTGGTAGGCGGTGCTCACGCCGCCGCCGCCGGAGCCGCCATAGCCGGACGGGTACTTGCCGGGCGGGGTGTACTGCCAGTGCTTGCCGTTCGACGTGAGCGGGTCGCGCAGGGTGCCCCAGGAGGTCTCGAACTGGTAGTTGCTGGACTTGCCGATGGCGAGGCTGGTGCCGCCGACCGAGGTCACCCAGGGGCTGGAGGTCGGGTAGTCGACCTGGATCGCGGTAGAGGCCGGATCCTCCTGCGGAGACTCATAGCCGCTGTCTCCGGAGGAGAAGAAGAAGCCGATGCCCTCGACCGCACCCATCTGGAAGATCATGTCGTACACGCTCGACAGGGTGGCGTCGGCGGAAAGCCCGCCCCACGAATTGCTGACGATGCTGGCCAGGTGATTCTGGACGATGAACGCCAGCGCGCTGAGCAGGTCGGCGTCCTGGCAACTCGCCGCCGCGACGTAGCGGACGTTAGCGTCGGGCGCCTGCCCGTGCACCGACTCCACGTCGAGCGATTCCTCGCCGTACCAGCCGGCCGCGTCGCACTGGTTGGCCGCGGTGTAGGTGAAGGTGCCCGGGAGGTACTGCTGGTATTGCCCAGAACGGAACGGCTGGTCGCCGGTGGCCTTCGCGTACTGGTTGGCGTCGCTCAGCATGGTCGGTGACGCGTAGGCGTCCACGATCGCGACCGTCTGCCCCTTGCCGGTCATGCCCGACGCCGTGACGCCGTAGGCGCTGCGGACCTGGCTCGGGGTGTAACCGCAGTTGTTCCACGGCTGGTGGGTGCCGTAGGCCGTCGGCTCGGTGGTCGCGGTCAGCTGGCCGTAATACTTTGAACATGGCGACGCCACCCAGTAGTTCGGCCCCGGAGGGGGAAGCGTATCCGCGGGCTTCATGAGATGGGTCGCCGTGTCCAGGCCGGTCACGGCCAGTACCGCGCTGCCGACCGAGGCCGGCGTGGTCGCTGCCTGCTCGGGTGCCCGGTCGGTTCGCTTGTCCGGGCCCTTGAAGCTGCCGAA
>DASQVO010000591.1:0-3861 GCA_035640715.1 Streptosporangiaceae bacterium
GGCAAGGTGATCGTGCGGGCCTCCCGTGGCTAGCCACCTGCCAGGTCCGGGCTGGGCGGGCCAGAGCGACCAGAACAAACAGTTCAGCGCGCCCGGAACCGCGACAGAGACGACCAAGATCGGCGCCCATAGCGGCGGGTAGGTGCGCGCCCTTGCGCGCTCTTGCGAGGCCGGGTCCGGTCGCCGGGGTAGGTCTTTGGATGCGAAGTGTTGCTGATCTGCGCCCGGCCCTCGGTGCGGTGGGTGATCCCGGGGCTGACGGCCTGCCTGGCATCGGGGAAGTACCCTTGGCCGATGTTCTCGCCGCAAGGCCCATCTCTGCGTGAACTTGCGATGCAGGCGCTGTCCTCGGTCGAGGGCGGCTATGACCTGCTTGCCCCGAAGTTCGACCACACGCCTTTCCGCACCCCCGATGGCGTGCTTGACGCGACCGCCGATGCGCTGCGCCCGCTCGGCCCGTTCGGCCGGGGACTGGACCTGTGCTGCGGCACCGGCGCGGGCATGCGGGTCCTCAGGTCCCTGTGCCAGGGACAGGTCACCGGCGTGGACTTCAGCACCGGCATGCTCGCGCGGGCGCGCAGCGCGCACCCGGACGCCAGGTGGGTACGGGCCGACGCCCGGGCCCTGCCTTTCGCCGGGGCCTTCGACCTGGCGGTCAGCTTCGGGGCGCTCGGGCACTTCCTGCCCGCCGAACGGCCCGCGCTGTTCGCCGGCGTGTACCGCGCGCTGCGGCCCGGCGGGGTTTTCGCTTTCCCGGTCGGTGCGCCGCAGCCCGTCACTTCAGGCCGGCACTGGGCACTGCTCGGGTTCGACCTGGCCATGCGGGTCCGCAATGCCGTGTGGCGTCCCCCGTTCGTCATGTACTACCGCACCTGCCCGCTGCACGCGGTCCGCAACGACCTGACAGCATCCGGATTCACGGTGACGGCAGTCCCCTTGACGACTCTTGGCCCGGGCGGGGACGGGAGCCCGCAGTGCCGGCTTGTCCTCGCGCGCAGAGCCAGCGCGCCCTAACAGACTGCTGCGTACGTCGGCCTGCGTGGGCCAGAGGCTGCATCGATCACGGAAGGTAACTTCAAGCACGGTGGCCAGGCGGCCGTATCGCCGACTCTGCGCGGCCCGCAATTGCGCCGGATGGGCCATGCACCGCACGCAGAGCACCCAGTTCTGGCTCCCGCTTCAGGGGATGCCGTACCACATCGCGGCAGTTTCGGATGTTCGAACACGGCTGTCCGCTCCAGACTGTCCGACTGAGTCGGATCAGCTCTGTGAGACAAACCTTGCTACGCCGTCGCCAGCGGCGACGTGCAGGTGGAGATGCCGGGTGTGTTGTTCGTTTTCTGAGGGGCCCGGGCTCAGCGGCGCAGGGTGGTCTCCCGCTCCATATGGGACAGCTTCTCGGGATTGCGCACGGCGTACAGCCCGGTGATGAGGCCGTCGTCGATGCGCACCGCGATGACGGTGTCGATCTCGCCGTTGAGGCGGAGGATCAGCGCCGGGTAGCCGTTGACCTGTGCCGGCCGCAGCGATACCGCGGCGGCGATCCTGCCCAGCCCGGCGGCCAGCAGGCGGGCCACCTTGCCGGCCCCCACGATGGGCCGCGGGACGGCCTGCTTGACTCCGCCACCGTCACCCAGGAGGACGACATCCGGCGCGAGGATGTCGAGCAGGCTCTGCAGATCGCCCGTTTCGGCCGCCCGCTGGAACGCATCGAGCGCGTCCCGGGTCTCGGCCGCAGAAACGACCCCGCGCGGCCGGCGCGCCGCGACGTGTGCCCGCGCCCGGTGCGCGATCTGGCGGACCGCGGCCGGGCTCTTGCCGACGGCTTCGGCGATCTCGTCATAGGCCACATCGAACACCTCGCGCAGCACGAACACCGCCCGCTCGGCCGGCGTGAGCGTCTCCAGCACCAGCAGCATCGCCATCGAGACGCTGTCGGCCAGCACGACGTCCTCGGCCACGTCGGGCGCGGTCAGCAGAGGCTCGGGCAGCCAGGGGCCGACGTAGGACTCCCTACGGCGGCCGAGCGTGCGCAGCCGGGCGAGTGCCTGGCGAGTGGTGATCCGGACCAGGTAGGCACGCTGATCCCGCACGATGCCGAGGTCGACGCCCGCCCACCGCAGCCAGGTCTCCTGCAGGACGTCTTCGGCGTCGGCGGCCGAGCCGAGCATCTCGTAGGCGACGGTGAACAGCAGGTTGCGGTGGGCGAGGAACGTCTCGGTGGCGGGGTCCATGCGGCCGTCGCGGCCCATGCTCCCGCCGCGATCTTCTGGCGCGGTCCGCGACATGCCAGCCATGCGTGGGCTCCTCTTCACTCTCGACTGCGTTACCCACCAGACACCGGGCCTCGCCGTTTTGTGACACCGAGACGGTAGCCAATCCTTGTTGCCCGCTGCCAAATGACGTGACGCCGAGTCAGGCTGGCGAGCAGCGGTGCGTCGTATATCACCGATGTGGCCACCTGCTTATGGCGCGCGTCACGTAACCGGCGCTGTCACAGAGATCGGGTCGCCGGCATCTCGTGTTCGTTCAGTCCAGCAGCACGCAACACCACGAGTGAGGACGAAGTCATGGACGCCCGATTCAACATGTTCGGCAACGAGATCGGTGCCAAGTTCGCCAAGCGGTTCGCCAACGCCAGCCTGGTGATCGCGCAGTCGCCGCTGCCAAAGTCCACGCAGGAGCTGGTGTCGCTGCGCGCCAGCCAGATCAACGGCTGCGGTTGGTGCATCGACCTCCACACCAAGGAGGCCGCAGCCGCCGGTGAAACCGCGGTACGGCTCAACCTGGTCGCCGCCTGGCGCGAGTCCACCGTGTTCACCGAGGCCGAGCAGGCCGCGCTGGCGCTCGCCGAAGAGGGCACCCGGCTCGCCGACGCCCACCACGGCGTGTCCGACGAGACCTGGGCCCAGGTGCGCAAGCACTACGATGACGACCAGATCGCCGCGCTGGTCTCCCTGGTCGCCCTGATCAACGCGGCCAACCGGCTCGCCGTGATCGTGCACCAGCAGGGAGGTTCCTACGAGCCCGGCATGTTCGCCGCCACGTTCAACTGATCGGCAGACGAATCCGGCCCGGCCCAGGATCATTCGATCCGGGCCGGGCCCGCGCATGTCCGGGCGCGGCTACGGCGACCCTGAACACATGGCTGAAACCGGCGACCTGGCCGGCCAAGCAATAACCACCAGCCGGGTGGCCGATCATGGCGGGCCGCGTCTGATGCGCGAAAATCGGCATGAGCGGGCGGCTACGCCGCAGCCACGGCAGATCGCGGCGCTCCAGATCGGCCTGATTTGAGCGCCTCTGCCAGTCAGTACCGCCGGACCACTGCCCGCGCATCAGGCGGGACTGCGCGCGCCGACGCTACTGGGCTCGTGACGGAGCGTGATGTCGCCGATAGTTCTTTAGATCTTGAAGCCTGTAGTTAAGCTGGTCCGGTTGGCGGCCCGGCACGGCTAATGGATGGGCTTGATCCCTCGGGTCGCGAGGTGAGGTAGTCCCGCAATGAGGACGCCCGACTCCGGCAGAAGCGGGCGCCGGTGTGTGGGGTCATAGCAGTAACCTGCGCCGGGCTGGCACCATCGAAGAACGTGAAGCGCGTCGTCATCGTTGGACGTGGCGCGGCAGGCAAGTCGGTGCTGGCCGCCCGCTTGGGCGAGATCACCGGGCTACCAGTGATCGAACTGGACAAGCACTTCTGGCAGCCCGGCCTGGCCGCGACCCCTCCTGACCAGTGGGCAGCCGTGCAGCGCCGCCTTGCCCAGCGGCAGTCATGGATTATGGACGGCGATCTCGGGCCTTACGACGTTCCCGGGCCCCGGCTTGAAGCGGCGGATACGGTCATCGTCTTGGACTTCCCGC